>NZ_JBVJRT010000019.1:0-107021 GCF_055607425.1 Lentzea sp. NPDC037011 | reverse complement strand
GTCTAGCTACTCAAAGGAATACTCCTGACGAGGAGTATTCATATTACTGGCTGTGTTATCGGCACGCTGTTGAGTTCTCAAAGAACACGCGCTCATCATCACGGTCCGCCGCACGGCGACTCGATCCGAGGCTGTGTCGTACATAAGCTTGTTGTTGAAACTTCCGACGCCCTTGGCCTCTGAGCTCAGACGAGCTACCGGCTGGGTCTTCGTCGTTTCTCGGTCACCCACTCTACCACAGTCCGTGGAAGCTTGGTTCGTGACCCTCGTCGCGCTCCGTTCCGGTGTTCCCGGCCCGTTTCGCGCTGACATGGAGAAAGTTACACGCACGCCAACTCGGGGTCAAATCGGGGGCAAACCGTTCACCCGCGGTGGTGAAACCGCAGGTCAACAGCCCCGTACAGGACCCACGAACACGCTATCGCAGCCCCGATCCCCTGCACACTGTGACCGCGATCACGTTCAGAAAGATCGAAGGCCGCCCGCCCCGTGCGGGACAGACGGCCTTCGGACAGCTGTAGACCCAGGTCAGAGCGCTACCCGCACGCCGGCGTTGTTGCGCTTCCCCCGGCGGAGGACCAGCCACTCACCGTGGAGCAGGTCCGACGACGACGGCTTCCACTCCTCGTCGGTCACCTTCGCGTTGTTCACGTAGGCACCACCCTCGTTCACCGTGCGCCGCGCGGCTCCCCTGCTGTCCGCCAGCCCACCGGCGATCAGCAGGTCGACGATCGTGGGCTCGTCCGCGAGCCGGACGTCACCGGTCGGCGCCTCCGCCAGGGCGGCCTTCAGCACCGACTCGTCCAGGTCCCGCAGCTCGCCCCGGCCGAACAGCGCCTGAGAGGCCAGCTGCACCTGCTCCGTCGCGCGCTTGCCGTGCACCAGGTCGGTGAACTCCTGCGCGAGCCGCTTCTGCGCCGAGCGCAGGTGCGGCTTCTCCGCCGTCTCCCGCTCCAGCTCGCCGAGCTCCTCGCGGGAGAGGAACGTGAAGAGCCGCAGGTAGCGGAGCACGTCGGCGTCACCGACGTTGACGAAGTACTGGTACCAGGCGTACGGCGAGGTCATCTCCGGGTCGAGCCACACGTTGCCGCCGCCGGTGGACTTGCCGAACTTGCGGCCCTCGGCGTCGGTGACCAGCGGTGCGGTCAGCGCGTGCACGTGCTTGCCCTCGACCCGGCGGATCAGGTCGACGCCGCCGACGATGTTGCCCCACTGGTCGGAGCCGCCGATCTGCAGCGAGGTGCCGTACTTGCGGTGCAGCTCCAGGTAGTCGTTCGACTGCAGCAGCAGGTAGCTGAACTCGGTGTAGGACATGCCGTCCGACTCGAGCCGGCGCTTCACCGTCTCCCGCGACAGCATGACGTTGACCGAGAAGTGCTTGCCCACGTCGCGCAGGAACTCCAGCGCGGTGACCTGGCCGGTCCAGTTGAGGTTGTTCTCGACGACGGCGCCCGTGGCCGAGGAGTCGAACTCGACGAACCGCTCCAGCTGGCCGCGGATCCGGTCGGCCCACTCGGCGACGGTGTCGAGCGAGTTCAGCGTGCGCTCGCCGGTGTCGCGCGGGTCGCCGATCATGCCCGTGGCACCGCCGGCCAGCACGATGGGCCGGTTGCCCGCCCGCTGGAACCGCGACAGCATCAGCAGCGGCACGAGGTTGCCCGCGTGCAGCGACGGCGCCGTCGGGTCGAAACCGCAATAGAGGGTGAGCGGGCCGGCGGCCAGGTCCTTCCGGAGTGCGTCGAGGTCGGTGGACGTCGCGATCAGGCCGCGCCAGGACAGTTCGTCAAGGATGTGCTCGCTCACGCGTCTCATTGTCGCCTACCTGGTCCAACGTGTTTCGACCCGGTACGCGGACGGGTACGCCAGCGCCATGACAGACCCACGTGATGCGGAGTTACGGCGGCCCACCGAGCGCTTGCCGCGCGTGAACGAGCGGGTGAACGAGCCGGTCGTCGAGGAAGTGGTCGAGCGCCGCGACGACACGTACCGCAAGGTGCGCACCGTGCACAGCGTCTGCGCGGTCATCGACGTCGTGTGCTGGGTGTTCGCCATCGTGCTTCTGGTGCACATCTTCCTGGTGATCGCCGATGCCAACGCGACCAACGGGTTCTTCCAGTTCGTCGCGGGCTGGGCGGACGGGATCACCCTGGGCCTGGAGGGCCTGTTCACGCCGGACAGCCCCAAGGTGGCGGTGCTGTTCAACGAGGGCCTGGCCGCGGTGCTCTGGCTGCTCATCGGCACGCTGCTGACGAGCCTGATCACCCGGTTGGCGCTGCCGGTGGACCACCGCAGGGCCTGGTACCGCAGGACCACGGTGCGGCCGTAGCCGACGGCGGCGGGGTGGCCGAGCACGTCACCCCGCCCGTCCCGTCCTCACCGGACAGGTCAGCTCGACTCCGGTGCCGGGCTCGCGCGCCGTTTCCCGCCGCGCTTGTAGGTCGACACGGACGGGGAGTCGATCCAGAACCGCCACGGCACGTCCATCGCCACGGCGACACCCACGCGCGGTCCGGAGTGCACGGTCGTCACCGGGTCGCCCGCGTACAACCGCACCGGCGAGTCAGCAGACGTCAGGTCGAGGCCGTTGGAGCCGCGGTCCAGCCCGAGGACCTTGCACAGCCGTGCGGGTCCCTTGGCCAGTTCCGCCGCGGAACGCGAGGCCGGGCGGCGGGAGAACGCGATGTCCTCGCCCTCGACGACCTCTCCCGCGCGCAAGAGCACCGCACCGGGCACGCCGTCGGTCAGCGAAACGACGTTGGCGCAGAAGTGCATGCCGTAGACGAAGTACACGTACAGATGGCCGGCCGGGCCGAACATGACCTCGTTGCGGGGCGTCTTGCCGCGGTAGCAGTGCGACGCCGGGTCGTCGCCGCCCCGGTACGCCTCCACCTCGACGATGCGCACGCGCACGCCGCCGGTCTCCAGGAAGGACCCCAGGAGGAGCCGGGACGCGTCGACCGGGTCGACCGCCAGCTCCTCCCGGGTGAGCAGCCTAGAACTCACGGGCCGCCGATGCCTTGGCCACCAACGCGTCCAGCTGTTCGCGGACCCGCGGGGGTGCCGTGCCGCCGTGGGCGTTGCGGGACGCGATCGAGCCCTCGATCGTGAGCACCGAACGGACCGAAGGCGTCAACGCGGGCGAGATCGCCGCGAACTCCTCGTCGGTGAGGTCCTCCAGGCCCACGCCACGGGACTCCGCCGCGCGCACGCACGCACCCGCGGCCTCGTGCGCCACGCGGAACGGGACGCCTTCGCGCACCAGCCACTCCGCGATGTCCGTGGCGAGCGTGAACCCGGCCGGCGCGAGCGAGGCCATCCGGTCGACGTCGAACTTGAGCGTCGCGACCATGCCCGCGAACGCCGGGAGCAGCAGTTCGAGCTGTTCGACCGAGTCGAACAGCGGTTCCTTGTCCTCCTGGAGGTCGCGGTTGTACGCGAGCGGCTGGGCCTTCAGCGTCGCCAGCAGCCCGGTGAGGTTGCCGATCAGCCGGCCCGACTTGCCGCGCGCCAGCTCGGCGACGTCCGGGTTCTTCTTCTGCGGCATGATCGACGAGCCGGTCGACCACGCGTCGTCGAGGACGGCGAACCGGAACTCGGCGGTGGTCCAGATGATGACCTCTTCCGCGATCCGCGACAGGTTCACGCTCACCATGGCGAGCACGAACGCGATCTCGGCGGCGAAGTCGCGTGCGGCGGTGCCGTCGATGGAGTTCTCGACCGGTGCGGAGAAGCCCAGGTCGGCGGCCACCTTCGCGGGGTCGAGGCCCAGCGAGGAGCCGGCCAGCGCACCGGAGCCGTACGGCGAGAACGCCGCGCGCTTGTCCCAGTCGTGCAGGCGGTCGACGTCGCGCAGCAACGAGTGCGCGTGCGCCAGCAGGTGGTGCGAGAGCAGCACGGGCTGCGCGGACTGCAGGTGGGTGCGGCCCGGCATGACGGCACCGAAGTGCGTCTCGGCCTGTCCCGCCAGCGCGTCCACGACGTCCAGCACGCCCGCGGCGACCCGGCGGGCGGCGTCGCGCAGCCACATCCGGAACAGCGTCGCCACCTGGTCGTTGCGGGACCGGCCCGCGCGCAGCTTGCCGCCCAGCTCGGCGCCCGCGCGGTCGATCAGGCCGCGCTCCAGGGCCGTGTGGACGTCCTCGTCCTCCAGCACCGGCGTGAACGCGCCCGACTCGACGTCGGCCAGCAGCTCGTCCAGCGCCTTGTGCATGCCGGCGAGCTCGTCGTCGGTGAGCAGGCCCGCCGCGTGCAGCACACGGGCGTGCGCACGCGAGCCGGCGATGTCGTACGGCGCCAGCCGCCAGTCGAAGTGCGTCGACAGCGACAGGCGGGCCATCGCCTCGGCCGGTCCCGACTCGAACCGGCCACCCCACAAGGAACTCATTGCACGCAACTTTCAGCTAGCGAAGTCGTAGAGGGATTCTTCCGAACGGGCGACGATGCCCACCACGCGCCCCTCGGACAGCGTGATGTCGACCTCGCCGGAGCCACCGCGGATCGCCGTCCGCGCCACCCGCAGCGCCACCGAACCGAGGCTGGACCGCACCACGCCGGCGCGGAAGTTCAGCTCCCGCACGGCCTCGGGCACGGTCAGCGTCTCGCCGTCCACCGCGACCGGCACGCCCTCGTCGAACGTCACGACGGCGTGCACCGGGTGGTCATTCATCGCCGTTGACCGAGGCCAGCGCGGTGAGCCGCTCGGCCAGCTCCGCGCCGGTCATCGGCTCGCGGGCCACGACCAGGATCGTGTCGTCGCCGGCGATCGTGCCGACGACCTCGTGCAGCGCGGCCCGGTCGAGCGAGCTGGCCAGGAACTGCGCGGCACCGGGCGGGGTGCGCAGCACCGCGAGGTTGCCCGACGAGTCGGCCGACACCAGCCACTCGCTGAGCAGCCGCACCAGCCGGGTGGTGCCGCCCTGCACGCCGCGCACCGGGCTGCCGTCCTCCGGGATCACGTAGACCGGCGCACCGCCGTCGGGTCCGCGCAGCTTGACCGCGCCGAGCTCGTCGAGGTCGCGCGACAGCGTGGCCTGCGTGACCTCGATGCCTTCCGCGGCCAGCAGCTTCGCGAGCTCGGACTGGCTGCGGACGGCCTGCTGGCTGACGATCTCGACGATGCGGCCCTGCCGGGCGGTGCGGGTCATGACGACTGCTCCAGCAACCACACGAGCAGCGCCTTCTGGGCGTGCAGCCGGTTCTCCGCCTCCTGCCACACCAGCGACTGCGGGCCGTCGAGCACCTCGTCGGTGATCTCCCAGCCGCGGTGCGCGGGCAGGCAGTGCAGCACCGTCGAGTCCGGTTTGCCGGTCGCGGCCAGCAGGTCGGCGTTCACCTGGTACGGCCGGAACGGGCCGACGCGGTCCTTGCCGTCGTTCTCCTGGCCCATGGACGTCCACGTGTCGGTGACCAGCACGTCGGAGCCGTCGACCGACTCGCGCGGGTCGCTGATCAGCGCCACCGAGCCACCGGTCTCGGCCGCCCGCTTCTTGGCGTCCTCCAGGAACTGCGGGTTGGGCACGAACCCGGCCGGTGCGCCGATGCGGACGTGCATCCCCGCCGTGGCGCCGCCCAGCAGCAGCGAGTGCGCCATGTTGTTGGCGCCGTCACCGAGGTACGTCAGCGTGAGGCCGGCCAGCGTGCCGTAGCGGCGGCGGATCGTCTGGAGGTCGGCGAGCACCTGGCACGGGTGGAACTCGTCGGTCAGCGCGTTGACCACGGGAACCCGCGACACGGAGGCCATCGCCTCCATGCGGGCCTGGGCGAACGTCCGCCACACCACGGCGTCGACGTACCCGGACAGGATTCGCGAGGTGTCCTCGATGGTCTCCTCGCGGCCGAGCTGCATGGAGCGGCCGTCGATGATCACCGGGTTGCCGCCGAGCTGGGCGATGCCGACCTCGAACGACAGCCGGGTGCGGGTCGAGTTCTTCTCGAAAATCACGGCGACGGACTTCGGGCCCGCCAGCGGCTTCGCGGTGAACCGGTCGGCCTTGTAGGTGTCCGCGAGGTCGAGGACGGCGGCCTGCTCGGCGGTCGTCAGGTCGTCGTCGCGGAGGAAGTGCCGCAGAGTCACGCCTGCTCCTCGAAGAAGGTCGGCAGCGCGGCCACGAACGACTGCGCGTCGGATTCGTCCAGCACCAGCGGCGGGGCGAGCCGCAGCACGTCGGGCTGGATGGGGTTGATGAGGTAACCGGCCTTCTGCGCGGCCGCCGCGGCCTTCGCCGAGACCGCCTCGCGCAGCGTGATGCCGAGCAGCAGACCGGCTCCCCGGACCCCGGTGATCGCGGGGTGGTGCAACGCCTCGACACCGGTGGCGATCTCCTTGCCCACCGCGGAGACGTGCTCCAGCAGGCCTTCGGAGGCGATCGTGTCGAGCACGGCGAGCCCGGCGGCGCAGCACACCGGGTTGCCGCCGTAGGTCGTGCCGTGGTGGCCGGGCTTGAACAGCTCAGCCGCCGCGCCGAAGCCGATGGTGGCGCCCAGCGGCAGGCCACCGCCGATGCCCTTGGCGAGCGTCAGGACGTCCGGCACGATCCCGGCCTGCTGGAACGCGAACCACGTGCCGAGGCGGCCGATGCCGGTCTGCACCTCGTCGAGGATGAACAGCGCGCCGTGCTCGGCGGTGATCCGGCGGACCTCCTGGAGGTAGCCCGCCGGAGCGACGACGACGCCCTGCTCGCCCTGGATCGGCTCGACGATGAACGCCGCCGTGTCGTCGTCGATCGCGGCTTCGAGTGCGGCCACGTCACCGAACGGGACGTGCTCGACGCCGGGGACGAGCGGTGCGAACGGCGCGCGCTTGGGTTCCTGGCCGGTGAGCGTCAGCGCGCCCATCGTGCGGCCGTGGAACCCGCCGACGGTCGAGACGACCTTCGTGCGGCCGGTGAGGCGGGCCATCTTCAGCGCCGCCTCGTTGGCCTCGGCGCCGGAGTTGCAGAAGAAGACCTTGCCGGGCTCGCCCGCGATGTCGAGCAGGCGCTCGGCCAGCTTCAGGGCGGGCTCGTTGACGTACAGGTTGCCGGTGTGGCCGAGCTTCGCGATCTGCGTCGAGACCGCCTCGACGATCGCCGGGTGCGCGTGGCCGAGCGCGTTGACGGCGAGACCCGTCAGCAGGTCGACGTAGCGGTTGCCGTCGGCGTCCCAGACGTGCGCGCCCTCACCGCGTTCGAGCTGCAGCGACGGTGTGCCGTAGTTGTCCATCATGGACTGTTGCCAACGCGTGGTCACTTGTCCCCCAACACCATGGTTCCGACACCTTCGGAGGTGAAGACTTCGAGCAGAACGCTGTGGGCCAGCCGGCCGTCGATCACGTGCGCCTGCGGGACGCCGCCGCGCACCGCGCGCAGGCAGGCCTCCATCTTCGGGATCATGCCGCTGTCCAGGCCCGGCAGAATCCGTTCCAGCTCGGAGGCGCGGACCTGGTTCAGCAGCGACGAGCGGTCCGGCCAGTTCGCGTACAGGCCTTCGACGTCCGTGAGCACGACGAGCTTCTCGGCGCCGAGAGCGACCGCGAGAGCGCCGGCCGCCGTGTCCGCGTTGACGTTGTGCGGCACGCCGTGGACGTCCGGCGCCACCGATGACACGACCGGGATGCGGCCCGCGCGCACGATGTCGAGCACCGCGTCCGGGTTGACCTTGGTGATGTCGCCGACGAGGCCGATGTCGACCTCCTCGCCGTCCACGAGTGCGCCGCGGCGGGTGGCGGTGAACAGGTGCGCGTCCTCGCCGGAGATGCCGACCGCGTACGGGCCGTGCTGGTTGATCAGGCCGACGAGCTCGCGCCCGACCTGGCCGACGAGCACCATCCGCACGACGTCCATGGCTTCGGGCGTGGTCACGCGCAGGCCGCCGCGGAACTCGCTGTGGATGCCGAGCCGGTCGAGCATCGACTTGATCTGCGGGCCGCCGCCGTGCACGACGACCGGGCGCAGGCCGCACAGCCGCAGGAACACCATGTCCTCGGCGAACGCGTTCTTCAGCTCGTCGTCGACCATGGCGTTGCCGCCGTACTTCACGACCACGAGCGCGCCGCGGAAGCGTTCCAGCCACGGCAGCGCTTCGACCAGAACTGCCGCTTTTTCCTGTGCGTTCACGATGAGTATGCGCTGTTCTCTTCGACGTAGTCGTGGGACAGGTCGGTGGTGAGGATCGTGGCCTCGGCCTCGCCGACGTTGAGGTCGATGACGATCTCGATGTCACGGCCGGACAGGTCGGCCTCGGACCGGTCGCGGTCGCGGGTCCCGTTGCGGTACAGCGACACGCCGTTGATCAGGATCTGCAGCACGTCCGGGTCGATCTGCGCGTCGGCCCGGCCCAGCGCCATCGCGATCCGGCCCCAGTTGGGGTCCGAGCCGAACAGCGCGGTCTTCACCAGGTTGTCCTCGGCGACGGTGCGCCCGACGAGAACGGCCTCGGCCTCGGTGGCGGCCTGCTTCACCGTGATGCTGACCTCCTTGGTCACGCCCTCGGCGTCACCCTGCAGCTGCTTGACCAGGTCGCCCGCGACCTCGGTGAGCAGCGCGAGGAAGTCCTCGTAGGACGGCTCGACGCCCGAGGCGCCGGAGGCGAGCACCAGCACGGTGTCGTTGGTCGAGGTGCCGCCGTCGACGTCGAGGCGGTCGTAAGTCTTGGAGGTGGCCGCGCGCAACGCCCGGTCCAGCTCCTCGCCGGAGATCCTGGCGTCGGTGGTGAGGACCGACAGCATGGTGGCCATGTTCGGGGCGAGCATGCCCGCGCCCTTCACGAACCCGCCGATCGACCAGCCCTGCCCGGAGTCCTTCCACGACTGCTTCGGGCGGCTGTCCGTCGTCATCACGCCGGTGGCGGCGTTGAGACCGGCCTCCTGCGACGACGCGAGCTCCTTCGCGGCCGTCTCGACCCCGGTGAGGACCTTGTCCATCGGCAGCCGCTCACCGATCAGGCCGGTGGAGCACACGGCGACGTCGACCGCGCCCGTGCCGAGCACCTCGGCGACCTTCTCGGCGGTGGCGTGCGTGTCCTGGAAGCCCTCGGGGCCGGTGCACGCGTTGGCGCCGCCGGAGTTGAGCACCACCGCGGTGAGCCGGCGGGACTGGACGACCTGCTGCGACCACAGCACAGGTGCGGCCTTCACCTTGTTGGTGGTGAAGACACCCGCGGCGGCGTCCTGCGGCCCGTCGTTCACGACGAGGGTCAGGTCGAGGGCACCGGACTCCTTGATCCCGGCGGCGACTCCGGCCGCGCGGAAGCCCTGGGGCCCGGTGACGCCCTTGCTGCGGTTCACGGTGCGACTCCAACGGTCGAGAGGCCGGTCGTCTCCGGCAGGCCGAGAGCGAGGTTCATGCACTGGACGGCGGCACCGGCGGTGCCCTTGGCCAGGTTGTCGACGGCCGCCACGACCACGAGGCGGTTCAGGTCCGTGTCGACGGTGACCTGCAGCTGGACGGCGTTGGACCCGAGGACGGCGTTCGTCGTCGGCCACATGCCCTCCGGCAGGAGGTGGACGAACGGCTCGTCGGCGTACGCCTTCTCGTAGGCAGTGCGGACGTCACCGCCGTCGCGCAACGTGGCGGTGCACGTGGCGAGGATGCCGCGCGACATCGGCGCCAGCACCGGCGTGAAGCTGACCTTGACCGGCCGACCGGCCACGCCGCTCAGGTTCTGGGTGATCTCGGGCGTGTGCCGGTGCGCGCCGCCGACGCCGTACGCGCTCGCGGAGCCCATGACCTCGGAGCCGAGCAGGTTCGTCCTCAGCGACTTGCCGGCGCCGGACGTGCCGGACACGGCGACGATGACGACCTCGTCCTCGATGAGGTCCACGGCCGGTGCGAGCGCCAACGACGACACGGTCGGGTAGCAGCCGGGAACGGCGACCCTGCGCGCGTTGACCAGCTTCTCGCGGTGTCCGGGCAGTTCGGGCAGGCCGTAGGGCCACGAGCCCGCGTGCGTGCCGCCGTACCAGCGGGTCCAGTCGCCAGCGTCGGTCAGCCGGTGGTCGGCGCCGCAGTCGATCACGACGGTGTCGTCGCCGAGCTGGGCCGCGAGCTCGGCGGAGTGGCCGTGCGGAAGTGCGAGGAACACCACGTCGTGCCCCCTGAGGGTGTCGACTGTGGTGTCTTGTAGCTGTCGGTCGGCGAGCGGCAGGAGGTGCGGCTGGTGCTTGAGCAGCTGGTCACCGGCGCTGCTGTTGGCCGTGAGCGCACCGATCTCGACGTCCGGGTGGCCCAGCAATAGGCGGAGCAGCTCGCCACCCGCGTACCCGCTGGCGCCCGCGACCGCGATCCTCACTGTCATACGAATGATTATGCACGCCCATGCAAACTCACTCAACTGAAAGTGCACGCGGGGAGCTTTCGTACTCTCCTGGGGCACGCGGGGTCCCCGCGTGCCCTCCTGGGGTACGCGGGGTCCCCGCGTGCCGGCAAAACGTGGCCAGGTGGCTGGGGGATTGGGGTCGGGTGGCGCTGGGCGCCACCGGGGCGGTCGGCGAGGATGATCGCCGTGAACGTGAGGCTGCGCGACGGGTTGTGGGCGGGCGGTGCCCTGCTGCTGGCGCTGATGTCGCTCATGACACCGCTCGGCCGGCCCGCCGCGCCGTGGCTGGTGGTCGCCTCCGCCGTGTGGGCCGCGGCGGTGGTGCCGGTCAGTGCTCGCTGGCCGCGAGCGGCGCTGCTGCTCACCACTCCCCTGCACGCGGTCAACAACCTGCTCGCGATCGCGCCCACCTCGCTCGTGGTCTTCCGCGTGGCCAGGACGGTCCCCGCCCGGCAGCTGTGGCTGCTGGTGCCCGCGACCGCGGCGCTGCAGGCCGGGTTCGGCGGGCTGCACTCGTGGCTCAACGGCGACAACGTCACCGAGTACCTGCTCGGCACCGGGTTCTCGGTGGTGTTCCTGCTGGTCTTCCCGGCCGTGGCCGGTGCGCTCGTCGGGCGCCGCAAGCCGTTGACGCAGGTGCTGATGGAGCGCAACGACTACCTGGAGCACGCGCGTGTGCTCACCGCGAGCACCGCCAGGTCCGACACCAGGGCGCACATCGCGAGCGAGATGCACGACGTGCTCAGCCACCGGCTCCGGCAGCTGACCGCGCACGCGGGCGCACTGGAGGCCGCCGCCGCCGAGCAGGCACCGGAGCTGCGCGAGCAGGTGGAGCTGATCCGCAAGACCTCCGCGGTCGCGATGGACGAGCTGCGCGAGATCCTCGGCGTTCTCGGCACGGCCACCGAGACCGGTGAGGACGCCGGGACGCGCGCCGACGTCGAACGGCTCGTGGCGGCGTCGCAGGACGCGGGCGTCTCCGTGCACCTGCGGTGGACGGGCGACGATCTGGCCGATGCCGACGCACGGCTGCGCAGGGCCGTTCATCGGGTCGTGCGTGAAGCACTCACGAACGTGCACAAGCACGCGCCGTCAGCCCAGACCCGCGTGTCGGTGCACGTGGCCGAACGGGTGCGCGTGGAGGTGGTCAACGGCCCGAGCGGCGAACCCCGCGGTGGCGGCACCCGGCGCGGGCTCATCGGCTTGGAGGAACGGGTCACGCTCATCGGCGGGCAGTTCGACGCGGGCCGGCTCGCGGGCGGGTTCCGGGTGGCGGCCGACCTGCCGGCGCACCCGGTGGTCCAGGAGGAGACGGGCGCGACCGGTGCCGTCGCGGAAGCGCCGCCGCCGGTCACCGCCGACGTCCTCACCGTGCCGCGGGTGGTCGGCAGCGGCTGCCTCGGCGTCCTCGCCGTCGTCCCCGCCGTGGGCACGGTGCTGGTGCTGGTGGTGATCGCGGTGTTCGGCCGCGGCGAGATGACCCGGCAGGAGTTCGACGGCTACCGGGTGGCGGTCACGCACGAGGCCGAGGTGACCGAGACGCACGGCTTCGGCGTGCCCGCCGACGGTCCCGGCTGCTACCGCTACCCCGTGCGCGACGACGACGGGCACGACTTCGAGCTCTGCTTCACCCGGCAGGGCCTGCTGACGACGAAGAGGGAGCTGGCGCGGTGAGGGTCGCGTGGCCGGTGCTGGCGTTCCTCGTCGGCCTGGTGCCGCTGCTCGCACCGCTGGCGCCGGTCCCGCACCCGGCGCTGACCGTCGCGACCGCGCTGTGGGTCGCGGTGCTGGTGTGGCTCGCGCCGCTGCGGCCGGAGTGGGCGCTGCTGCTCACCGCGCCGCTGTTCGCGGTCAACAACCTGTGGGCGCAGGCCGTGACGATGTTCGTGGTCTTCGCCGCGTGCCGGCGCGTCTCCCGGTTCGGCCGGCTGTGGGCGTTGCTGGGGCTCATGACGGTGCTGCAAGGCGGGTTCAGCCTGCTGCAGGAGAGCTACCGCACCACGCCACCGGCCGAGTCGCTGCTGGCCGCGGCGGTCGGGTCGGTCTTCTTCATCTTCTTCCCCGCGGTGTCGGGGATGCTGCTCGGCCGCCGCAGGCCGATGGTCCGGCTCCTGCGGGAACGCAACGAGTACCTGGAACGAGCGCGCGCGCTCACCGCCGCGTCAGCCCGTTCCGAGGAACGCGCGCACATCGCGGGCGAGATGCACGACATGCTCGGCCACCGGCTCAGCCTGATCTCCATCCACGCCGGCGCGCTGGAGCTGACGACCGCCCGCAGGGCACCGCAGCTGCAGGAGCAGGCCGAGCTGATCCGCACCACGTCGTCGCTCGCGATGGCCGAGCTGCGCGAGATCCTCGGCGTGCTGCGGACCAACCCCGAACCCGAGTCGCTCGACGAGGACACCGGCACCAGGACCGACATCGCGAACCTGGTCGAGAACGCGGCCGCGGCGGGCGTCGCGGTCACCCTCGACTGGTCCGGCGACGACCTGCACGGCGCCGACCCGCGGACCCGGCGCGCGGTGCACCGGGTGGTCGGTGAGGCGCTGAGCAACGTCCGCAAGCACGCGCCGAAGGCCCGCACCAGGGTGCAGGTCGCCGTCCAGGGCGGACGGGCCAGGATCCAGGTCCTCAACGGACCGACCACCACCGTGCCCGGCAGGGGCACCCGGCGCGGCCTGGCCGGCCTGGAGGAACGGGTCGGGCTGCTCGGCGGCGCGTTCAGCGCGGGACCGCCGCACGAGGGCGGTTTCCGGGTGGCGGCGGACGTGCCGCTGCACCCGGCACCGCAGGCCGACCAGTTCGCCGCCGAGGTGCAGGAGGTGCCGCCGCCGCTCGCGGCCGAGGTGCTGACCGTGCCGCGGGTGCTCGGCGGCGGCTGCCTGGGGTTGCTCGCGCTGCTGCCGATCAGCGGCGCGCTGATCGTGCTGCTGGTCTTCGCGCTGTTCAACCCGACGCAGATGAACGCGCCGTACTTCGACTCGCTGCGGGTGGGTGTCACCACCGAGGAGGAGGTGTTCGACCAGTACGGGTTCGGGCAGCTCGGCGTGGACAGCTGCTCGCGCTTCCGCAGCTCGCACGACGCGGACCTGCTCTACAAGCTGTGCTTCCGCGAGGGCAGGCTGATCTCCAAGGAGCAGGAGCGCCCGTAGGGTGGGCGCGTGATCCGAGTTCTGATCGCCGACGACGAGACGCTGATGCGCGCCGGTATCCGGCTGATCCTGGAAAACGACCCGGAGATCACCGTGGTGGCCGAGGCGAGCGACGGCAGGCAGGCCGTCGAGCAGGCCCGCGCGCACCGGGTCGACGTGGCGCTGCTGGACATCCGGATGCCCGGCGGCGACGGGCTCAAGGCCGCCGAGCAGATCGCCGGGAGCACGAACGTCGTCATGCTCACGACGTTCGGCGAGGACTCCTACGTGGCGCAGGCGCTGAAGGTGGGCGCGACCGGGTTCCTGCTCAAGGACACCCCGCCGCAGGAGCTGATCACGGCCGTGCGCACGGCGGCCAGGGGCGAGCCGATCCTCGCCCCGCAGATCACGAAGCGCCTGATCGAACGGCACCTGACCGCACCGGACACCAGCGGGGAGGCGCGCCGCAAGGTCGACGCGCTCACCGGGACCGAGCGGGAGGTGCTCCGGCTCGTCGGGTCAGGGCTGTCGAACACCGAGATCGGCGAGCGGCTGTTCATGGCGACCGGCACGGTGAAGGCGCACATCAGCCGGATCCTGCCGAAGCTCGGCTGCGCCAACCGCGTGCAGGCCGCCATCGTCGCTCACGACGCCGGTCTCACAGACCGCTGAACCTCACAGACCGCTGAACCTGTCCAGCGCGCGGATCTTGTTCGTCGCGTCGAGCGCGGCGACCTTGTACGCCTCGGACAGCGTCGGGTAGTTGAACACCGTGTCGACGAGGTAGTCGACCGTGCCGCCGCAGCCCATCACGGCCTGGCCGATGTGCACGAGGTCGGTCGCGCCCGTGCCGAACACGTGCACGCCCAGGATCTTGCGGTCCGCAGTGGACACCAGCAGCTTCAGCATTCCGTAGGCGTCACCGACGATCTGGCCGCGCGCCAGCTCGCGGTAGCGGGAGATGCCGACCTCGTAGGGCACCGCGGACGACGTCAGCTCGGCTTCCGTGGCACCGCAGTAGGAGATCTCCGGGATCGTGTAGATGCCAATCGGCTGCAACGCGGTCAGCTCGTGCACCGGCTCGCCGAACGCGTGGTAGGCGGCGAGGCGGCCCTGGTCCATCGACGTCGCGGCGAGCGCGGGGAACCCGATCACGTCACCGACGGCGTAGATGTGCTCGACCGGCGTGCGGTAGTGCTCGTCGACGGACAGCCGGCCGCGGCGGTCGGCCTCCAGGCCCGCGGCGGCGAGGTCGAGGTGTTCGGTGCAGCCCTGGCGGCCGGCGGAGTACATGACCGCGGCGGCCGGGATGCGCTTGCCCGACGCCAGCGTCGTGATCGTGCCCGACTCCGAC
Organism: Lentzea sp. NPDC037011; assembly: GCF_055607425.1. Classification (NCBI taxonomy): domain Bacteria; kingdom Bacillati; phylum Actinomycetota; class Actinomycetes; order Pseudonocardiales; family Pseudonocardiaceae; genus Lentzea; species Lentzea sp. NPDC037011. The sequence goes on along the minus strand of NZ_JBVJRT010000019.1, from coordinate 92,243 downwards.
ACCGAGACGTCCACGACCTTCTCGTCGAACCGGAACGTGACGGCCAGGTCGCGCAGGTGGAACTTGAGCGACTCGACGATCTCCGGGTCGCAGAAGTCCAGCATCCGCTCGCGCTGCTCGACGACGGTGACGCGGGTGCCGAGCGCGGCGAACATCGACGCGTACTCGATGCCGATCACGCCGGCGCCGACGACGACCAGCGACGACGGGATCTCCTGCAGGGCGAAGACCTCGTCGGAGTCGAGGATCCGCTCCTCGTCGAAGTCCACGACGGACGGACGCGCGGGCGTGGTGCCGGTGGCGATGACGATGAACTCGCCGGTGATCCGCGTGTGGTCACCGCGGTGGCTGCCGTCGACGGCGACGGTGTGCTCGTCCACGAACCGGCCGAACCCGTTGAGCAGGTCGATGCCGTTGCGGTGCAGCTGCGCGCGCACGACCTGGACCTCGCGGCCGATCACGTGCTGGGTGCGGGCCATCAGGTCGGAGATCGTGATGTCCTGCTTGACCCGGTAGCTCGCGCCGTAGAGCTCGCGCTGGCTCATGCCGGTCAGGTACAGCACGGCCTCGCGCAGCGTCTTGGACGGGATGGTGCCCGTGTTCGCGCAGACGCCGCCGACCATCTCCTGCTTGTCGATGATCGCCACGCGCTTGCCCAGCTTCGCACCCGCGATCGCCGCCTTCTGGCCGCCGGGGCCGGAGCCGATGACGATCAGGTCGTAGTCGTACGACGTCATGGTCGGCAGCCTACCCAGCGCGCACCGGTTCCACGCGGGAACGACTGATCCGGTTCAGCCGGTCAGCAGCGACAACCCGCAGGCCGCTGTGCGCGCGGGCAGCCGGAGGATCAGGTCCAGCAGCCGCGCGGCTGCCCGGTACTCGGCCACGCGCTCGCCGAACGGCCGGGTCACGATCCCGCGCACCGCCTCGGGTGTCAGGCGTTCGTAGGCGGGCACCGTGTCGTGGCTGAGGAAGTCCCAGCGGGCCACCCGGTCCGCGTAGTTGAACGCGGGCAGCGGACCGCACAGCAGCGGCCGGTACTGCGCCGGGGTCCGCGCGCCCGGCACCGGCATCGGTCCCGCCACCGTCATCGCGTAGGTGACGATCTCGCCGGGCGGCAGCAGGCGGGCGCGCATCCGGTCGAACTGGTCGGGGATCACGAGGTTCTGCTCGCGGTTCGAGAACGCGAGCACCGCGCGTGCCGGGTCCGCCCAGGCCGCGGTGGTCGCCGCGTCGATGATCCCGGCGTCGCGCATCTCCTCCACGGCGGCGATGCCCCCGGCGAGGTAGGCGGCGTGCATCGCGCCGAGGTCCATGAAGATGTGCTTCTGCATCGACATCAGCATCGAGGAGAAGAACCGGAGCTCCGGCAGGGTGCCCAGGTCGAGCATGCCGGCGGCGAACGCGGGCGCGCCGATGTTCGCGAAGCCCATCCACCGCAACGTGTCCGGGTGCGCCAGGTAGAGCCGCGCGTAGAAGTCGTAGACGGCGAAGATGATCGGCCGGTTGTGCTCGGCCGGGCGCTGCGGGTCCCAGTCGGCCAGCCGCACCCCGGCGTCGTCGGCGGCGCGGACGACCCAGTACTGCCACAGCAGCGCCTGGTAGCGGGTCGGGTGCAGGCCCTTCGACCGGGCGGAGTCGAGCGCGCGCTCCAGGACGACCCGGTCGGCCGGCAGGTCGGGGTGCACGCCACCGCGCTGCTCACCGTTCCCGTTGAGCAGCGGCAGGTCCAGGAAATCCGCGGATTCCGCCTTGGTCGCGCTCATGCTGCCGAGCACGAGCGCCACCACCACCATCAGCACGCGCATGAAAGCGAACTGTAGTGCGCGCACAAGTGTTTCTTGTTCACCGTGAGGGTGTGGCCGGAGATGTTTTGCGTTTTCGTTAGCTAGGCCGGGCATTGTGCGTAGCGAAATTCAAGAAGTGTGCGCCGATCGACCGCCGGGCCTCGGGCAGTCGGGTCAACGCCCGCGCGAGCGGGACTCCGGTCGTACAGTGCCGCTGTGACTGCCGAGGACGTGTTGGTCGACGCCGTGCGGACGGGGCTGGCCGCGCTGGCCGACCCGGTTAAGGCACCGCAGATGCGGGCGTACATGAAGTCGGACATGCCGTTCCTGGGCGTGCCGAAGCCGGGTCGCACGGCGTTGCTGAGGACGTTGCCGCGAATCGACGACCGGAACGTTTGGTTCCGCGCCGTGCAGCGGTTGTGGCGTGAAGCGGAGTTTCGCGAGGAACGGTATGTCGCGCTCTCGTTGAGCGGGGACGAACGATTTCAGTCGGCCGAGCTCCTGCCGTGGTTCGACGAGATGGTCGTGACCGGTGCGTGGTGGGACCACGTCGACGAGATCGCGGCCAAGCGGATCGGCCCGCTGCTGCGCTCGGAACCCGCGGCCGTCCGGCCGGTGGTGCTCCAGTGGTCGGCCGACCCGGACCGGTGGCGGCGGAGGACGTCGGTCATCTGCCAGCTGGGCGCCAAGGCGGCCACCGACACCGAGCTGCTGACGGCGTGCGTCGACGCGAACGCCGGCGACCCGGACTTCTTCCTGCGCAAGGGCATCGGCTGGGCGTTGCGCGAGTACGCGAAGACCGAGCCGGGCTGGGTGCGGGCGTTCGTGGCCGCGCGGCCGGGCCTGTCGCCGTTGTCACGGCGCGAAGCCCTCAAACACCTCTAGGTTGACCACATGAGGGGAACGCACGTCCGGCTGGAACCGCTGACGCCGGCACACGCGGAGGGCCTGTTCGAGGCGACCCGCGACCCGGACCTCTGGACGTGGCTGCCGAGCCGGCCGCGGACGGTCGACGAGATGCGGCAGTGGGTCACCGACGCGGTGCTCACGCGCGAGCCGTACGCGCAGGTCGAGAACGGCACGGGCCGCGTGGTGGGCACGACGTCGTTCTACGAGGTCGTGCCGGAGCACCGCAGGCTGGTGATCGGGTACACCGTCGTCGGCACCGACCGGCACGGCACCGAGATCACCCCGGAGGCCGAGCTGCTGGTGCTGACCGAGGCCTTCGAGACGCGCCGCGCGGTGCGGGTGGCCTGGCACACCGACGCCGGGGACGTGCGGTCGCAGCGGGCGGTGGAGGAGCTCGGCGCGGAACGGGAAGGCGTGCTGCGGGGGCACATCACGCGACCGGACGGCACCTGCCGCGACACGGTCGTCCACTCCGTGCTGGCCGACGAGTGGCCGGCGGTGCGGGAGCGGCTGACTAACCGTGTTTGGCGCGGCCCGAGTAGGTGAGCGGGAAGACCAGCTCGGCGCAGACCGCGGGGACGTCCGCGGCGACCTGGACCTTCATGGTCACCTCGACCGCTCCGCCCGCCGGGATCTCCACGACGTCGGTCAGCGGCACGACGCTCAGCACACCGGCCGGGCAGCCCTCGACGCGCTGCTGCGTGGCGTCCAGCGGCTGACCGGGCACCGCGGACAGGCTCTCGACGATGATGCCGACGGCGTTCGGGTTCGACAGCCGCACCGTGCGCTGGCCCACCGCACCCGGCGTGAGCTCGACCGGGGCACCGGAGATGTCGTTGATCTCGAACGGCTTGAGCTGCTGCATCCCCGACTCGCCGCTGCTGACGGAGTACGCCATCGCCGGGACCTGCGGCTCCGGCCACGTGAGGTGCATGGCCGCCACCACGGCCGCGCCGACCATGAGGATCGTCAACGACACGGCGATCTCCAGTCGGGGACCCAAACTACGCATGGCGCAACTCTCCAGAGTTGTTGCTCCAGGCGGTGGGTTCGCCTCTAGCTCCCCACCGGACCGGCGACCAGACTCGCCCGGTGGTTCATCGCTTCGCCCCTCGGCCCAGCGGGCCGCGCCGCCAATCTTGGAGAACCTTCACGTACTGCGCAAGCGTCTGACGGGCGCCGATCTCCCCCTGTAATGAAGGACCTTCGGCACCTTGACAGCTACCCAGGGCCACCACCTGCCGGTTTGACCCCAAATCCCGGTTCTGGGGATTCAGCCGATCGAGCGATTCTTCGGTACGGCAGTTCTTCTGGACAACGGCACTCGTCCCATGACGCGGTGAAGCCCGGGACTCCGCGGAACCCCGGGCTTCACCGCGAGTGACCGGTCAGGCGCGCAGCGATGCTCCCACGCGCTCACCGGCGGCGGCCACGGCGGCGTCGCGGGCCGCGGTCGCCTCCTCCACCGTCAACGTGCGGTCCGGCGCGCGGAAGCGCAACGAGTACGCGAGCGACTTCTTGCCCTCGCCCACCTGCTCGCCCGTGTACACGTCGAACAGCCGGATGTCCTCCAGCAGCTCGCCCGCGGACGCGCCGAGCACCTCCGACACCGACTGCACCGGCACGGACGCGGCCACGACGAGCGCCACGTCCAGCAGCACCGGCGGGTACGGCGACACGACCGGGGCCGGGCGGTGGTCGTCGAGCGGCAGTGCGTCGAGGTCGAGCTCGAACGCCACCGTGCGCTTGGGCAGGCCCAGCGCCTCGACGACCTTCGGGTGCAGCTCACCGGCGTGGCCGACGGGCCAGTCGCCGACGCGCAGCTCGGCACAGCGGCCGGGGTGCCACGGCAGCAGGTCCGACGCCACGACGCGCAGGGTCACCCCGTAGGCCTGGCCCGCGCGGCGGGCCGCCTCGACGGCGTCCGACCAGTCGGCGATGCGGCCCTTGCCCCACCAGCCGGCCAGCTCGCGGTGGCCGGTCAGCACACCGGCGACGTGCAGCGGCTGCTGCGGCAGCGCGGCCAGCATCGAGGCGACCTCGGCCTCGGTCGGCCTGCGGTCCACGCCCAGCGACGGCACCGGGACCTGCTGCGCGCGCGGCAACGTCACCTGGGCGACGTTGTAGAGCGCGACGTCCTTGGCGCCACGGGCGAGGTTGCGCTGCAACGTCTCCAGCAGGCCGGGCAGCAGCGTCGTCGCGAGGACGTTCTTGTCCGCCTCCAGCGGGTTCAGCACGCCGACGGTGTTGCGGCGGACGTCGTCCTCCGCGAGACCGAACGCGTCGAACACCGACGGGTCGATGAACGGGAACGGCTTGACCTCGACGAAACCGTCCTCGGCGAGCGTGCGCCACACGGTGCGGCGGCGGCGCTGCTGCTCGGTCAGGCCACGACCGGCGGGCGCGGGCGGCAGCACCGAGGGGATCGTGTCGTAGCCCTCCAGCCGCAGCACCTCCTCCACCAGGTCGGCGGGCTGCACGAGGTCGGCACGCCACGTCGGCGGCGTCGCCGTGACGATCGTCTGGCCGTCGTCGGAGGTGGTCACCGCGACCTGGCAGCCGATCTGGCCGAGGCGCCGTGCCGTCACACCGCGGGCGTAGCGGACGCCGGCGATGCGGTCGGGCAGGTCGATCGGCATCGACACGGGTTCGGGCAGCACGGCCGCGCCGACGTCGGTGCGGCCGGGCTTGATCGCGCCGTCGCCGTAGTGCACGAGCAGCTTCGCGGCCCGCTCCAGCGCGACCGGGGCGAGCGCGGGGTCGACCGTGCGCTCGAAGCGCTTGGCGGCCTCGGACGGCAGCTTGTGGCGGCGGACCGTGCGGGCGATGGACGCCGGGTCCCAGTTCGCGGCCTCCAGCAGGATGTCCGAGGAGCTGTCGCGGACCTCGGTCGACGCGCCGCCCATGACACCGGCCAGTGACACGACCCCGGAGTCGTCGGCGATGACGATGTCGTCCACGTCCAGCGCACGCACCGCGTCGTCCAGGGTCGTGAGCTTCTCGCCCGCGACCGCCCGGCGCACGGTCAGCGCGCCCTGGACCGCTGCCGCGTCGAACGCGTGCAGCGGCTGGCCCAGTTCGAGCATCACGTAGTTCGTGACGTCGACCGGCAGCGAGATGGAGCGCATGCCGGCGAGCATCAGGCGGCGGCGCATCCACCACGGCGTGGGCGCGGTCGGGTCGACACCGGTCACCCGGCGTGCGACGAAGCGCGAGCAGCCGGCGCGGTCTTCGAGGTGGACCGGCCAGGCCTCACCCTCCGGTTCCGGGACCTCGACGACACCGGGGTCGCCGAACGGCACGTCGAGCGCGCAGGCGATCTCGCGGGCCAGGCCGCGCACCGAGAACGCGTAGCCGCGGTCGGGTGTCGGCGAGACCTCGATGACGCTGTCGTTCAGGCCGAGCAGCTCCATCGCGTCGTCACCGGGCGTCGCGGTGCCCGAGGGCAGCACGAGGATGCCGGAGTGGTCGTCGCCGATGCCGAGCTCGTCCGCGGCGCAGATCATGCCCTCGGACGTGCGGCCGTACGTCTTGCGCGCCGAGATCGTGAAGCCGCCGGGCAGCACGGCACCGGGCAGCGCGACGACGACCGAGTCGCCCTCGACGAAGTTCGAGGCACCGCAGATGATGTTGTTGACCTGCTCGGGGCCGACCTCGACCTTGCAGTAGCGGATCGGCTTCTTGAACTCGGTGAGCTCCTCGATCTCGACGACGCGACCGGCGACGATCGGGCCGATGACGGGACCGAGCGGGCTCACCTCCTCGACCTCGATGCCGATGCGCACGAACGCCTCGGCGAGCTCGTCAGGGGTGGGGATCTCGTCGAAACCGAGGTGTTCGACCAGCCAGCTGACCGGGATGCGCATCCGGCTCAGGCCTCCGTTCCGAAAGGCTGGGTGAAGCGGACGTCGCCCTCGACCATGTCGCGCATGTCGGGCAGGCCGTTGCGGAACTGCAGCGTCCGCTCCAGGCCCATGCCGAACGCGAAGCCGGAGTAGACGTCCGGGTCGACGCCGCAGGCGCGCAGCACGTTGGGGTTGACCATGCCGCAGCCGCCCCACTCGACCCAGCCTGCGCCGCCCTTGCGCTCCGGGAACCACACGTCGACCTCGGCCGACGGCTCGGTGAAGGGGAAGAACGACGGGCGCAGCCGGGTGCGGGAGTCCTCGCCGAACATGGCGCGGGCGAACGCGTCGAGCGTGCCCTTGAGGTGGCCCATGGTGAGGCCCTTGTCCACGGCGAGGCCCTCGACCTGGTGGAACACCGGGGTGTGGGTCGCGTCGAGCTCGTCGGTGCGGAACGTGCGGCCGGGGCACACCACGTACACCGGCGGCTCGCGGTCGAGCAGCGTGCGGGCCTGCACCGGCGAGGTGTGCGTGCGCAGCACCAGCGCGGAGTCGGCCGGCGCGACGTAGAAGGTGTCCTGCATCGACCGCGCCGGGTGGTCCTTGCCGAAGTTCAGCGCGTCGAAGTTGAACCACTCGGTCTCGAGCTCGGGGCCCTCGGCGACCTCGTAGCCCATGGCCACGAAGACGTCACCGATGCGCTCGGCGAGCGTGGTGATCGGGTGGCGCGCGCCGCGCGGGAAGCGGTCCCAGGGCAGCGTGACGTCGACGGTCTCCTCGCGCAGCACCCGCTCGTCGCGCTCGACGGCGAGCACCGCGTGGCGCTCGTCGAAGGCGACCTTGATCGCGGACTGCGCCTCGTTCACCCGCTTGCCGGCGTCGGCCTTGGCCTTGGGCGGCAGCGCCCCGATCTCGCGGCGGGCCAGCAGCACGGGCGACCGGTCGCCGAGGTGGCCGGGCTTGACCGCGGCCAGCGCCTCCAGGTCGGCTGCCCCGGCGAACGCCTCGCGCGCCTTCTGCACGGCGGCGTCGAGGTGCTCGGCCGACAGCGCCGCGACCTGCTTGGGGTCGTACGGGTCGTTGGCTCCGGACATGGTTGTAGGACAGCTCCCGTCACGGACTCGGTAATCAACTCCCCGATCCTAGTGGGTGCCCACTTGACCGCCCCGGGCCGTTCCACATAAATGGCGGCGCCGGCGTGGATCGCGTCCTTAGGATGGGCGGCATCATGTCGCACACCTTCCGCGTCGACCTGCGCGGCATCATCGACCTGCTCAGCCACCACCTGTACAGCAGCCCGCGCGTCTACGTCCGCGAGCTGCTGCAGAACGCCGTCGACGCGATCACGGCACGGCGCGAGCTCGACCCGTCCTGCCCGGCCGAGGTCTCGATCACCTGCGGCCCCGAGCTGACGATCACCGACAGCGGTGTGGGCCTCACCGAGGACGAGGTGCACGGGCTGCTGTCGACGCTCGGCCGCACCTCGAAGCGCGACGACCTGGGCTTCGCCCGCGAGGGGTTCCTCGGGCAGTTCGGCGTCGGCATGCTGTCGTGCTTCCTGGTCGCCTCCTCGGTGACGGTGATCACGCGCTCGGCCCGCGGTGGTGCGGCCGTGCGGTGGCAGGCGGACTCCTCCGGCAACTACTCCGTGTCCGCCGTGGACGGTGAGGTGGCCGTCGGGACGACGGTGGTGCTGCGGGCGTCGCGCGGCAACGAGCACTGGCTGGAAGCCGACGTCGTGCGGCCGCTGGTGAGCGACTACGGCGATCTGCTGCCCGCGGTCGTCACGGTGGACGGCGAGGTCGTGACGCGCGGGCTGCGGCCGTGGGACGACGAGGACGCGGACCTGTCCGCCTACTGCGAGCAGGTGCTGGGGTTCACGCCGTTCGAGGCGATCCCGATCGAGGTCGAGGCGGCCGGGCTGACCGGTGTCGCGTTCGTGCTGCCCTCCGGCGTGCACCCCGGGACGCGCCAGACGCACCGGGTGTACCTGAAGCGGATGCTGGTCGGCGACAACGTCGAGGGCCTGTTGCCGGACTGGGCGTACTTCGTGCGGTGCGTGGTCGACGCGTCCGCGATCCGCCCGACGGCGTCGCGCGAGTCGCTGTACCAGGACGAGATGCTGCTGGCGGTGCGCGAGGAGCTGGGCGAGCAGATCCGCGACTGGCTGATCCGGCTGGACGCGATCGAGCCGCGCCGCGCGGGTGAGCTGCTGGCCGCGCACCACCTGGGCATCAAGTCGCTGGCCCGGTCCGACGACGAGATGCTGCGGCTGGTGGAGCGGTGGCTGCCGTTCGAGACCACGGACGGCGCGATCCCGTTGCGGCAGTTCAGGCGCAAGCACGGCGCGATCCTCTACATCCCCGAGGTCGACGAGTTCCACCAGCTCGCCCCGGTCGCGGCGGCGCAGGGGCTCGGGCTGGTCAACGCCGGCTACGCCTACGACATGGAGCTGCTGAACCGGCTGAGCGCGCTCGACGGTCCCGCCGTCGCGCGGCGGGTCGCCCCGAGCGAGCTGCTGGCGGCACTGGCCGATCCGGAACCCGACGTCGAGGCCGCGTTGAAGCTGCGGCTCGCGGAGGGCGCGGCGGCGCTGGACCGGCACGACTGCGACGCCGTGGTCCGCGACTTCGACCCGGTCTCGCTGCCCGCGCTGCTGATCAGCAACGCCGAGCAGCAGCGCAGGCTCGACACCGAGCAGACCGCCGCCGACGCCGACCCGCTGTGGGCGGAGCTGCTGGGGCAGCTGACCGCGGACACCGGTTCCGGCCGGCCGGAGCAGCTCGTGCTGAACTGCCGCAACCCGCTGGTGCAGCGGCTCGCGCGGCTGACCGACCCGTCGCTCGTGGAGCTGACGCTCGAATCTCTGTACGTGCACGCCGTCCTGCAGGCGCGGCGGGCCATGCGACCGAAGGACACGGCGGCGCTGAACCGCTCGTTCCTGGAACTGCTCGACCGCGCCGTTGGGGGTAAGTGATCACATGGCCGACTTCACCGAGGAAGACGCGGAGAACGCGTTCCTGGAGGCCTACAACATGCCCACGGGCATGCCGAAGCACGAGGCGCTGGAACGGGTGGCGCGGATGTCCGACGCGCTCGGCCACCTGCCGCTCGGGGTGTCGTGCCGGATCGCGATGATCGACTCGGCCTACTACCTGTCGCGCTACGACCTGATGCTGGCGCCGTTCGCGTGGTGCCTGGGCGCGGAGGAGAAGGACCCGGAGGCGTTCAACGACTACGAGCGCCACTCGCTCGACTGGTCCCACAAGTGGATCTCCACCGGCCTGCGCCGCGACCCGCGGTTCTCGCTGGAGCAGCTGCAGGCCGTCATCGGGCAGCTCGCCGACCGCTACGGCCGGCTCGGGTACTCGGTGCAGCCGGTGCACGGCGCCCGCGCGGAGTACGCCTACCACGTCGGTGACCTGGACGGTGTGCGCGAGCACCTCGGCAGGTACCTGGCCACGGAGTCCGGCCCGATGGCCGACTGCGACGCGTGCGTGGTCGAGGAGCAGGTGTGGATGCTGGCGCGGCTCGGCCGGCACTCCGAGGCCGCCGGCCACGGCTGGGAGGGCCTGTCCGGCAACACCGGGTGCGCCACGCAGCCGCAGGGCATCCTGAGCGCGCTGCTGTGGCCGTTGCTGGAGATCGGCGACCTGGAGAAGGCCGCGCACGCGCACACCACCGCGTACCGGTTGATCAAGGACGACGAGATCACCTCGTACGTGCACGAGCACATCCGGTTCTGCGCGCTGACCGGCAACCTCGACCGCGGTGAGGAGATCCTGCGCCGGTCGCTGCACAAGGTGACCGCGACGCAGCTGCCGGCCGACGAGATGTCGTTCGCCGAGTGCGCCTCCGTGCTGCTGAAGCGGCTCCCGGCCGACGTCGGGTTCGACGTGCCGTCGGTGGGCACGCTGACCGCGGCCCAGCTGCTCGACCGGTTGTCGGCGCGGGCCGTCGAGCTCGCGAAGGCGTTCGACGAGCGCAACGGCACCCCGGCGTGGACCGAGCGCGTGACGAAGGCGCTGGAGCAGGCCGACTACCCGCACGTGCCGCTGGCGGTCCCGGTGGCCGCGGCGCCGGCGCCGGCGGAGGAGCCGGTCGTCTTCGGCGACCCCGTCGACATCGCCACGCGGATGGTCGAGCTGTACGAGAGCGGTGACTTCGTGCAGGCGCGGCGGATGCTCGACTCGCTGCCCGCCGACATGGACGCGCTGCTGCCGCCGGACCTGGCCGCGCACGCCGGAATCCGCCGGATCACGAGCGGCCTGGCGCCGTTCGAGCAGGAGCACTTCGAGGCGCTGCTGGCGGCACTGCCCGCGGACATGGCGCTGCGCTACCGGGCCAGGATGGCCGTCAAGCTGGAGAACGGCCGGGAGCTTGCCGAGCGGTGCCTGGCCGAGGCCACCACCGACTACACGCGCACGATCGCCGCGCTGTCGCTGGCCGAGCTCCTCGACGAGGAGCACCAGCACGACCAGGCCGGCGAGATGATGACACTCGCGTCCTCTTGGGATGTTCCGGAGCTGCGCGGCCGGGTGCTCGTGCAGGCCGCCGAGCACAAGGCCCGGCAGCAGGACCTCGACGGCGCGTACGCCGACGTCGTGGCCGCACTGGCCGGTGACCTGCCGCCGAACGCCCGCTTCGAGGGCCTGCGGATGCGGCTGCGGCTCGAGACCCTGCAGCAGCGCGTGCCGGAGGCGCTGGCGACCGCGGCGGCGTTCGTGTCGTCGTTCCCGCTGCCGGAGTCGGCGGAGGCGCGCTGGTACCAGGTGGCCGCGATCCAGGAGCTCGACCAGGAGGGTGCCTGCCTGGCGGAGCTGCGGGAGGCCGTGGCGGTCTCGCGCGTGCACCTCTCCCCCGGCCACACCGCGCACTTCTGCTTCGCGCTGAGCGGCGGCTACGTGCAGACGAACCGGTTCGTCGAGGCCGCCGAGGTGCTGGAGGAGGCGCTGCGGCTGGTGCAGGAGGGCCAGGAGGACCTGCGCCTGCAGATCGTGTTCCGGCTCGGCCAGGTCTGCCGCACGCTCGACGAGCTGCCCGACGCCGTGAAGCACCTGCGGGAGGCCGCCGCCCTGCTGCCCGCCGAGGAGGTCGGCCGCCGCGCGTTCCTGCTCGACGCGCTCGCCTCGGTGCTGCACCGCACCGACGAGCACGAGGAGGCGACGGCGACCTACCGCGCCGCCGCCGAGCTGTGGCAGTCGGAGGGCAACGTCTCCGAGGCCGTCGGTTCGCTGATCGAGCTGGCCTCCGCCCTGCCCGGTGAGGCGGTGCGGGAGACCCGCTCGGCCCTCGACGACGCCGAGGCCCTGCTGCCGTCGCTGGACGACCTCACCGAGGTCACCCGGCGGCAGGCGGAGATCGCGGCGATCAGGGCGTTCCTGCACTCGCAGGCCGGTGAGTACGCGCTGGCGATCAAGTACAACCGCGAGGCGGAGGCGCTGGCGACCTCGTTGTCGGAGGACGGCTGGCGGACGTTCCTGGTCGTGCGCTCGGCACGGGTGCTGCTGGAGGCGGGCGACCCCGAGGGTTCCGAGTCCGAGGCCCGCCGCGCCGCAACCCTGCTCCCCGACGACTCGCTGGTCGGCGAGGTGCTCTCGGCGTTGTCGGACGCCCTGAGCGCCCAGCAGAAAACCCCTGGCACCGACCCCCTCGTCCGCGCCCTGACCGCCCGCCTCTCCTGACCGTCACGCGGGGCCCTTTCGTTCCCCTGAGGGAAACGAAGGACTCCCGCGTGACATCAGAAGCGGGTGCACGCGGGGAGCTTTCGTTCACCAGGAGAGCACGAAAGGGCCCCGCGTGCGGTCACACCGAGGTGAGGGCGGCGGTCGCGGCCTCGTGGATGGCGCGGCGCGGGCCGTCGGAGCCCAGGGTCAGGACGTGGGTCAGGGCCTCGCGGTACGCGACGTCGAACGCCTCGGCGGCGGACACCTCGACGTGCGGCACGACACCGACGCCCTCCCAGTTGGTGCCGGACACCGGGTTGATGGCACGGCCGTTCGGGATGGACGACTTGAGGTGCGGGCCGACGCGGTAGCGGTCACCGGGGTGCGCCCCGCCCTTCGTGGTCTCGCCGACGAGGGTGGCCCGCTCGTTCTGCCGCAGGTTGTAGCTGAGCTCCTCGGCACCGGAGAACGTGCGGCCGCTCGTCAGCACGTACACCGGTTTGGTGCCGCCGAACTTCGGGCCCGGCACGTGCGGCAACGTCCAGAACTGCTGCGTCGAGTCGGCGGGCCGGTTGTAGATGTCGTTGAGGTGCACCGGCTCGTCGAACAGGTAGCTGCAGATCAACGCGACCGTGTGCGGGTCACCTCCGCCGTTGGCGCGCAGGTCGATGATCAGCGCGTCGGTGTGGGCGAGCAGCGTCATGGCCGCGGTGACGGCCGGGGTGGCGATCTCGGCGTCGTGCAGCAGGCGCAGGGCCAGCAGGCCGACGTTGCCGGCGAGCCGTTCGACGCGGGTGATGCCGAACGCGTCCAGCTCGGCCTCCCGCCGGTACGCCACCGGGTCCCACGCCGACCCCTGGTCGGACTCGGACACCTCGTCGTGGCTGTGCAGGAGCCGCAGGTGCTTGTCGCCGTTGACCTTCTGCAGGTCCTCGGTCACGAGCGCGGCGAACCGCTCGTCGTCCACGTCGGCGTACGCGCCCTCGGCGAGCCGGCCGCGCAGGACCGCGGCGATCTCGACCGCCGTGTCCGGGAAGACGTAGTAGGCGGTGAGCTGGGAGCAGAGGAGTTCGATCTCGGGTTCGCGCACCGGCACACGATACGAAAAACGCGACTGCGCGCCAGCGGTTTTCCGCGGCCTGATCAGCTGCGCTGGTCGCGGGCGGAGGCGTAGAGGCAGACCGCGGCGGCCGTCGCCAGGTTGAGGCTCTCGGCGGCCCCGTACAGCGGCACCTTCAGCGCGGTGTCGAGGGAGGCGACCACGTCGTCGGGCAGCCCGTGCGCCTCGCTGCCGAACACCCACGCGGTGGGCCGGTTCAGCTCGCCCTTGGCGGAGGCCTCGACCAGGTCCTGCTCCGCGTACCCGTCGGCGGCGACCAGGGTGAGACCGGCCGCGCGGCAGGCCGCGAAGACCTCACCGGCGTCACGGGACCGGGCGATCGGCAGGTGGAACAGCGAGCCCGTGGAGGCGCGCACGCACTTGCCGTTGTGCGGGTCGACCGCATCGCCCGCGAAGATCACCGCGTCGGCTCCCGCCGCGTCGGCCACGCGGGTGACGGTGCCGGCGTTGCCCGGGTCGGACACGCCGTACAGCACCGCGACGAGCCGCGGGGAACCGGACAGCGCCCGGTCGAGCGGCTGCGGGACCGCGTCGCACACGGCGACGAGACCCTGCGGTGTCACGGTCTCGGACAGCGACGCGGCGGCCTTGTCCGTCACCTCGCTGATCCGGATGCCCGCGTCGGCGGCGGTGCGGAGCAGCTCGGGGTTGCGGTCGGCGGCGGTCGCGGTGACGAAGAGCTCGTGGACCTCGCCCTGGCGCCAGGCGAGTGCTTCCCGCACGGCCTGGGCGCCCTCGACGAGGAACCGGCCTGCCTTGTCACGGCCCTGGCGGCGGGTCAGGTGGCGAGCAGCAACGACCCGAGGCGTCCGTTCGGTGAACGGAGCTGCCTCGGGTCGTTGACCGGGTGCGTGGTGGCTCAGGCCTTGTCCTCGGCCGGGGCGTTCACGTCGGCCGGGAGCGCGCCACGGGCGATCTCGACGAGGGCGGCGAACGCGGTCGCGTCGGTGACGGCGAGGTCGGCCAGGATCTTGCGGTCGACCTCGACACCGCCCAGGCGCAGGCCCTGGATGAGGCGGTTGTAGGTCATCCCGTTCGCGCGGGCAGCGGCGTTGATGCGCTGGATCCACAGCTTGCGGAAGTCGCCCTTGCGCGCACGGCGGTCGCGGTACGCGTAGTTGAGCGAGTGGAGCACCTGCTCCTTGGCCTTGCGGTACAGCCTCGAACGCTGACCGCGGTAGCCGCTGGCCAGCTCGAGGGTGGTACGGCGCTTCTTCTGGGCGTTCACAGCCCGCTTGACGCGTGCCACGGGTCCATCCTGTCGATCTCATGGGGACGGTGCTCACCAGAGCCTGGTGCTGCCGCCCCGAAATTAGCTAGGGGGTCGAAGCAGGTCAGAGACCGAGCAGCTTCTTCATGCGGGGGGCGTCGGCCGGGGAGACCACGGTCGTGCCGGCCATGCGACGCGTCTCACGGCTGGACTTGACCTCCAGGCGGTGGCGCTTGCCCGTCTTCTCGCGGACGACCTTCCCGCTGCCGGTCACCCGGACTCGCTTCGCGGTGCCCTTGTGCGTCTTGTTCTTCGGCATTTCCGTCCTCGTCTCGTGCTACCCACCGGGTCGGGGGCGGCCATGCGTCCTTATTCGGTGGCCTCGGCGGCTTCGTCGGCTTCGACGACGCCGTCCTGCTCCTGCTTGACCGGACGCGGCTTGATGTTCTTGTGCGGCGCCAACACCATGATCATGTTGCGGCCGTCCTGCTTGGGGTTCGACTCGACGAAGCCCAGCTCCGCGACGTCCTCCGCCAGCTTCTGCAACAACCGGTAGCCGAGCTCGGGGCGCGACTGCTCGCGACCGCGGAACATGATGGTCACCTTGACCTTGTTCCCGTGCGAGAGGAAGCGGGCCACGTGGCCCTTCTTCGTCTGGTAGTCGTGCGGGTCGATCTTCGGCCGGAGCTTCTGCTCCTTGATGACCGTCAGCTGCTGGTTCCGACGGGACTCGCGCGCCTTCTGCGCGGTCTCGTACTTGAACTTGCCGTAGTCCATCAGCTTGCAGACCGGCGGGCGAGCCTGAGCGGCGACCTCGACGAGGTCGAGATCCGCTTCCTGCGCGAGTCGGAGCGCGTCCTCGATGCGAACGATCCCGACCTGCTCACCATTCGGCCCGACCAGACGAACTTCCGGCACCCGAATGCGGTCGTTGATGCGCGGCTCGGTGCTGACGGGTGCACCGCGGTTCGAGGGACTTGTCATTCACGTCCTTTGAGACTCGTTTGCGCCAAAAACAAGAGCCCCGTCGTCGATGACGACAGGGCCCGCTTCCGACCGATCACAGACCTGACGGAGGGCACCCGTGCGCCCTGCTGCCAGGAGGACCGGACCCGGCCACCTCAACAAGCGGTGATCGCGGGTGGGAGCGGGGCTCCACTTGCCGCTCCCGCACGAGCGGGAGCTGGTCGCGTCGGAAATAGTAGCAGACGCGGTTGTCAACCCCCGAATCGAGGCCGGGTGGGGTCCGCTTGCTTGAATGGGCGGCGTGACCGATCCGCTTGAAGGCACCCTTGAAGACGACGTCCGCGACCTGGGCGACGTCCCCAGCATCGAGGTCATCAGCCGTGCGGCCGTGATGCTGCTGTCCGCCGCCGCGGAGCGCCTCGGCCTCGCGGACCCGGACCCGGACAGCTCGCCGCGCCGCGACCTCGACGAGGCCCGCCGCCTGATCACGGCGCTGGCCGGCCTGGTGACCGCCTCGTCGGAGTACCTCGGCCCGCACGCCGCACCGCTGAAGGACGGTCTCCAGTCGGTGCAGCGCGCGTTCCGCGAGGCCTCCGTCGTGCCCGACGAGCCGGGTCAGGGCCCCGGCGAGAAGTTCACCGGTCCCGTCTACTGATCTGCCCGCACGACCACGGGCTCCCACGGCTGGGCGCTCACCGAGAACACCGGTGAGGCCCGCTGGCCGGTGGCGGCGCGGAACGCGACGCTGGCGCCGTTGGGCAGCGGGCCGATCTCGACCTGCTCGCCCGGCGGTTCGTCGCCCACCGACAGCCCGAGCACCCGCGAGCCCGGTACTACCGAGACGGTGACCTGGTCGAGCACCGGTGGCCCGCCCACGTAGCTGAGGTGGAACTCGTCCGGGGCGCCCGGCGTGATCTCGAACGAGGGCATGCCGCGCCGCCGCCGTTCGGCCGAGACGCTCTCGGCGACCTCCTCGACCCGCTCGATCGCGAACTGCCCCGCCCGCTGCGCCTCGTCGGCCAGCATCCGCGCGGCACCGGCCGCGTCCTGAGCGTTCACCGCCGCGCCGCGGGCCTCGTCGACGCCCCTGCGCGCGTCCTCGGCCGCCTTGCGCGACTCCTCGACCGCCGTCTTGGCCTGCAACGCGCTCGAGGTGGCCTGCTCGACGGCCTTGCGGGCCGCCGCGGCCTCCTCCTGCGCCTTGCGCGCCGCCTCCTGCGCGTTCTTCGCCTCCCGCGCCTGCCACAGCGCCACCGCCACCGAGCACAGCGACACCACGGCGGCGATCACCGCGATGGCGGTCATGCCCGCACCCCCAGCGAGGCGAGCTCGCGCCGGGCCAGCTCGTCGATCACGTCGGTGTCGCCGGTGCGCCACGCCACCGCGGGATCTCCGCCGAACTTCGCGAGCTGCCGCGGCGAGAGGCTGGTGAGCGCCCTCAGCGCCAGCAGGTCCGGCTTGTCGCGCAGCCGCGCGACCCCGGCGGCCCTGCGCGCGTACCGCAGCCGGACCGGCAACCACGTGATCAGCAGGAACAGCACCGGGACGACGACCAGCGCCGCGGCGAGCCAGAACGCGGAGTCCTGCACCACGCCGATCTGCGCGTTGCCCGCGTCGGTCAGGGTCTCGCCGGCCTTGGTGCCGTTGCCCAGCGCCCCGGACAGGTCCTCCCCGACGAAGGGGACGCCCCTGGCCTTGCCGGCGGCGTTGGTGAAGACGTCGCGGATGCTGACGCCCGCGCTGACCAGCCCGTCGCCCGGCGCCCGCAGCTCGAGCACCCAGTCGTGGACCGTGGTGGCCACCCAGATCCAGAGCGCCACCCACCCGACGGCGAGGAGGTCTGCCACCACCTGACGCGTGAGCCTGACCGGTCTGTCCGCGTACCACTTCATGGGGCGGATGCTGCCACGTGACCAATCCGGCGTCGATGATCACTCCGCCGCAGAGCAGCGAACAGCGCCTGCTCGGGTCGCTCCAATAGGCGTTGACCAGCGCCACCGCCTCGTCGTGCGGCAGGTCGTCGGCTCGGTGCTCAACAACATCAGCTGCTGATCGGAGTCCGCGAAGTCCTCGGCCTCACGCCGATGCGTCCAGAACGCCACGTGCGTGGTCACCGGCACGACGTCGTCGTACGGCTCGGAGATCGAGAACAACGCCGTCACCGGTCGTTCGGCCTGGCGCAGGCACTCGCGGGCGAAGGGCGCACCTCCCGGCCGGGAGGTGCGCCCCCAGGAAACCGCAGTAGCCGGTGTCCGGCGCGCTGTGCGGGCGAAAAAGCCCGCCGAGCGGGTCGTCAGTCCACGACGGCCAGTGCGTCGATCTCCACCAGCAACCCGGCCGGCAGTCCCACGTACACGGTGGTCCGCGCCGGGGCCGGGTCGGTGACGAACTCGCCGTAGACCTCGTTCAGCTCCGCGAAGTGCGCGGTGTCGGTGAGGTACACGCGGATCATCACGACGTCGTCGATGGACGCGCCGCCGGCGGCGAGCACGGCGTTGAGGTTCGCGAACGTCTGGCGGGTCTGCTCGGCGACGGTGGTGCCGACGATCTCGCCGGAGGACGGGTCGAACGCGACCTGGCCTGCCACCTGCAGGATGTTGCCCTTGCGCACACCCTGCGAGAAGCGGGCCACCGGCTGCGGCGCGTCGGCAGTCTTGATCTCAACCTTGGACAACGGTAAATCCCCTTACCTCGGAACGTGACCGCATTCGACGGAAGCGGCCTCTGCGGTGGCGAGCAGTTCTGGCAGGTGCGCGAGCAGCCCGTCGAAGTCGAGCAGCACCTTGGGCACGGACATCGAGACGGCCGCGATCACCTCGCCGCGGGCACCGCGGATGGGTGCGGCGATGCAGTGGATGAAGTCCTCGTGCTCGGCGTTGTCGACGGCGTACCCGTTGGCGCGCACGCGGTCCAGCTCGGCGAGGTAGCCGGCGCGACCGGTGATGGTGTTCGCCGTCAGGCGCGGGAACTCCATGGTCGCCAGCACCTTCTGCAACGCGGCGGGCGGGAGGCCGGACAGCAGGATCTTGGCCACGGCGGTGCAGTGCAGCGGGGCGCGGCGGCCGATGCGGGAGTACATGCGCATCGGGTGCGAGGACTCGTACTTGTCGATGTAGATGACCTCACCGTCCTCATAGGACGCGAGGTGGAGGGTGTAGCCGAGCTTGGAGTTCAGCTCGCGCAACGCGGGTTCGGCGGCGCGGCGCACGTCGCGTTCCTCCAGGGCGCGGTGGGCGAGGTCGAACAGCGCCGTGCCGAGCCGGTAGTGGTGCACGCCGTCGCGCTGGACGAACCGGTGCGTCTCCAGGGTGCGCAGCAGGCGCAGCGTCGTGGACTTGTGCACGCCGATCACGCCGGACAGCTCGTCCAGCGTCTTCGGGCCGGTCGCGAGCTGGCCCACCAGCGTGAGCGCGCGGTCGAGGCTCTGGCTCATCTACCCCTCCAGGCGGGCGGCGGCCCAGGTCTGCGGATCGGCGTGCAGCAGGCGTGCTGTCACGTCGCCGGGCAAAGGATCGCCGACGTCCTCCGCGGTCAGCAAAGCGGAGGCCGCCTGCAGGTGTCCCGCCCGCAGCCGCACCGAGGGCGGCTCGCCGGCCAGGGTCGCCGCGAGGAACCCCGCCGCGAACGCGTCACCGGCGCCCACGGGTTCCACGACCCGCACCTCCAGCGCCGGTTCGAACCACGAACCCGAGTCCTCCAGCAGCGTCGCGCCGTCCGCGCCGTGCTTGACGACCAGCGACTTCGGGCCGGGCAGCAACGCGCGCAGCCGCGCGGGGTCGCCGGTCCCCCACACCAGCTCGGCCTCGTCGGCGCCGGCCAGCACGACGTCGGCCAGGTCGGCGAGCTCGCGCAGCACCCGCGGGTCGCGGTCGGTCCACAGCGCCGGCCGCCAGTTCAGGTCGAACGAGATCCGGAACCCGTGCCGCGGCCTGCGCAGCAGCTCCCGCAGCAGGGCGAGGCAGGAGTCGGACAACGCGGCCGTGATCCCGCTGAGGTGCACGAGCGCGACCTCGTCCAGGCCGAGCCGGTCGACCATCTCCGGGCCCATGCCGGAGGCCGCCGACCCGCGCCGGTAGTAGCGCACCGGGCTGCCGTGCGGTGAGGCCTCCTTCACGTACAGGCCGGTCGGCCGCGCCGGGTCGACCCGCACCCCGGAGACGTCCACGCCGAACCCGCCGACGGTGTCGAGCACGGCACGGCCGAACGAGTCGTCGCCGACCGCGCTCACCCACGACGAGGACACGCCCAGGCGCGACAGGTGGCAGGCGACGTTGGACTCGGCACCGCCGATGGCGCGGTGCCAGGTGCTTACCAGGTGCACGGGACCGGGTTCAGCCGGAACCATCATCACCATGGTCTCGCCGAGACACACGACACCGCCAACGTGTTCGAACCGCATGCGTGCTCCAGAGGTGTTCGTTGACGGCGGCGCACCCGAATGCTACACACTCCAGCATCACATCGCGCAATGGGAGTTGCAAAATATGCAACAACTGACGGAGATGAACCTCTCCGCGGTCGCCGGCATCCGGTCCGAACGCGTCGACTGGCGGTTCAAGGGCCTGCCGTCGAGCGTCTTCGGCTCGACGATCGGCGAGGTCGCGGACCGCCGCCTCGACCTGTTCGCCGACGAGTTCGTCGGCCCGCTGGTCGTGCTCGACGCGGACGCGTTGGAGCACAACCTGACGACGATGGCGACGTGGTGCGACAACCACGGCGTCAAGCTCGCGCCGCACGGCAAGACGACGATGGCGCCACAGCTGTTCCAGCGGCAGATCGAGCACGGCATCTGGGGCCTGACCGCGGCCAACGCGTCGCAGGCACGCGTCTACCGGGCGTTCGGCGTGCAGCGCGTCCTGCTCGCCAACCAGCTGCTCGACCCGGCCGGCCTGCGCTGGCTGGTCGCCGAGCAGGACGCGGACCCGCGGTTCGAGTTCAGCTGCTGGGTCGACTCCGAGGCCGGTGTCGCGCTGATGAGCGAGACGCTGCAGGAGCTCCAGCCGGGACGGCCGGTGGACGTGCTGGTCGAGCTGGGCGCACCCGGCGGCCGCACCGGCGCGCGGGACGTGGAGACCGCGCTGGCCGTGGCCCGCGCGGCCGCCCAGAGCCCGGTGCTGCGCCTGGTCGGAGCGGGCGGCTACGAGGGCGCCCTGGCGCACGACGCGTCCGAGTCGTCGCAGTCCGTCGTGGACCGCTACCTCGCCGACCTGCGCGGGCTCGTGGTCCAGCTCGCCGACGCCGGTCTGTTCGACGAGCTCGACGAGGTGGTCGTCACCGCCGGCGGCAGCGCGTACTTCGACCAGGTCGCGGCGACGCTGACGCAGCCGTGGCCGATGCCGGTCACCCCGGTGCTGCGCAGCGGCGCGTACATCACGCACGACGACGGCTTCTACCGCGGCATCTCGCCGTTCGCGCGGATCGACGGCGTGGAGCCGTTCCGGCCGGCGCTCAAGGCGTGGGCCCAGGTGACCTCACGGCCCCAGCGCGACCTGGCGCTGCTCACGATCGGCAAGCGCGACGCGTCGTTCGACGAGGGCCTGCCGGAGCCGCAGCTGCTGCGCCGCCGCGACGGCGCGGTCGCCCCGTTGACCCAGGCCGAGGTGACCGCGCTGAACGACCAGCACGCGTTCCTGAAGCTCGGTCCCGAGGCCACGGTCCGGGTCGGCGACTGGGTCGGGCTGGGCCTGTCGCACCCCTGCACGGTGTTCGACAAGTGGCAGCTGATCCCGGTCGTGCAGGGCACGACCGTGGTCGACCTGATCCGCACCTACTTCTAGAAGGGGAGTGCCCTGATGGACGACGTCGTCCTGCGCGGACCACTGATCGCCGACGGCACGGGCGCGCCCGCCTACCAGGCGGACGTGGGGATCAAGGACGGCGTCATCTCGTCCATCGGCAGCGGGATCTCCGCCACGCGGTCGATCGACGCGGACGGGCTCGTGCTCGCGCCGGGGTTCATCGACATGCACTCGCACTCGGACCTGCGCATCCTCGCCGAGCCGGACCACCTGGCGAAGGTCTCGCAAGGGGTCACGACCGAGGTGCTCGGCCAGGACGGCCTGTCCTACGCGCCGGCGAACGACGAGGTGCTCGCCACGTTGCGCGGCCAGCTCGCCGGGTGGAACGACGACCCGCCGGGCTTCGACTGGAACTGGCGCTCGGTCGGGCAGTACCTCGACCGGCTCGACCAGGGCATCGCGGTCAACGCCGCGTACCTGGTGCCGCAGGGGACGCTGCGGATGCTCGCCGTCGGCTGGGAGGACCGGCCGACGACCGGGGCCGAGCTGCTCGCGATGAAGGACGAGCTCGCGAAGTCGTTGGCGGAGGGCGCTTTCGGCATGTCCTCCGGGCTCACCTACACGCCCGGCATGTACGCGGACACGTCCGAGCTGGTGCAGCTCTGCGAGGTCGTCGGGAGCCACGGCGGTTTCTACAGCCCGCACCACCGCAGCTACGGCGCGGGCGCGCTGGAGGCGTACGCCGAGATGGTGGACGTGTCGAAGCGCTCCGGCTGCCCGCTGCACCTCGCGCACGCCACGATGAACTTCCCGGTGAACAAGGGCAGGGCACCGGAGCTGCTGGCGCTGCTGGACGACGCCATCGCGGGCGGTGCCGACATCTCGCTGGACACCTACCCGTACCTGCCGGGCGCGACGTACCTGTCCGCGCTGCTCCCGTCCTGGGCGACGGAGGGCGGACCGGACAGCGCGCTGGCCCGGTTGTCCGATGTGGACATCCGTGAGCGCATCCGCGCGGAGATCGAGGAGATCGGCTCGGACGGCTGCCACGGCGTGCCGGTCGACTGGGACTCCATCGAGATCAACGGGGTCCGCAACGACCGCAACGCGCACCTCGTCGGCGCGAGCGTCCTGCGGTCCGCGGCACGGCTCGGGCGCACCCCGGCCGACCTGTACTTCGACGTGTTGGTCGACGAACGCCTGGGTACCTCCTGCCTCATGCACGTGGGGCACGAGGAGAACGTGCAGGCGATCATGAAGCACCCGGCGCACACCGGCGGCAGCGACGGGCTGCTCGTCGGCGACCGCCCCCACCCGCGCGCGTGGGGCACGTTCCCCCGCTACTTCGCGCGCTACGTCCGCGAGCTGGGCGTGCTGAGCCTGGAGGAGTGCGTCGAGCACCTCACCGGCCGGGCCGCCAAACGCTTGCGGCTCACCGACCGGGGTCTGGTCCGCGAGGGGTTCGCGGCCGACCTGGTGCTGTTCGACGCGGCCACGATCGCCGACACGGCGACCTTCGACCAGCCGAGGCAGCAGGCCACCGGCATCCCGTTCGTGTTCTGCAACGGGGTGCCGGTGATCGACGACGGAACCGCCACCGGCGCATTGCCAGGCCATTCACTCAGGAGCCGCCCGTGATCGACTGGTTGCAACACTCAACACCGGGTCTGCTGACCCTCGCGGTGGTCAGCATCGCGGTGCTGCTCCTGCTGATCATCAAGTTCAAGGTCGAGCCGTTCATCGCGCTGATCGTCGTCGCCCTGCTGGTCGCGCTCCTCGCGGGCGTGCCGGTGGAGCAGCTGGTCGGGTCGGCGCAGAAGGCCTCGGACTCGTTGCTGGAGAAGGGCTTCGGCTCCATCCTCGGGCACATCGCCGCGATCATCGGCCTCGGCACGCTGCTGGGCGCGATCCTCGAGGCGTCCGGCGGCGCGCAGGTGCTGATGGACAAGCTGATGAACGCGTTCGGCGAGAAGAAGGCGCCGGTCGCGATCGGCCTCGCCGGCCTGATCTTCGGTGTGCCGGTCTTCTTCGACATCGGCATCTTCGTGCTCGCGCCGCTCGTCTACGTGGCGGCCAAGCGCAGCGGCAAGTCGATCGTGTTGTTCGCCATGCCGTTGCTCGCGGGCCTTTCGGTCATGCACGCGTTCATGCCGCCTCACCCGGGACCGGTGGCGGCAGCCGGTCTGCTGGGGGTGTCGCTCGGCTGGATCATCATCATGGGTCTCGCGGTGGCGCTCCCGTCGTGGTTCGTCGGCGGTGTCCTGTACTCGTACTGGATCGGCAAGCGCATCAACGTGCCCGTCCCGGAGGAGATGCTGGCGGCGGCCGAGGTCGCGCGGGCGGAGAACGGTGGCGACGACCGCGACCCGCCGTCGCTCGGCCTGGTGCTCTCGATCATCGGCCTGCCGCTGGTGCTGATCCTCGCCGGCACGTTCGGCTCGATCCTGCTGACCAAGGGCACGCGGCTGTACTCGGTGGCGACGTTCTTCGGCACGCCCGCGGTGGCGCTGACGATCTCGGTGCTGCTCGCGTTCTGGCTGCTGGGTTTCCGGCGCGGCATGACGCGGGAGAAGGTGGCGGAGCTGTCCGCCGCGTCGTTGAAGCCGGTCGCGATGATCCTGCTCGTGGTCGGTGCCGGTGGCTTCTTCGGCGCCGTGCTGGCCGCGACGGGCATCGGCAAGACCCTGGCGGGTGAGCTGTCCGACCTCGGCCTGCCGGTGATCGCGCTGGCGTACGTGATCAGCTGCGTCATCCGGATCGCGCAGGGTTCGGCGACGGTCGCGATCGTGACGACCGCGGGCATCGTGGCACCGGTGCTGTCGGACCTGAACTACTCGCAGCCCCAGCTCGCACTGGTCGTGATGGCGATCGCGTCCGGTTCGATCATCGCCTCGCACGTGAACGACGGCGGGTTCTGGATCGTGTCGCGCTACTTCGGGCTGTCGGTGAAGGAGACGCTGCAGTCGTGGACCGTGCTGGAGACCATCCTGTCGGTGGTCGGTTTCGTGGTCGCGGCGCTCATCAGTCTGATCATCTGATCGGACAAAACCCAACAAGTTCCAACGCTTGACAACGCGGGCCCCGGATCTGAGGATCGGCACATTGTTCAGTTGTGTTTGATGTGGACGGGGCCCGCATGAGCAACACGGAGGTCGTGCACCTGCACGACGACACCTCCAGCGTCGTCATCACCGTCGAGGGCGCAGGCCTGCCGGTCGTGGCGCACTGGGGGCGCACCCTCGGGGACCTCGGCCAGGCCGCACTGCGCGGCCTGGCCGGCGTCGTCTCGTGGAGCAACCCGAACAACACCCCGGACGTCCCCGTCCCGCTCGCGCTGCTGCCCGACGCCGGTGCCGGGTACTCCGGCCGTCCGGGTCTGCGCGGGCACCGCGGCGGTGAGCACTTCGCCCCGGCGCTCCAGGTCACCTCGTCCTCGGCCGAGGACCGGATCTTCCGCTACGCCGCCTCCGACGCGGCGGCCGAGCTGACCGTCACCGGCACCGTCGAGCTGCTGGAGTCCGGCATGCTCCGGCTGCGGCACGTCGTCCGCAACGACGGCACGACGCCGTACGCGCTGGAGGGCGTGGAGACCGCGCTGCCCGTCCCGTCGCACGCCACCGAGCTGCTCGACTTCACCGGCCGCTGGAGCCGCGAACGCCAGCCGCAGCGGCAGGCGTTCCACCACGGCTCGTGGGTGCGGGAGAGCCGGCGCGGGCGCACCGGGCACGACGCGACCATCGGGTTGCTGGCGGGCACGCCGGGGTTCTCGTTCCGCGACGGCGAGGTGTGGGCGCTGCACGTGGCGTGGAGCGGCAACCACGTGACGTACGCGGAGAACCAGGTCGACGGCACGCCCGTCCTCGGTGGCGGCGAGCTGCTGCTGCCGGGCGAGATCACGCTGGCCGCGGGCCAGGAGTACGAGACGCCGTGGCTGTACGCGGCCTACTCGCCGGCGGGCGTCGACGGCATCAGCGCGGCCTTCCACCGGCAGCTGCGGGAACGCCCGCGGCGGCCGCGGCCGGTCGTGCTGAACACCTGGGAGGCCGTCTACTTCGACCACGACCTGGGGCGGCTGACCGCGCTGGCCGACACCGCCGCGGCGATGGGCGTGGAGCGGTTCGTGCTGGACGACGGCTGGTTCCGGCACCGCCGCGACGACACCGCCGGGCTCGGTGACTGGTTCGTCGACGAGACCGTGTGGCCGGACGGGCTGACCCCGCTGATCAAGCACGTGCGCGCGCTCGGCATGGAGTTCGGCCTCTGGTTCGAGCCGGAGATGGTCAACCCGGACTCCGACCTCTACCGCGCCCACCCGGACTGGGTGCTCGGGCCGCGTCCCGGCGTGCTGCCGCCGCCGTCGCGCCACCAGCAGGTGCTGAACATCGCGCACCCGGAGGCCTACGCGTACATCCTCGACCGCGTGTCGTCGGTGCTGGCGGACAACGACATCGCGTTCGTGAAGTGGGACCACAACCGCGACCTCATCGGCTCGCGCGTGCACGAGCAGACCGCCGCGTTCTACCGGCTGCTCGACGAGCTGCGGCTGCGGCACCCGCACGTGGAGATCGAGAGCTGCTCGTCCGGCGGCGGGCGGATCGACCTCGGCGTGCTCGCGCGCACCGACCGCGTGTGGACGTCGGACTGCAACGACGCCCTGGAACGGCAGCTGATCCAGCGGTGGACCGGTGTGTTCCTGCCACCGGAGCTGATGGGCGCGCACGTCGGCCCGACGAAGTCGCACACCACCGGGCGTGTGCACGACCTGTCGTTCCGCGCGGCCACGGCGTTGTTCGGGCACTTCGGGATCGAGTGGGACATCAACTCGGCCACCGACTCCGAACGCGCCGGGCTCCAGGCGGTGATCGAGTACTACAAGGACGTGCGGTCGCTGGTGCACAGCGGGGTCGTCGTGCACTCCGACCACCCGGACCCCGCGGCGTGGGTGCACGGCGTCGTGGCCGCCGACCGGTCCGAGGCGTTCTTCGCCTACGTCCAGCTCACGACCTCGACGCAGACCAAGCCGCGCCGCGTGCGGCTGCCGGGCCTCGACCCCGAGCGGACGTACCGGCTCTCGTTCGACACGCCCGCCGGCCGACCGCGGCTGACGCAGCGGGGTCCCGCGCGCTGGGAGACCGTGGAGCTGCCCGGTTCCGTGCTGTCGGACGTCGGGGTCCAGCTGCCGGTCCTGGAACCGGAGCAGGCGGTGCTGCTGCGCCTGCGGTGAGAGACGGGAAGAGCCCCGACGGGAACATCCCGCCGGGGCTCCCCTCTCCCCTGTGAGCCCGGTCGCCGCGGCGACCACCGCTCTCCACACGCAGGGCACGCCCCGCCGGTTCACAAAGATCTTGAACTTCTTCCAGTCGGCGACCACACGCCGAGCAGCTGGGCCGGTTGGTGCGCCACCTGTCCGCCGACGGATGACCGGTTCCGCGCACACGGGCGGCCGGTCGTGCGGAGCTGGCGCCCGCGCCGAGGTCAGGACTCGGGGCGGCTCGCGGCCCGGACCTCCAGCTGCTGCTTCAGCCCCTTGAGGCCGCCGCGCATCATCAGGTCGTGGTTGCCGCGGAAGAACGGCTTCGCGATCAGCACCAGCCGCCGCAGCAGCGCCTTGTTGACCACGACCTCCTGGTCGAACACCAGGTCGGTGCCACCGTCGCGGCCGATGATCTCCCAGCCGGCGAAGCCCTCCAGGTCACCGGTCAGCGTCGCGCGCAGCAGACCCGCCTGCTGGTTGCGGATGCTGTGCCGCGCCCGGATGACGAGGTCGAAGGGCAGGAACGACCGGCAGCGGAGCTCACCGGTCTCATCGTCGATCTTCGTCGCCGACTTGACCTCCGGCCACCACCGCGGGTAGTTCGCGATGTCGGACAGCACCTCGTACACGGCTGCCGGCGGCGCGCAGACATGCCACACGCTGCGGAACCGGTAGCGGTTGAGTGACACGTCAGAATCATCCCGGATAGCTCGTGGGAGTCACAGATCCCTCGACAAAAGTCACATCGAGAGATCGATTCCCCACGACCGGGAATCCGGCTCCAGCGCCGCTCAAGCAGGGCCCGAGCGGCGCCTAGTTCACTTGTCGGCGAGGCGGGGAAGCCGTTCCAGGGTTCGCAACCAGCCGACAGCCGCGACACGGCGGAGTGCCTGCTCCGACATGTCGAGCGCCTCAACGAGGCTGAAGGGGTACGCCACGGGCACGCCGCGCGACGCCGCAAGGGCGCGCTCGCGGTGGGCCAGCGCATCGAGTGGGATCATCACCCTGCCGCCGACACCTCCTCATTCCCGAGCACCTGCAGCAGGAACTGCCCCGTGTAGCTCTCCTCCACCTGCGAGATCTGCTCGGGTGTGCCCTCTGCTACGACCATACCGCCGCCGGAGCCCCCTTCGGGACCCATGTCGACGATCCAGTCGGACGTCTTGATGACGTCGAGGTTGTGCTCGATGACGATGACGGTGTTGCCCTTGTCCACCAGCCCGTTGATGACGCCCAGCAGCTTGCGGATGTCCTCGAAGTGCAGACCCGTCGTCGGCTCGTCGAGGATGTAGACCGTCTTGCCGGTCGACCGCTTCTGCAGCTCGGAGGCGAGCTTCACGCGCTGCGCCTCACCACCGGACAACGTGGGTGCCGGCTGGCCGAGCCGCACGTAGCCGAGACCGACCTCGACCAGCGTCTTCAGGTGGCGGTGGATGGCGTTGATCGGCTCGAAGAACGTCGCGGCCTCCTCGATCGGCATGTCGAGGACCTCGGAGATCGTCTTGCCCTTGTAGTGCACCTCCAGGGTCTCGCGGTTGTACCGCGCGCCCTTGCACACCTCACAGGGGACGTAGACGTCCGGGAGGAAGTTCATCTCGATCTTGATCGTGCCGTCGCCCGCGCACGCCTCGCAGCGGCCGCCCTTGACGTTGAACGAGAACCGGCCCGGCTGGTAGCCGCGGACCTTCGCCTCGGTCGTCGCCGCGAAGAGCTTGCGGATGTGGTCGAACACGCCCGTGTAGGTGGCCGGGTTCGACCGCGGGGTGCGGCCGATCGGCGACTGGTCGACCTGCACCAGCTTGTCGACCAGGTCCAGGCCCTTGATCCGGGTGTGCCGGCCGGGCACCTGGCGGGCGCCGTTGAGCTTGTTCGCGAGCACGGTCGCGAGGATGTCGTTGACCAGCGTCGACTTGCCGGAGCCGGACACGCCGGTGACCGAGGTGAGCGAGCCGAGCGGGAACGACACCTCGATGCCGCGCAGGTTGTGCTCGCGCGCGCCGACGACCGTGAGCTGGCGCTTCTTGTCGATCTTGCGGCGCTTCGCGGGCATCGGGATCGACTTGCGGCCGGACAGGTAGGCGCCGGTGATCGACTCCTTGTTGCTCAGCAGCTTCTTGTACGGGCCGCTGTGCACGACCTTGCCGCCGTGCTCACCGGCGCCGGGACCGATGTCGACGACCCAGTCGGAGGTGCGGATCGTGTCCTCGTCGTGCTCGACGACGATCAGCGTGTTGCCCAGGTCGCGCAGCCGGGTCAGCGTCTCGATCAACCGGTGGTTGTCGCGCTGGTGCAGGCCGATCGACGGCTCGTCCAGCACGTACAGCACGCCGACCAGGCCGGAGCCGATCTGGGTGGCGAGCCGGATGCGCTGCGCCTCACCGCCGGACAGCGTGCCGGAGGCGCGGTCGAGCGAGAGGTAGTCGAGGCCGACGTCGAGCAGGAAGTGCAGGCGGGCCTGGATCTCCTTGAGCACCGCGCCCGCGATCATCGACTCGCGCTTGCCGAGCTTGAGGCCGTCGAGGAAGTCCGAGCACTCGCCGACGCTCATCGCGCAGACCTCGGCGATGGACTTGTCGCCCTTTTTGCCGTGGTGCAGCGTGACAGCGAGGATCTCGGGCTTGAGGCGGGTGCCGGCGCACGCGGGGCACGGAACCTCCCGCATGTAGCCCTCGTACTTCTCCCGCATGTAGTCGGACTCGGTCTGCTCCTGGCGCCGTTCGAGGAACGGGATCACGCCCTCGTAGTTGGCGTAGTAGGAGCGCTCACGGCCGTAGCGGTTGCGGTAGCGGACGTGCACCTGCTCGTCGATGCCGTGCAGGATCGCCTTCTGCGCCTTCGCGGGCAGGTGGCGCCACTGCTGGTCCATCCGGTAGCCGATGGTCTCGCCGAGCGACTGCAGCAGGCGCGTGAAGTACTCGGCGGTCTGCCCGCCTGCCCACGGCGCGATGGCGCCCTCTTCGAGCGTCAGCTCGTCGTCGGGGACCACGAGCTCCGGGTCGACCTCCTTGCGCACGCCGATGCCGGTGCAGACCACGCAGGCGCCGTACGGGGAGTTGAACGAGAACGACCGCGGCTCCAGGTCCTCGATCGCGAGCGGGTGGCCGTTGGGGCAGGCCAGGTTCTCCGAGAAGCCCCTGACCCGGTTCGGGTCGGTCTCCGGCAGGTCGACGAACTCCAGCTCGACCAGGCCGTCGGCGAGCCTGAGCGCGGTCTCGACCGAGTCGGTCAGGCGCTGCTTGGACGACGCCTTGACGCTCAGCCGGTCGATGACGACCGCGATGTGGTGCTTCTCCTGCTTCTTGAGCTTCGGCACCTCGCCCAGCGCGTGGACGACCCCGTCGACCTTCGCTCGCGAGTAGCCCTGCGACTGCAGGTTCTGGAACAGGTCGAGGTACTCGCCCTTGCGGCCGCGGATGACCGGCGCGAGCACCTGGAACTTGGTGCCCTGCTCCATGGCGAGCACCTGGTCGACGATCTCCTGCGGCGTCTGCTTGCCGATCGCCTCACCGCACTGCGGGCAGTGCGGCTTGCCGGCGCGGGCGTAGAGCAGGCGCAGGTAGTCGTAGACCTCGGTGATGGTGCCGACGGTCGAGCGCGGGTTGCGGCTCGTGGACTTCTGGTCGATGGAGACCGCGGGCGAGAGGCCCTCGATGAAGTCGACGTCGGGCTTGTCCATCTGCCCGAGGAACTGGCGCGCGTACGCCGACAGCGACTCGACGTAGCGGCGCTGCCCCTCGGCGAAGATCGTGTCGAACGCGAGGCTCGACTTGCCGGAGCCGGACAGCCCCGTGAAGACGATGAGGCTGTCCCGCGGCAGGTCGAGATCCACGCTGCGCAGGTTGTGCTCGCGGGCGCCGCGAACGACAAGACGGTCTGCCACTGGGGTCCCTTCGGCTGCGATTGGCGGGTCACTCACGCCACACTCTTCCGAACAAGCGTTCGAAGCGTACTAGCACCGTTCCGGAGGCTGTGACCGACCCGCGAACCATGCTAGGTGCCACCACCGACAAAAACGGATCGGGCGGCTTCCGCATTCCCCTGAACAGGCTCTACCTCCTAGGCTGGGCACTTCGATCAGCCTCAACGTCGGGGAGAGGCAGCACATGACCTACACGCCGTCCACGCAGCACACGTCGGTGCCGTCGCCGCGGGGAGTGCCCGACCGGCACCTGACCGCGGTGCGGCAGGCGACGGACGTGCTGTACGAGGTCGTCGAGGAGCTGGACGAGACCGCGGTGCGCGGCCCCAGCCTGCTGCCCGGCTGGACCCGCGGGCACGTCGTCACCCACCTCGCGCGCAACGCCGACGCGCTGGTGAACCTGCTCACCTGGGCCAAGACCGGGGTCGAGCACCAGGCGTACGCGTCGCGCGCGGACCGCGACGCCGACATCGAGGAGGGCTCCCGCAGGCTGCTGCAGGTGATCAGGGCCGACCTCGACTCCGCCTGCCAGCGCTTCGACGCGGCCTGCCGCGACCTGCCCGCGCACGCCTGGCGTTCCGAGGTCGCCTCGCCCAAGGGCGCGTCGATCCCGGCGTCGTCCGTGCCGTTCCTGCGACTGCGCGAGCTGTGGATCCACCTGGTCGACCTCGACGCCGGCGTGACGTTCGACGACCTGCCGGCCGACCTCGTGGAGGAGTTCCTCGACGACGTCCTGCGCCAGTTCGAGGGCCGTGTCGACGCGTTCTCGGTCGAGGTCACCCTGCCCGGCGGCGCTCAGCGCAGCTGGGAGCTCACCGGCCCGGAGAGCCGCAACTCGGTGAGCGGGCCGGCGAGCGCCGTGCTGGCGTGGCTGACCGGCCGTTCCGACGGCTCCGAGCTGCGCGGCGAGCTGCCGGAACTGCCCGACTGGGCCTGAGTGAGCAGCCGGTAGGCGGGCCGTTCGACGAACTTCGTGAGCGCCCAGCCGAGCACGACCGCCGAGGTGAGGAAGCCGGCGAGCAGCCACCAGGACCGCAGCCCGGCGTTGTGCATGCGGTCCATCACCACGGTGCCGATCTGCTGGTGCACCAGGTAGACGCCGTACGAGATGCCCGCGAGCCACGTGACGGCCCGCTGGACCGGGTTGAAGAACACCCAATCGGGTCCAGCGGCCGCCGCGCACACGAGCAGTAGCAGCACACCGAAGCCGATCGTCGATCCGTACTCGGTCGTGTGAACCGCCTGTGCCACCAACGTGGCGGTCAGCAGTGCGCCCAGGTGCGCCGTGCCCATCCGGTGTTTGGACCACAGCCAGATGGCAATCCCTGCGGCGAAGAGCTGCGCGCGGTGCAGCGCGAACCCGTTGTAGATCGTGAAGAGCGCGTACGAGTGGTCCAGCAACGGCCGCAGCAGCAGCGGGGTGACGACGAGCCCCCACAGGAAGACCCGCAGCCCGGTCCCGTGCAGCCGCTTGACCAGCAGCGCACCCGCGACGAACGCGCAGATCTGCACCGGCACCGTCCAGTAGGCGAAGTCGACGATGTCGACGTCCGGGAACCACTGGTTGACGAGCAGCAGGTTGTAGACGACGTCACGGCCGTCGAGCTGGCTCCACCCCTCCGGCGCGACCCATCTCTGCACGGCGTAGGTGAGCAGCACGGCGGCCATGTAGGCGGGCAGCAGCCGCGCGAGTCTTCTCCACACGAAGCGGCCCGGCCGGCCGTGGCTGAGGGTGGCGCAGGCGAAGAAGGCCGAGACGACCATCAGGGTGCTGGCGCCCATCGACATCGGGAAGGTGAACGGCAACGGCCCCAGGTCGGGGTGGCTGCTGACGCTCGTGAGCGTGGCGTGGTGGAGCAGCACGCATCCGATGGCGACGACCCTGAGGACGTCCCAGCTGACCCGCCGGGTCGTCCGGGACTTGTGCCGTTGCTCTGGGATCACGAGAGGTGGGGACCTGTTCGTCGATGCGGGTTGGTGCCTTCGGAGTACGCGGCGACGGATTGTCGACCTTTACTTACCCTATGAGTGCAACCTGTATGCAACCTGAAGGTGTGCGGCGCACGGCCCGGAGCGACTACCGTCAGCCACCGTGGACGTACTCGAGAACTACACCGGTCACGTCGAGCCCGGCGGCCCCGCGGCCAGCCGCACCCTCCCCGCGCTGACCATCACGAAGATCTCCGTCGGACCGATGGACAACAACGCCTACCTGCTCGTTTGCCGGTCCACGAACGAGGCGTTGCTCATCGACGCGGCCAACGACCACGAGCGCCTGTCCGCCCTGCTCGACCAACTCCCCACGCGCCCGGCCCTGCGCACGATCGTGACCACGCACCAGCACGCCGATCACTGGCAGGCACTCGAACCCCTGGCCACCACCCACGGCTGCACGACCGCCGCCCACGAGCTGGACGCTGCGGTTCTCCCCGTCGCACCGGACGTCCTCGTGGACCACAACGACACCATCGACGTGGGAGAAGTCCCCCTGACGGTGATCCACCTGCGCGGCCACACCCCGGGCTCGATCGCGATCTTGTACGACGACCCGGACGGCCGCCCGCACCTTTTCACCGGAGATTCACTCTTTCCGGGTGGTCCTGGGCGGACAACAAGTCCAGACAACTTCGCAAGCCTGATGGCCGACCTGGAAGAGCGCATCTTCGGCAAACTGCCCGACGACACGCACTTCTACCCAGGTCACGGTGATGACTCGACCCTAGGCGTCGAGCGTCCGAAGCTCGCCGAGTGGCGCGAGCGAGGCTGGTGATCTTGGCCGAACGGGGCCGCCTACCGACGTAGGCGGCCCCGTTCGCTGTTCCAGCAGCGGGACGGGGCCTCGATCGGACGTGGAGGTCCGACCGTGCGCACATCGTGCCGCATGACCCTCATCACGGCGGTGACGCCGTGAGCATCGAAGCGATCGCGTGGGCACTCAACAGCGCCCCGATCCCAACCAACCGCAAGGACTCAAGCTCACTCGCAGTAGTCCTCATCGGCCTCGCCAACCACGCTGACCCGTTCGGGCGAAATTCGTTCCCCTCGGTCGCGACGCTGACCCGCTACACCCGCCTGTCCGAACGAACCGTCCGCACAACTCTTGATCGTCTTCACGCGTTGCGCCTGATCAAGCCGTCGGATCCGGACATCCTGGCCGCGCACATCAAGCGGGCCGACCGCCGTCCTCAGGGCTGGGACCTCGCCATGTGTGACGAGGTGCACGTATCGCACCTCGCTGAGCAGGACGGGGTGCAATCCACGCGCCACGAGGTGCAATCAACGACGCGACGGGGTGCAAGCACTGCACCCGATCCTTCCCTTAACCGTCCGAGGAACCGTCCCGCACCGAGCGCGCCCGGCGGGCGCTCGGCCGTCTGCGGCGAGTGCGACGCCCGCGACTCCGATCCCGTATCGGCTCGGGTCATCTGGCTCGACGAGGACCGAAGCCGCTCGTCCCCGTGCCCGCGCTGCCACCCAGCGGTGATGTCGCGATGAGCCGCGTTCACCTCTCCTACTCCGAGCCGGTCTCACGGACCCATCCGCGCGGCTGGACGTCACCGGCACGCTGCTACGAGTCCCGCGCTGCGGCTGAGAAACTTCGCGACGCGACCAACTTCCTGTCTGGCCCGAACGCAGCTCGACGCCGCGCCTGGAACTTCACCCTATGCACCTGCTCAGAGCCTCAGCAGGATCGGTGGCCGTCGTGAACGAGCCCACGATCTGGATCAAGCGAACGTGCGTCATCGCCGTGGCGGCGGTCGCAGCCGTGGCCGCCGTCGTCTCGTTCGACCACATGCGGGCACTCGCTTCGGATGCCGGTGAAGGCTGGAAGGCCTGGATCCTGCCGGTCTCGGTCGACGGCATGCTCGTCTCGGCGTCCTTGGTGATGCTCACCCGTAAGCGGGCCGGCCAACCGGTCGGCGCTCTCGCCTGGATCGGTCTCGTCCTCGGGCTGCTGGTGTCGCTCGCCGCGAACGTCGCGGCCGCCGAGCCGACGCTGATCGGCCGCCTCGTGGCGGCCTGGCCGCCGGTCGCCCTCGGCCTGTCCTATGAACTCCTGCTGACCTTGATCCGCGAGACGGCAACCGTTCACGAACCCGCCGCCCAGCACGTTTTAGCAGCTCAGCCGGTCGTTCATGAACGCCTCGAACCCCTCCCCAAGGCTCCGAGAAAGCGCCCGCGAAAGTTGCTGCAGGACTACGTGAACGAAGCTCGCGAACACCTCGCCCCGGAGGTCAACATCACCCCGGCATGGGTACGCGAAGTCACCGACTGTTCCCGCGGCTTGTCGCCGAAGATCGCAGCAACACTCAAGACAGAGATGCAGTGATGGCAGAATGGCAAGCACGGCACCATGTGCGTGTGCCAGCAAGTCAATGACTCCGTCACCCCGAGGTGTTCAACGACCTTGCGAAGCCGGATAGGTCCACACACCGTGCTGTTGCCAGCAGCCCCGACACCCGTCGGGATATAGCGCCAACAGGTGAACGAGTTCGTCGGCCTTGCCGCGACAAGCGCCCAGCAACGCAGCGATCGATCTAGTGGCGTCGCTCTTGCCGTTCACCAAGTCCGAAGCCTTCGCCTCGTCCCAGTCCATGTTTTGGGCGGCTGCGCGCGAGGTCGGCCAGCGCCCGCGATGGCTGCCCGTATGCCGGCGCCGAACTCGCGACTACGCGTGGCGGAGAACCTCTTTGACATGCCTAGGTGTCTGCCTAATCTCCCTGAAAGACGTGGCGCAAATCCAGCTACACCGCACCTGACAACAAACGCGTTGAGCTTGCTGTCGGCAAGGCGGAAACCGCGATACGGGACAGCGAGGATCCCGACGCCAACACGTTCATCGTCAGCGCGAGCGCCTGTGCGAGGTTCCTCGCCCGCACCAAGTAGGGTGGCTTCCTGCGCCGAGCTGGCGCACGCAGCTTCGTGCGTGAGCTGGGAGAGATCTGCCCGATCGATCACCGCACTGTTGCCTTGTTATCAGCAACAGTGCACAGAGCTAAATTCTTCTTCGAAGAGATTATTGAGCGAGAGTGGAAACTGCTTACGATCACGTGAATCCCCGCCTGACGAGAGAATTCAGCTCAAGCCCGCCAGCGTGCTGCTGTTCATGACGCACTCATCAGCCGTCTGTTCATCGAACAGTCTCCTACCGACTCTGGCTCTCGCAGGGTGCTGGTTTGTACAGAGCCGCATATGAAGGCTATGCCTGATGCTCGCCCCAGGGGAGTTCCCGAACAGTGCCCACTGTCAGATGTCGGCAACGAATTCTGTCATCCAACGACGCCGTAGTGCTTGGAGCGTCGAGCACCCTAAGGAGTTGCTCGCATTCTTCAACGGTACCGGATCTCGGCGTGGCGACAATTAGATGATTATCGACCGCAATAGCGGACTTTC
This sequence comes from Lentzea sp. NPDC037011, assembly GCF_055607425.1. Lineage (NCBI taxonomy): Bacteria > Bacillati > Actinomycetota > Actinomycetes > Pseudonocardiales > Pseudonocardiaceae > Lentzea > Lentzea sp. NPDC037011. The sequence continues at coordinate 56,435 of NZ_JBVJRT010000019.1, read as the reverse complement.
CGACTATCAAAACGCCGCCAGATCGAGCGCCAGAATTTCCTGCCGGGCGAGAAGTTCGCCGAATGGCAACGAACGGAGGAGTGAAAACTCGACCACTGAACCGTCGACGACGCTTAGGGGTAGTACTGGTTCCTGACGCTGGAAGATCGCGAGCAACCAGGAAAGGGTAGTTTCTGCCTTCAAGTGGGTCGCGATTGTCTACAACCGTGCCGACGCGTACATCGAACTTATCCGAGACGGTGACACTGTGATCGACCTTAGGCCACCACTCCACGCTCTTGCCGTTCGGGCCATGCGGCCGAACCTGCAAAACCAGCAGAAAAACATCAATGTCCGTATGTTGATCGAACTGTCCACTGTTTTTAACCAGCTTCACGTCGGCCTTCGCCTCCACGGTTGCGCGCCATTTTGAGAAGTTAGTTCCGCTTCTCAAAGAGTCAGGCAGAATAGCGACGACATGTCCGCCATTGTCGAGGTAGTCGACTGCATCAAGGAGAAACACGGCCGCGCTTGATGTGCTTCCGCTGGCCCACGAGATGTCTGACCTCTGCACTGGAACCCGCACATATGGTGGATTCAAAAGCACGACATCGTGCTTACCGCTCGCGACATGAAGGTTTTTGCTTGCGTCACCGATCTGGACTTGCGTCAAAAAACTGTCGTAATTCGAAGTCTTCCATCGCGCAGAGCCCGTAACGAGAAGATGGCGCCTGGCAGCATTTAGGACGATCCTTCGCTGGGCGGTTTGTATGAATTCCTTATGAAGATCCCAGCCGGCCAAGTGTGAGTTCCACTTAGCAATCGTTTCTCGAAGGGTTCTTCTAATCGGGAGATGGTCTGCCGCAGCAAGGAGAAGGTCGCCTGCTCCGCAAGTCGGGTCCAGGTAATTTTTGCCTGGAATATCACGCAGAATCGCGCTAACCTCCGCGCGAAGCGTGCTGGGCGTGAAGAACGCGCCAACACTGCGGCGAAAATCGAGGGACAACAGACGCCTCGCCTCGGCAGCTGCGTGACCATCGAGGCCGAGGTCGATCAGCTCTGCTCCAATCGGGTGGCCTTGGAGGATGCCTCGAAGCAGTTCATCGAGCCAAACACGGTGCTCAGCGAATGCCGAACTACCAGAGGCGACTGCCACAGACTGCTCCCGAGGTTGTCGAAGCACAGCACGAACCGGCTATGTAACAGTACTGTTGTTCGACGCGCTATCACATGGTGACGCACCGAACGCGGTGCGTCGTGCGAGGCAGGAGGGGGCCATGCACGAAGCAACCCTACGGTTCGCCCCTGACATCCTGCGACGCCTCGGGGAGGAGCTGGTACCCCATCCGGACCTCGGAGTCATCGAGCTCGTTCGGAACGCCTACGACGCTGATGCCACCACTTGCGTAGTCGAGCTGCAGGACGTCGACCAGCCTGGCGGGACTGTGGTCGTCACCGATGACGGTGACGGGATGACCCTCGATGAGATCATCAGCGGCTGGCTGCTCCTTGGTAAGTCGCCGAAAGCTGAGGCTACTCACAGTCGAACTCTCCGAAGAAAAGTAGGCGAAAAGGGGCTCGGGCGGCTAGCTGCACTTCGTCTTGGACGACAGGTCACGTTGACGACGCGTCCTCGGGAGAAACCCGGCGTCGAGCACACTCTGAAGATTGATTGGGACGCTTTCGACGCGGTCGATGCAGTCGAAGAAGTCCAGCTAAACATTGATACATCGGAGACCGATCGCCGCCCGGGAACGCGAATCGAAGTAACAAACCTCGTTTCAACGTTCGAGGAGCGAGATGTCGAGCGCCTCGCGCGTGCTCTTGTTTTGCTTACGGGTCCGTTCTCTGCTCCCGATGTATTCTCTGTACGCCTCGAAGCCCCTGAGTTTCGCAAGCTCGAAAAACTGGTGCAACTCAAATACTTCGATGAGGCCGAGTATATAATTCGAGCGACTTTGGATGAGAACGGTCAAGCAAGCGCCAGCCTTCACGACTGGCGTGGCGTCGAACTGGCTACTGGTGACCATTTCAAAGTTAGTTCTGCAAGTCCAGCCTCACGAGGCGAGCCGACTTTTCGATACTTTGCTCCTGCGGCTGAGTTCGAGCTATGGACCTTCAATCTGAGCGCTGAGTCCTTCGTGGTGCGAAACTCGCGACGCAAGGTCAGCGAGGTGCGTTCTTGGCTTAAAGCTGTCGGCGGAGTACACCTCTACCATAGGTCGCTCCGCGTTCACCCCTACGGTGACGAAGGCCATGACTGGCTGGAGATGAACTTGCGGCGGGTGCGCAGTCCTGAAGTTCGGCCGGGTACCAATACGGCAGTTGGACGTATTTCGCTCGACGACGATGAACAGCAACTCAAGCCCAAGACCGACCGTATGGGATTCTTGGAAAATTCAGCATTTCTTGAGCTGGTCAAGTTTGGTCAGAATGTTCTTGACTGGGCCGCTTTCGAGCGTCTGAAGATCCGAGAGAATCGCCGGAAAGAGGAAAAAGATAAAGCCGGGTCGGAGACTAAGGCTGCATGGGCAAAAGTTGAGGACACAATCCGCACGCTGCCGGCACCGCAACAGCGGGTAGTGCGCGAGGTTACAGATCAACTTCGTCGGGCTTACGACGACAAGGTTCAGACAGTCGAGAACGATTTGCTCCTCTATCGCACGCTTGCGACCGTCGGGACGACTGCAGCTGTATTTGCCCATGAGACGAAGAATCCTGTTGATCTGATCCAGGTTGCTTCACGGGCGATCGATCGGCGAGCCAGGCGACTGCTTACCGAGGATATATTCAAGGCTCAGCTGGCCGAGCCAGTCTGTACGATTGAAGAAGCAGCAGCTTCGCTTCGGACCTACGCTGATATACCGCTCCGCTTGTTGCATCGAAGGAAGCGTCGAGCGCAAATAGTCGGAATTAACCCGGTCATCGAGGATCTAGCCGCTATGTTCGCACCGCATCTAGAAATCGCGAACATTCGGACTGAGCTTCAGCTAGCTAAAGACGGCCCTGCAGTTCGAACCACCGTGGCCTCCATAGAGGCGATCCTTGCAAATCTCCTCGCCAACGCTGTATATGCTTTTACGCATCCACACGAGAATGGTACCGATGAGCGAGTTATTGTCGTGCGCACGGAAACTTTGGATGAGACCATAGTTCTCTCGGTTCTCGACAACGGACCGGGTATTGACGTCTCTCGAATGGCGCTCGACGAAATCTGGCTTCCGGGTAGGACGACTCGTGAAGATGGCACCGGTCTAGGCTTGACGATCGTCAAAGATATTGCGAGAGATATGCAAGGCGAAGTTCATGCCAAGGCGCGGGGTGAACTAGGCGGGGCTGAGTTCATCATTGAGCTACCGCGGACTATTGATTCGAACTAGCCTGGATTCCATCGATGCGAATAACAAGTCGAGGTGGTCATTTTGCCGGTCTTAGATAGGCCATTGCAGAGTGGCGATCGCGTAGCGGTTGTTGACGATAACCCGATGGCGGCGAACGCCCTACGTTGGTTAGTGGATGAAGCCGGTTTCGATCCGGTTCTTATCGCACCGAATCCTCGTGGCGTTGAGGAAATGGTTAAAGAGATCGCAGACAAGGCGACCGCAGCGATCAGTGACCATCGACTGGGGCAGGCCCGGGCTATCTCTTATTCCGGTGCTGAGGTTGTGGCGCGAGCAAATGTAGTCAATATTCCCGCGGTCCTAATTACCAGCTACGCAAACAGTGACGAGAACACCACGATTCGACAATGGCGTGCAGGCATTCCGCAAATGCTGAATCGCGGTTCGGAAGGCAACAGTCCAGATCTAATCACCCAGGCTCTCACTATTGCGGATGGGGAACGTCGTGGAATCTATCTTCCTCAGCGGAAAGCATATCGCACTGTAGTTCGAGTTGAAGACACTCGCCCAGGTCCGGCTGGACTTATTGCCGAGGTTGTCGTTACGGCGTGGCGTCCGCAACAAACGGTCTCCATCCCAACATCCCTTATAGGGGATTTGATCAAAGGTATTACGCCGCACATGCTTAAGAGGCGCAGATTTATGGCTGAAGTCAATATCTATGCAGATACCCCCGGTGAACTCTTCTTCCGTCACTTTGAGTTGGCGCCTGAGGTTCCTTCAGATTGGCTGCCGACAGCATGACAGAAGAGGCGCCATTAGAACTGGCGATCTTGGACGTCGGCCACGGTAACTGCGCTGTCATCCGGGACGGTGTCCGCAGTGTGGTCGTGGATGTTCCTCGTACGCCGCGTGTCGCCGCCGCGCTAGTGAGCAATGGTTGCAGCGACGTAGTTCATCTTCTGCTGTCGCACGCAGATGACGATCATATCGGCGGCGCCGCAAGACTTATCAGCAACAATGACGTTCAAGTTGGAACCATATGGGCGAACCCCAACTCAATTCAAGACTCTGATACATACATAGACCTGCTTACGATCGTACGAGACAAGTTTGATCGAGGGGAGATCGCATTCAAAAGCAATCTCAACGTCGGCGCCAACGGAGATCTCGACTTTGATAGGATCAAGGTAGAGATTATTCATCCGGATGTCTTTTATGCCGGAATCGGGCCAACATCGGGGAAACATAAGCTCGGCTCAATTAGCAGCAATCGGATGTCGGCCGTTCTGAGGGTACATCTTGATGGGCTGCCAGCGGCTTTATTGCCCGGCGATATTGACAGTAAGGCGTTCGAATCGATCCTTGGTCGAGATGTCGACATACGCGCACCTATTCTTGTGTTTCCGCATCATGGTGGCGGCGCCAATACACGAGACGAGCGCGAATTTGCTCGTAGACTGTGTGAGAAAGTTGCCCCAGAGCTGGTGATCTTTTCCCTAGGGCGGACTAAGTTCAAGAATCCGCTGCCGGATATTATTGCGGGTGTTCGTGACGCTGTGCCCGGTGCACACATTGCGTGCACGCAGCTGAGTACGCGCTGTCATCCTAGAACAGATCTGTCCAATGAGCACGGACACTTGCTGAAAAGCTGGCCATCTTCGGCGACAAATGGTGGATCATGCTGTGCGGGCACGGTGGTCGCCGAGTGGCAAAATGGTGCGCTCTCGTATCGGCCAACTCGTACCGATCACTTACCATTTATTTCAGCGAAAGTCAGTGCACCCCAATGCTTGACGAACAACTAATCAGTTGTCCACCGACCTTCCGTCGCTGAAGCATCTTATAGCCATAGTTGTTTGTTCTTGCGGCGCAATCGGATCCGCCTCCACTTGCCCATTGCCTGCGGGTGCATTGCGTCTGCAAGTAGCTCACGTCTAATTTTCGGCGGTCGATTGAAAGATGGAATCTGTGTCTGGACTGTCCGCGAGACGAACCAAAAGCTCGCTCTCGATCTCGTTACCGGTCTTGGTTGAACTATCGGGTTGACGCGTTTGAGCGAGTGGCTCAGCAGTTCGACGGCGAGTAGCAGGGCTAGAAGCTGGTAGGCAGCAACCGTAACCGTAAACGGCGTTAATTCGAGAGCCATGCAATGATGGCGCACAGCGACAGCAAGATGCCGAACCCATGGCAACCACGCCTTCCTGCGAGAGCTGGCGTTACTCTTCCACGGCCCGGCCATCGCGGTGGTGAGCAACCCGGCCACGATCAGCGGCCAAGTCGCAGCTGCTGTTGCATCAGCGCCGTACCGAAAGCGCGAACTCCGGCCATGGCCATACGACGCGTACGCCGCGCCGAGTGCAACCAGCCCCGGCGCAGGCGCATTGGAGCCACAGTAGCCAGTCCGGGCACCCCATCGAGCACCACCGCTACGGCGCCGACAGCGACGCGTGGTCGGAACAGTGGCGAATATCTGCAGTTCACGGTCCATGCGGGTCGAAAATTTAGGGCGCACCATGTCGTGGACAGCAACCCTCACCGGATGACCACCGATGTCACCCAGGTCTTCGACCTGAGCGGATCCACGCCATGCTCCGCATCCCAATCCAATTGATCGCTGATCGCCACTTTGAGTGCGCCACGCGCTGGTGGTGATCACCAGGAACGCCAAGTGCGAGATACAGGTCACTGCATAGGGTTGCCTCCGCTTGTAAGGTCAGCCAACAGAGGTCTGATGACCACAACGATGGACCTTCAGCGCACCGACCGGAACCGGTATTCGGCGGATAACAGCTAGCCTGACGTGGCGAGGGGTGCCGTTCCAGGCCGTCGGCCGGAGGTACCTCGGCTGAGAAGAACTCTCCGACGAGGGGCAGGTGGCCGTGGACGAGGCGCACATCGGTCGGCGGGTACGTGAGATCCGCTCGTTCCGGGGAATGAGTCTGACCGCGACAGCACAGCTCGCGGGCATGGCACCGAGCTACCTAAGCATGATTGAGCGGGGCCTGCGGCCAGTGAACCAGCGGGCCACGCTGGAAGCGCTGGCCAACGCGCTACGCGTGTCGCCGGCCGAGCTGACCGGCAAGCCCTACGCACCGACCGATGCAGCCTCCGAAGAGGCACACGGCCACATCTTCGAGGTCGAAGACGCCATGACCGCATGGCGGATCGGCGAGGTGCCCGACGCACCAGCACGACCGTGGCAGCAGGTGAGCGCTGAACTGGACCTGCTCAACCTCACGCTGCGGCCCAACGCCGACTACGCCGCTCAAGGCGCATTGCTGCCTTCGCTGATCCGGGACCTGCTCGTCGCCGCGAACGACCCGAAGCAGCGTACGGCTGCCCTGGTCGGGCTCATCGCGACCTACAAGGCGGTGGCCTACTTCGCCCACGACCTCGGCGTGGCCGGGCTGCCCGTGCTGGCCGTGGAACGGATGCGTGAGGCCGCCGAGGAGCTCGACGACCCGGTCTGGCTGTCGTATGCCGCCTACCAGCGTGCCCAGCTGATCAGCGGCACCAACCGGTCTCGCCAGTACGACCTCGCCGTGCAGACTGCACAGCTTCCTGGTGCGCGCGTCGAGGTTCACGGCCTTGCGCACCTCACCGCGGCCCTGGCGTGCGCATCGCGGGGAGACGCCGACGCCGCCCAGACCCACCTGGCAGAGGCCACCGCGCTCGCGGATCGGATCGAGCCGGACGTCAGCCCGTGGATGCAGACCAACTTCGGCCGCACCAACGTCGGCATCTGGAAGGTCTCCATCGGTCTGGAGCTCGGCGCGGGCGCGAAGGTCCGCGAGATCGCCTCCACCGTGCGACCAGCCGGTGTGTCCAAGTCCCGTCAAGCCCAGTTCTGGATCGACGTCGGCCGCGGCCTGCTGACCGAGCGCAAGCACCGCGATCAGGGCCTCGCCGCACTTTTGGAAGCGGAGAAGCTTGCTCCGCAGAAGGTTCGCAACAACGTCTTCGTCCGCGAGTCGGTGGCAGGCTTGCTCGCTCAGGCCAGGCGCGAGGCTGGCGGCCGCGACCTTCGCGGCCTGGCCTACAGGGTCGGTGTAGCCCCATCCGGGTGATCCACGCCGCCCGTTCACAAGTTGTGAAATAGCGATCCAGCGTCCCACCTAGCGTCACTTTCCAGATACGGGAGGTGACGCCAGGTGGGATCTTTGCTGTTGATGACCTTGCGGCATCAGCTCGCGCGGGTCTTCACCTTCCGTTCGCATACTGCGGTGTCACGGCCGGTTGCTCCCCGACGCTCTGGCCGTGACACCGCGTCCACCGCATCCTGCGCCCTTCTCGACGCCGACACCGTGCTGATCTGGTCGGCCCTTCCGGCGCAGAGCCCTACGCGCAGCGACCCGCATTCCTCTTCCTCGGGAATGCGGGTGGCGCCGTACGTGAACGGAGACGCCGACCATGTCCTTGCCCAACGCCGATCCCACTCGATCGCCCGGTGGCAGCGGGGCACTCGAATCGCTCGCCACCGATCCGGGCTGGCTGGCCGCTCGTGACCGGCTCACCGCGTCGATCCGCGCAACCAGCCTGCCGACCTACGGCGGGAAGGCTCGCCTTCGCGTTGCTGCGCGCCAGGAAAACCGGTGAGCGGCCACGTCTGGTGGACCTCGCCGCTGGACAACCTGACCCACGCGATCGGGGACAGCGCCGGCCCTGGCGACGGCACGGTGGACACCGAGTGCGGCCGGGTGCTCGACATCGCGAAGGCGGGCAAATCGCCGAGCGGCAGCTTCTGCGACGACTGCCTGCAGAAGGTCGGGTCGAAGGTGGACGACAGCAGCCGCTGGCGGTGAGCGCCGTGGCAGCTCAGCACGCCTACCGCGAGGGCAACCAATGCGGCATGACGGTTCCCGAACTGCTGGAGAACGCCGTCGCCGAAGGACGACCGCTATACCTTGAGTGGAGCAAGGACGGCACCACGTGGGACTGGCCGGGCAACGACTTCGACACCATCGAGATGCCCGTCATCACCCCCGAAATGCTCGCGGCCACAACACCAGAACTGGCGCCCGACACGGACGCCGACACCGAGGAACTGGCCACCGCGACTGACGTACTGCAGGTCGACCAGAGCTGGTGGTTCACCGGCCCAGCGGGGCCGCAACGACTTCCGGGTGCTCGCCCATGAGTTCACCCGGCAAGCCCTGACTCGAATGTCGTTGCGCCACAACGCTTTCAGTCAGGTTGATGTCGAACCGACGAACAAACAGGGATGCCAATGTCATTGATCATGCTCGACGAGCCCACCGCCGCAGACGACCTGTTCGCCTTGGAGCACTTGGAGTTCATCACCGATGTCCCGGCTGACGCCGCGATGAACCCCTGCACCAACGGAACCGACGACGGCTGCGACCCGACCTGCGCGTCAGCGTGTGTGACCGGAGGGGTGTGACACCAGAAGTTCCCGATGCGCCTCGGGGGCCAGACGGTTCTGGTCCCCGAGGCAGTCATTCTCGTTGTCACATCTGGAGGAACGGATGCGTCACGCTGACCACAAGCCGCTGTATCGGCACACTGGGGTCGCACTGCTGCGAGCCTCGGCTACACCGCTGACCAGTGCTCCCGACCAGTGGCCCGACCTGACCGACATCGCTTCCTGCCGGGCATGGCTGGACCGAATGTGGGCACGCGATGACTTGGCTGCGGCTGTGCGGCAGGCCAGCCCGTCGCTGGCCGACCGCGTCGACGACATCCGCGCCGGGCAAGCGATGTCCGACAAACAGGTTCGCAGCGCCACCGTGTCCGCCGTGCGCTACGTGCTGCGCAGCATCGGACGGCCCACGCCCTTCGGGCTGTTCGCCGGCGTTGCTCCTGTGACGTTGGCCGCGGTCGGGCGTGTCGAGCTACGAGCGGGGCACCGGGCCGCGGCACGAGTCGACGCGCAGTGGCTGGCCGACATCATCACGCGAGCCGAAGCCTGCCCACAGCTGCTGGAACGACTGCACGTCACGGTCAATGACCTCGCGGTGCGCCGAGGTGACCGGCTGGAGCTCCCACAGGGAACGGATCGGGCAAGGGTGCTGTGCACCTCCGCGATCCTCGCCGCGTGGCAGGCCGCCGCGACTCCGATGCGCTTCGGCGACCTCATCGACAAGCTGGCCAACGACTTCACCACCGACCGCCTCAAGGTCCGCGACAGCATCACCGCTCTACTCGTGCGTCCGGGATTCCTGCTGACCAGCCTCCGCGCGCCGTTCACCATCACCGACCCGTTCACCCATGTGCTGACCGTCTTGCACGACGCAGACGCCGCCGAAGTGCCCGAGATCGCAGACCTGCTGCGCGAGCTTGACGCGGTGCACGCCAAGCTGCGGCACCACAACGCCCCCACGACCTCGGGTGCTGAGCAGCACGAGGCCCGCGCAGCATTGATTAGCCACATGCGCAAGCTATCCGCAGCAGGACGAACGCCCATCGCCGCGGATCTGTTGCTGGATAACACAGTCGAACTGCCGATCAAGGTCGCGCAGGAGATGGCAGCAGCCGCGAGCGCACTACTGCGCACCACCCGCCACCCCGCTGGTGACCCGGCCTGGCGCGAGTATCAGGCCGAGTTCACTGACCGTTACGGCGTTGGCACGCTGGTGCCGCTGCTCGAGGTCGTGTCGCCCGATGCCGGCCTCGGGTATCCGGCACGCTTCCACGGCAGCCTGCGCTCCGCTCCCGCCATTGCGCTCGGGCAACGCGACGAACGGCTGCTGGCAATGGCATGGCAGGCGATAGCCAACGGCAGCCACGAGATTGTCCTGTCCCGCAACGACCTCGCTGCGCTCACCGACCCGGACTTGGACGAGCGCTACATCCCGCCGCACGTCGAGCTCGCCGCGCGCGTGCACTGCGCCAGCGTGGACGCGCTGAACCGGGGTGAGTTCACGCTCACCGTCGCACCCGCCCGCTCAGCCGGAACCCTCACCAGTCGGTTCACCCCGATGGCCACCGGCTCCGGTCTCGCCGGGGCCTACCGGGCACTTCCAGCCGCGACCGAGGGCGCACTGCGCGCGCAACTGAGCTTCGGCCCGAAGTTCGTGCCCGCAGAGAACGTCTGCCGGGTGCCCGCCTACCTCGATCACGTGATCCCGTTGGGTGAGCACCGCGGCCACGACGACCCCTCGACCTTGATCCCGTTGGAAGACCTTGTTGTCTGCGCGACCCGTGACCGGCTCTACCTGGTCAGTCGCTCACGGCGCCGGGTGGTCGAGCCGCAGGTGTTCCACGCCCTCGCCCTGGACAAGCAGCCGCATCCGCTGGCGCGGTTCTTGGCCGAGCTGCCGCGCGCGTTCAGCGCCTCCTGGTACCAGTTCGACTGGGGTTCGCACGTGACCCTGTCGGCGCTACCTCGGGTGCGCTACGGCCGCACAGTGCTGTCCCCGGCGCAGTGGCGGCTGTCCACCAACGACCTGCCGCCAGAGGGAGCAGGCCCGCAGAGCTGGCCCGATCAGCTCGCCGCCTGGCGGACGCGCTGGAACTGCCCGGACGTGGTGGAGTTGCGCGACGCCGACCGCACACTGCGGCTGAGTCTCGACGAGCCCGGCCATGCCACGCTCCTGCACAACCACCTCGTCAAGCACGGCCAGGCCATCCTCTACGAAGCCACCGATGCGGCCGACCACGGCTGGATCGGCGGCCACGCCCATGAGATCGCGCTGCCGCTGATCACCACCCGCCCAGCCGCCCTTTCCCCGTTGCGCGGTCTGCTACCCGAGGTAACCAACCAGCACGGACAACTCCCCGGCGATCCCGGCGCCACCTGGCTCACCGCGAAGATCCACACCCACCCGGAGCGCATCAACGGCCTCCTCGCCACGCGCCTGCCGCAGCTGCTCAACACCCTTCCCGAGGGCACCGCCTGGTGGTTCGTGCGATACCACAGCCGACACGAGACCGATCACCTCCGGCTACGTCTGCGACCTACAACCGAGCAGTACGCTGCGTGCACGATCGCGGTAGGAGAATGGGCGCAGCGGGTGCGGCAGGCAGGTTTGATCACGGACGTTCGGTTCGCCTCTTACCAGCCTGAGATCGGCCGCTACGGGCACGGCGCGGCGCTGGAAGCGGCCGAGGACGTCTTCGCCGCCGACTCGCGGTTGGTCGCCGCCATGCTCCGTGCCCTGCCGGCCAAGTCGGTCAACCCCACCGCGCTGGCTGTGGCGAACATGGTCGACATCGTCCGCGGACTTCTCGGCACGTCCGCCGTCGCGACCGACTGGTTGATCAACCGCACCGCGCCCGCCGTCACCATCGCGCGGGACATCCTCGACGAGGCAATGCGGCTCTCGATCGACCTCACCGCGCTACGGCAGCTGCCCGGCTGGACGGAGCCGGTCGAGCAGGCCTGGCAGGCCCGCGCCGAGGCCTTGGCCGCCTACCGCGGACACCTGCACTCCGGCACCGGCATCGACATCAACTCCGCGCTGGAGTCGCTGCTGCACATGCATCACAACCGGGCCATCGGCATCAACCCCGACCACGAGCGCCTCTGCAAGCGCCTCACCAGACACGCCGCGCTGGCTTGGAAAGCCCGCTTCCAAGGCGGCGACTCCCAATGACATCAACACTTTCGTCCGCCGCGCCGCCACTGCAGGATCCCACTCCCGCCTGGGGACAGTCGCTGTCCTACGGCGCGGCAGGGACAGCGCTGCTGCATGTTGGCCAGGCTCGCGCCGGCCTCATCGGCTGGCCAGCCGCACGCCAATGGGTCGCGGCGATGACCCGCAGCCCGCTCGCCGCCCACCGCGACGCGTGCTTGTTCAACGGCGCGCCCGCCGTCGCGTTCGTGCTGCGCGCCACGGGAAACCCGGCCTATGCCCGCCCGCTGCACACCCTCGACGAGCACATCACACGCCTGACGCGGCGTCGCCTCGACGCAGCACACCAGCGCATCGACGACGGACTCCCTGCGCGTCTGCGCGAGTTCGATCTGATCAACGGACTGACCGGGATCGGGACCTACCTGCTGCACACCGGCCACGACGCGCTGCTGCACGACGTGCTGTCTTACCTCGTGCGGCTGGTGTGCGAGCCGATCACGTTCGACAGCGAGCAGCTACCCGCTTGGTGGACCTGCAACGAACCCGCCGATCGTCCCTGCCCGCAGTGGCCTGGCGGGCACGCCAACTTGTCGATCGCCCACGGCGTCACTGGTCCGCTGGCCTTGCTGGCAACCGCCAAGATCAGCGGCACCACCGTGTCCGGCCACGCAGAAGCGATCGAGCAGATCTACGGGATGCTTGACCGCTGGCAGCTCGGCACCCGCACCACACCGTGGTGGCCAGGCACCATCAGCCTGCACGAGTGGCGCACGGGCATCACCAGCCAGACCGGTCCGCAGCGGCCGTCATGGTGCTACGGCACGCCCGGCATCACCCGCGCGCAGCAGCTCGCTGGAATCGCCCTGGGCGACCATCAGCGACAGCGCAGCGCCGAGAGTGCGCTCGCCTCCTGCATCACCGACCAATTGCAGCTTGATCAGCTCGACGGCGCATCGCTGTGCCACGGCTGGGCCGGACTGGTCCAGACTGTCCGCCGCGCCGCTGACGACGCTGGCCCCGGCAGCGAACTCGCGACACTCCTGCCACGGCTGCACACCGACTTCCAACAGCACCTGCGCGATCATCGGCCACCGGCCGGGGACGGCCTGTTGGAGGGCGCGACCGGAGTCGCGCTGGCCCTTTACTCGGCGACCGAGCCCGCGTTCCACTGGGACGCATGCCTGCTCCTCGCCGCACCCGACCGGGATACTAAACGCGAGAGGAACGGGATGACCACCACGGAAACCCAGCCCGAAGACCTGCGCAACCGGATGGTCGACCACATCGTGGAGAACAGCCAAGCGACGTCGGCCGAGGTCGAGCGGGTCCTGCGCACGGTTCCCCGCCACCCGTTCGTGCAGGACGCGAGCATCGAGGACGCCTACGCCAACCGAGCCATCACCATCAAGCCCGGCCCTCCCGGAGGCAGGCCCGCCAGCTGCATCTCCGTGCCCACCGTCGTCGCGATGATGCTCAACCAGCTTGACGCCCGCCCTGGCCAGCGCGTTCTGGAGATCGGCGCCGGCACCGGCTGGAACGCCGCCCTGCTCTCCGAACTCGTCGGCGAGACCGGCCACGTCAGCACCATCGACATCCACCCTGACGTCACCGAGCACGCCCAGCGAGCACTCGCCGCCACCGGTTACGACCGCGTACACGTCATCACGGGAGACGGCGCGCTCGGCGACCCCGAGAACGGCCCATTCGACCGCATCATCGTCACCGTCGGCCCCTGGGACCTGCCCCCGGCCTGGTTTGACCAGCTCGCCCCCGGTGGCCGGCTCGTCGTCCCGCTGACCTGGCGCGGCCAGACCCGCAGCGTCGCGTTCGTCAACGACCACGGCGTGCTGCGTGCCACCGACAGCCAGCTGTGCGGCTTCATCCCGATGATCGGCAACGGCCAGAACGGCGAGCAGAAGGGTGAGATCGCCGACGACGTACTGCTGTTCTGGGACCCTGACCAGTCCGTGGATCTCGATGCCCTGCAAGGGGTTCTGGACGCTCCTGCGAGCACCACGTGGTCCGGCACGTCGATCGTGGCCATGGAGTCCACCGACCTCATTTGGCCGCTGGTCACCGCGGTTGAGTCGGGAACGGTGCGCTTCTGCGCTGGAAACGATGCTGTGGAAGCCGGACTGGCCAATCCCGCCTTCCGGTACAGCAGCGTCGCCCTCGTCGATGGCCAATCGTTGGCGTACATGTCGTTGAAGAACCCCGAGCCCGACGCACAGGACAAGCGTTGGGAGCTCGGCGCGATCGGCCACGGCCCTGTCGGAGAGCAGCTCGCCGAACGGCTGTGCACCGCAATCCGTGCTTGGGGCGAGGACCGCACCGCTCAGCCGACGATCACGGCCTACCGCGCGGGAACACCGGACGACGCACTCACCACTGGCCAGGTCATTGAGAAGCAGTTCATCCGGTTGGTCGTCTCACGCTGATGCCCTTTCGGCCCATGACCGCATAGCCGTGCCAACGTCAGCCCCCGTCTCCTGCTGGACGCCATCCAGGAGGAGACGGGGGCTGCCCTACGTCCTCGACCGTCTCAGACGTCATGCCGTTGTGAGTGCCTCAGAGTTAGCTGTCTCCTGCTCAAGGACAGTGAGACGACCCAGCCGGTAGGAGTTGGCGAGTTCTTAGATGCCCGCTTCCAGCCCACCCGACGACGTCATCAACCGCAGACCAGTTACCACGTCTGCTCGCCGCCTTCCCTAAGGAAAGTAGGCATCGTCCGACCCTTTCAAGAACCACTGGCTTGCAGCTCGATCGAGAACGCGTTCTGTCCCATGGTTCGGCCAGCAGGAGGACGCAGAGTATGGCGAAACGTGCGCTGCCAGCGGCATCAGAGTGCCTTCAGGGTTCCATGACACCACCCGCTTGCGCGGGCAACTCGTGTCGTGACTCCATCGACAAGAGCGGCGGGAGTACTAGGCTCACCCGCGCGAGGTCCGATCTTCAGACGTGAGGATGGTTCATGCAGGCGGCAGATGATCACAGCCCCATCGAGATCAACGATGCGATGCCGGACGAGATCTCGCGCGCGGTTGACCCTCGCGTCAAAGACGCCCTGTCGAAGTGGATGACCGACACCGGGACACTCCTTGACTTCGATCGCTGGATCGCCCCAGGGCTGAGTGGAGCGCTCCTTGCGACCGTCGTCATCAACGGTCCAGGTCGCGCTGCCCTTTTGGTGTTGATGAAGGTGTGTCCACCCGGCCGGATCACCGGGAAGGAAGCCGAACGTCATGCTGAGGCGCTCGCTGCTGCCCCAGATTTCGCTGCCGCCCATCTGGTGACATTGCCGGTTCCGCCTGTGATCGGCAAAGGCGGCTGGACCATCATGTTCCAGGAAGTCGCTGGCGGATCACTGCGAACAATTAGGCCGCTTTCGACTATGCGAAGCGGAGACCTCCCGCACGCGACCGCCACAATTGTACGGTCAATCCTGTCTGAATGGAACCCGACCGCCAAGACTGTGCGGCAGGCACCTGTCCCTTTCTTTCGCGAACACTTTGGGACAAGGCTTGTTGAGGGTGGCCCATTGGACCAGTTCGCCCAACAGGTCGTGTACACCCCGTCGATCGGCGCCACACTACCGTCGTGGGTGCGCATCACGACTGGGGAAATAGTTCCAAATGCTATGGCCTGGGCGCGTTCGAACGAATGGCTAGAAAGACTCGAAGCAGAACACTTGATGGTTATCGTTGGCTGCGCCCATGGCGATCTGCACGCCGATAACGTTCTGGTTCCCCAAAAGCCGTTGCCTAACCCTGCAGGGTACCGTCTTATCGACCTTGCAGCGCATAGCAGTAGCGCACCTCTTGCACGAGACCCAATTCACTTGCTGCTATCTATACTTGTCAGAGAGGTTGCTGACCTCACCGACATAAAGCGTCAGGCCGTCTCGGAGTTCCTCCTTGACCCCTCCGTAGATCGACCTGAGCACCTGCAGGTCGCAGGACTGTTGAGTCTCGCGAAGGGCATGTCTGAGGTTGGTGAGGAGTTCGCCAACAAACTCCGACTACTTGACCATTGGCAAGATCAAACCCTGCTATCTCTTGCCGCCAACGCGCTGCTGTTCGCGATCAGGTTGAAAGACCCCTCGATGCAGCAGTGGTGCCTCGAACTTTCCTGCGGTGCGCTAGGCCGCTTCTGCGCTGGTTTGGATGTCGCCGCCCCGGCCGAAGCGCCATTGGTCAGCATCGGCGGCCAAAGCCCCGTCTCCATCGATGTGGCACGAGCGTTCGAAGCCCTGGCTGCAGCATGTACCGACTGGTCCACAGCGCGTAGCACGATCCTGGTCATTGACTCCTCCCAGTTGACGACCCAGGCACGAGCAAAGATCTCAGCCTTGCACTGGAAGGTGATCGTCGACCTCAACCCGTCGACGGATGTCGACGGGGGATGGGCATTTGCCACAGGCGCACCTGGCGACCGACGGTTGTTCACCAAAGACCAGGATCCTTTCTTCGGACGATCGAGCACTGTGTGGCTAGCAGCTGCTGGACTAAGCGATGCAGACCCGGTCGACCCAGGCAAGGATCTACGAGTTTGGCGTCGTAAACATTTCCGATTTGTCGTCAAAGCGATTGAAGCGATGGCGCATGTCTCATCGAACCCTGCCACTGTTGTCTGCATGGGCAAGCCACGGAGCGCTGAACGCGCCATCGTCGAGGCATGTGTCGACGCGCTCGGAGACCGGGTTGATGTCTTTATTGTCGCGACCTCCGACTCCAGCTTCCTGGCAGAATATGATGCTCGCACGATATTGTGCGACCCCAGCGACCTGCTACAGATAGTGCCCGAAAGGCCAGCTATCACCGACGGGACGCGCGTTGCCACGTTGCCAAGCCGCGACGGCCGGATCTCCCTGCCTGACGATTTTGTCAGCCGGTACGCGGATACGATGGATCTTCTTCATTCTGAGGTAGGGATCGTAGGCGAACGGAACCGCAAGCCAGACGCCTTTTACAAAGGTCGTCCGATTACCTGGTATGAGTTGGGCCTGGGACTCGACGTTGAGAGACGCTCCACATCAGAGCTCGTTGACGAAGTGCTGCGCCCAAGTCTGAAGCAGCACACTACCCTCAGAGTAGCGCTCACCCACACACCCGGCGCAGGGGGGACGACGATGGCGCGTCGTGCCGCTTGGGACCTAAAAGACGAACACCCAACGGTGTATGTACGCGGCGACGTCGACGAGAGCGTGTTCATGCAGGCGATAAGCGAGCTCGCGCAACTGTGTGACATCTCAGTGTTGGTAGTGGCGGAACTTGTTCCAGACGTGACTGTACGGAACGTTTTCGAGGCGCTCCGCGCCAACTCTGTACCGGCAGTGATTCTCGTTACCGCTCGTCGCACAACAGCACCGAGTGGGGGCACGAAAAGTCCGGAGATCGGCAACGATACCGAGCGACGCCATCGCAGCGTCCATGTTGGCGCGCTCAACCACTTGCAGGAAAGACTAGACATAGCTCAACGATTCGCAGATCTCAATCCTCAACGAAGTGTCGAAGTGTTTGAACTGGCCGCCAGAGCTAGCGACAACAACGTGCCATTTTTCTACGCCCTTACAGCATTCGGCACAGAATTTGAAGGTCTGCAAGGTTACGTTGCACAGTTCCTGGTCAACCTTTCAGATCAGGACCGGGAAGTAGTTGTACTCATTTGCATGTGCCATCTTTTCTGCGGCGTCCCGGTGCCAGCAGAGCTGTTTGCCAAGTTTCTTGACATCCCGTCCTCCGCAAACGTCGACCTCGCGAAGGAACTCGCTCCTGCACTAAGCGATCTCTTGGTTGAGGATCCAGAGGGCGCTTGGCGGACTACCCATAGCTTGATCGCTGAAGAAGCCCTCCGGCAGATTCTCTCACCTGAAGGGATTACACCTGGACGCGAGGACTGGAAGGCCTCCCTGCCTGGATGGAGCCTGCGCCTCATTAGTCATGCAGCGACCGTATTCGGGCGACGACTTCCAGTTGACATGAAAAGCATCATAGATCGCCTGTTTACGACTCGCGAAAGTCGTGAACCCGTAGATGTCGAAGGAGGTGGCAATGCCACGTATACCGATCTCATGCGCGCTTTGTCATCTGCCGGACGGCTTCAGATCCTCAGGGCGATCGTGTCAGCGTTCCCAGAGGAGCCGCACTACTGGGCGCACCTAGGTCGGCTCCTATCGTACGATGCAAGCGATTTTAGCAATGCATTGGCGGCCGTCGACCGCGCAATCGCACTTTCACCAAAAGACCCACTCCTGCACCACATGAGAGGCATGGTGTTCCGCAACGAGATGCGTGCCCGTATCCGCGAGGCCGGCCTCAATGGTGCCACGGAGCAGGAGGGTCAAGTTCTCGAGCTGTGTCAGTCCGCAGGCGACGCATTCCGAAACGTTTCCAGCATCGATGATTCGACCGAGTACGGACATATCGCGCTTGCTCAGACAAATATTGCAGCAATCGAATACGGCTATACACTATCAGGCTCCACAACGTACGCGCAGTTTCTGTCGCGACCGACGACCGGTCGTTACCGCGACCTGCTGGCCGACGCCGAAGAAAGCATCGAATCTGCCCGAGAGATCCGCGGTTCAGACCGAGCATCCTTTGTTGCAGAGACCGTCGAAATCCAACTTGAGAAGTTGTATGATGACTACTCCGCCCTCCTTCAAGGGTGGCGCAACCTGCTCGACCGAACAGACCTCGCAAAGCCGCCCATCCGGAGGCGGCTCGCTCGGGCCTACCGAAATAGGGCTGGCTCGTGGCGCAAAGCGTCAACCAAGGATGTCCAACGTGCGGTCGGTCTACTGGAAGAGAACCTGCTGGACAACCCGCGCGACGCACACAGCCTGCTGGAATGGCTCTGGGCCGCTCGCTTCACGAACGCATCGCTGGACCAGGCCGCCGATTTGGTGGCCGGATGGGCCAAAACCGATGGAAGCCGTGAAGCTCTGTTCTACGATTACGTCATCTCGTATCTACTCGCAATGGCGGGGCAAGAGGCTGCTGTCGATGACTATCAGCGGAAGGTCGAGCGGTGCCGCGAGCGCGCCACCTGGTTCGGCAATCGAAGGTTCCCTTACGAATGGCTCGGCGGGGGTTCGGGACTTGGCCAGCTGATCCACCATTCGGATCTAACGACCTGGGAACGCCGAAGTGGTAGCCCTGCACCCTCGATCCTCCTACGTGTGCCTGGCCGGGTTCAGTCGATCACGAAGCCGACGGCAGGAACTATCGCCTTCGAGCACGGCCTGCAGGCCTTCGTCGTACCCTCTGCGTCCGACCTACTTAGGGGCCGTGACGAGAACAAGCGGGTGACCGCAATCGTTGCCTTTCGATACGACGGACCGATAGCTTTCGTCCAGAAGACCTCTGACGTGGAAGAACCTGGGCCAGCCCGATAAGGCAATCGGCGCCGTACCTGCTCTCTCGAAGGGAGATTGTCCCACTCATACGGCCTACGAGCGGACGAATGTCTCAACTTCCCGCTTGGGGAACGACACGCTTGGCCTGAACCTCGTCAGTGCGCGCGACCGCTCTTCGGGAAAGTTCGATGCCTCGAGATCGCTCCTATCGACGGTCTTTTGGTAAGCTCACGTCGCGGTTTTAATGGTGTAACTGTCGGCGGCGTGCGGGCTGGCGTTCCCATGCGATACGTGTTCCCCGCCAGCATCTGATCCAGCACGCCGCGGGTGGCCCTCGCATGCCGAGCCGCGACGTGGCGCTGGTGCGCTTCATGCCATGCTGCGATCTCGGCGACTAGCGCTGACACAGCCATCACGAGCGCGATCAACTGGTCAGGTGCGACCCGTTGACGTGCTGGATTACGCACGCCCGCTCTGATCAATTGGTTAGCGGCTGTGCGCAGATCACGCGACACCTTTGCCCATCGACGGGGCAAGACCTGTTCGGGTACACGGCCGGCACGCGCGTATGTCTCCCATGCGTCGACCAGCAGTGCCACTCGATCCGCATCCGCGACAACGACGAGAGCCAACAGCATGTCGCCTGTCGCATGAGCGATGCCCTGCATAGCCTCCTGTCCGAACTCGGTCTTGTTCAATGGTCCGCGGTGCCGCATCCGCTCACGTGCAGGCAGAAGAACCTCATCGACGATCCCCTGCACCGAGGCAGGCACGGTCGTCTCCACCGATTTCCACCGGCTCATGAGCTTCGAGTAGCTGAGATCCGGACCGAGCTTGCCTCCGGCGAAGTACAGCGGATCACCCGACGCTGCGCGGCACGCCGGGTCGGAGGCGTCCGTGACCGAGTAGCCGAGGATCCGGCCGTGGTGACCTTGACGGACGCGTACCGTCGCATTCGCCAACGCCAGGTACTCCACGAACTCGTCCCAGTTCCGCGCGGCAGCAGCGGCGATGGAAACCTGACGACGCAGCTTGATGCGAATCGCGACGTCCGTGCGTCTCTGGCTGGCGGCGTGGAGCCTGGACGCCTTCTCGTTCTCAGCGCGAGTTGGACGAGGTGTCGCCGTCCGATCCGCGGCGCCGGTGCTTGTGAGGCCATACCGCTCCTCGGCCGCGTTGCACGCCTCCTTCACACGCCGGAAGTCGTAGTTGCGGTGCGGGTGCACGAGCTCGCCGGTGTCTTGTCGAACCAGCACTGCGGCGATGTGCACGTGGTCAGGCGCGTGACGAATCGCGACCCATCGGCAACCGCCAGGATCATCGCGCTCGGCGATCCCAGTGCGGTGCAGTACGTCCGCCACCACGTCTGCCCACTGCTCGTCCGTCAGCAGCGGGTCGTCAGGATGGTTGCGCAACGAGCACTGCCACACGGGGCCTTTCGGGACCCGGCTCACAGTGCCTGACCAGTCATCCTCACGCGGACGGCGCTTGGGCACCCCGGCCAGCGCCGCAGGTGCCCGAAGAGCTGCGACCAAGGCACCGACGTCGAACCGGTCGGTTCCGAGTTGCTCGGGCTGGTGCACCTCGAGACGACCGTCCCATGTCGCGAAGACGTGCTGATCCGTGTGTGCTGACTGCTCGGTGCTTCCTGGTCCCATCAAGTAGCGGATGAGGCCGTAGACGTTCCAGCCGCGCGTCACCTTTCCGATCACGTCGACTCGAAGCGGTCGACGATGCGTGCCAGGAGTGCATCGACTGCGGACAGGCGCTCATCCAGTTGAGCCACGATTCGATCGATGTTCGCGATGACGCGAGACGAAGCGAGGCCGACCTCGCCGGTCGTGTTCGCCACAGCCGCCAACTGGTTCAGGTTGTTGCCGTGCAGGACGCTCGCGCGACGCAGCTGCTGAAGCTCCGTCTGCACCTGCATCAGCTGCTGCCCGATCTCCTTCGCGGCTACTCGCCGCGGGTTGTTATCAGCGAGTGCCGCTTCAACGGCTGCCTTTGCGATCCACGCGCCGACTCGGAGCTGTGCTCGCGCTGCGGCCGAAACGACTGCACTCATCTCGGGCTCGTTGAAGCGTGCTGTCTTCGCGATGTCACGCCTCTGCATAGCGTGCGGTCGGTATCCCCCAGTACTTCCGTTACGCGCCATGCCATCCCCCCGGATGAGCCAAGCTTGGCGGCCGCCGGCCAGCAAGGCCAAAGGCTGCTTTTTGTCTACCTTGCTCCTGTCGCCACTCCTGCTGGGAGCGGCGGGGTGCCGGTGTCACAACGCGCACCGGCACCCCGAAAATCAAGCCGATCAACGGCATCCGTCACGCGGACTTGAGGCGTCGCCGGTCGACAAGATCGCGGCAATCCTCAGCCGTTGCCGCGCGCTGAACGGCGGCGCGCTACGCACGATCTCCTCGACGTAGTCGTCGATGTGACGAGCAGGTTTTCCGCGTGTCCTTCTACTGCGGGTCACGGGTCACCCCCGCTACCCGATGAGCCGCCGCAAACGCGTCGAGGTCGTCGACGGCGACTCGCACGAGCCGTCCAAGACGGATGTGCGGGAGCTTGCCGGCCCTGATCGCCCGGCGGATCGTGACCTCGGAGACGGACAGATGTGCGGCCGCCTCCGACACAGGTAGGTAAGCGGGTGGAGTCTTGTTGTCTGCCAAGGTGTGGCCCTTCCGGAACAGGAAGGCCAGCGACGCGCTATGCGGCTACAGCGTTCCCCCGAACGCGCACAGCCCATCCCGGCCCTCGCTGCAACGAGCTGCGAGGGACGCGGCGTCCTGGAGCACGGGCAACGCGCGGACCGGTGACGACAAGTCGACCTGGTGGACGCGCTTGACGCGCGGGTGGCGCGTTCTGCAACGGCTCGGTGGCCGGCGGCGCGACGAACTCACCGGCGAGGAGGTCAAGCAGCCACAGCAGGACCGACACAGGAAACTTCTGTTCGGCAGCCCTGCACAGCAACACCAAGAGCCGGATGAGTCGCATTGCCGCGTCGACCTCAAGCGCGATCGTTGGTCGATCCGCAGGCTTCACGCCCAGGCCAAACGCACGGCCGAAGTCGCGGCTGACGGACCGCTTGAACGGGTCGTGTTCGCTGAGGATCATCAGCTCTTGGTGGACCGTGAACGGAAGATCCATCACCTTCGCGAGCAACCTGAGTCGCTTCGGATGACTCGCGGCAACCCTCGTGTTCGCCGCGTCGATTCGGTCGGCGAAAGCCTCGAAGCCACCGAGCAGACCGCGCGGCAACGCCGTCTCGATGCCCTGCATCTCTTCAGGTGGGAGGGTCTTACGCAGCTCGCGAACGAGGTGCACTAGTCGATGGATCTCACGAGCGGAGTAGCACTCGGCGCGAGCGGCGGGCGCGGTTACCTGACGCACCACTGCGTCCCGCCGCGCCTCTGAGCTCCCCCGAGTACTCATGTGACCACAGTAGACAGCTTAGGAACGAGCTTCCAAGAAATCCGTGGGCAGATTGCGAATCTCT
The DNA here is from genome assembly GCF_055607425.1 of Lentzea sp. NPDC037011. Classification (NCBI taxonomy): domain Bacteria; kingdom Bacillati; phylum Actinomycetota; class Actinomycetes; order Pseudonocardiales; family Pseudonocardiaceae; genus Lentzea; species Lentzea sp. NPDC037011. Next base: position 33,725 of record NZ_JBVJRT010000019.1, on the reverse strand, counting down.
TCGGGCGTGGCTTGATCGTCGTCCCGTTCGAACTGGATCTTGACCGACTCGGGCTTGAAGCCTGGGCCGCCTCGGGACGGCATGATCGTGACCGTGACACCCATCGCCGTGAGGAGTGCCCGGCGCTGAAGCACGGTCAGTTGCTTCCATCGCTCCTGCGCTTGAGGCCCAACCATCTCGGTGACCATGTCGCTGGGAACACCGACAACCAGACGCATGGCTTCTCGATCAGCCTCCTCCAGAGCTGGCCGGAGCTTCGCGTTGATTCTGTGGAACTGCTCGCGATCAAGCAGGTCATCCGCGTAGTCGTCGGCTGCGGCCTGGAGCCGGGCGCGGATGCCAGCAGCGTGCTCTCGCGCGGCTTGCGCGGCGACATCGTCCCGAGTCAGCAGGTCGCGGGCATCAGGTTCCTGGAGCCGTCGCACGACCACGCGCTCCACCAAGTCATCCACCCACTCCTGGCGTCGCCCGACGCATGAGGACGGCGAGTCACAGACGTAGAGCGGTGTCTTGCCCAGCTCTTTGCGTCGCTGGTTCAGCCACCTGTTGGAGACGCGAAGAGCTGATCCGCACTTGCCACAGCAGCCAATCCCGAACGTCAGCAGGTGCTGTCGGGCACCGCCACGTGTCTGCACCCGCGAGGGATCAGTAAGGAGAGCAACGACCTGATCGTGCTTGTCCGGGTCCACGATCGGGGGCCAAGCCGCCGGGCCGAAGTCTTCTCCTCCGCGCTTCCGGCGAGCGATGTTGGACAGCCGAAGAGCCAGCTTGCGGACTGAGCTGGTGCCCCACGATCGGTCGCCGCCGTACGGCGTGGGGACCTTGCGGGCGTTCAAGTCCGCGGTGATCACGTTCAGGGACTCGCGCGCGAGCAGGCGGTCGACGATCTCGCGCACGATGGCCGCTTCTGCCTCGTCTACCTCATCCGTGAAGCTCAAGACGCGACCGTTCTTGTCCTGCTCGTAGACCCGGCGCCACCCGTACGCCACGGCACCGTTAGCACGCCCCTCTTCCGCACGTTGGAGTGCAGCGCGGGCAACGCGTTCGCCTTTGAGCTCCGACTCCAACGTGTCGGCTTCACCGAGGATGCCCGCGACCATGCGGCCGGCTGCGCTCGTGAGGTCGATGTCGGAGCCCTTCACCAACGAGATGGACACACGAGCGCGCGCCAGCAGCTCGATCGCGTCCACGCGCTCCTTCCGATTGCGCCACAGCCTTGCCATGCCGTAGGCGACGATTCGGGTGATCTCACCGCGCGAAGCCGCTTCCATGAGCGCCTGGTACGCCGGGCGTGGGCCTCCACGCAGCGCGCTCAGGTCGTTGTCGACCCACTCGTTGAGGACAGTCCATCCACGGGCCTGCGCGAGTGCTCGCCCGTCCTCGATCTGGCGAGTGACCCCCTTCTCCATCTGCAGCGGGTCTTCGCTGATGCGCGCGTAGATCCCCACGACCTCGGTCATGAGAAGAGGCTACCGATGTTCACCGCTAGTGTGATTTACTCTTCCCGGGGGGTGTGGGCAAGACCACCTCGCCCGACAACTTCGCCTCGCTCATCAACGACGTCGAGGACCGCGTGTTCGCGGTGCTGCCCGACGAGACGTGGTTCTACCCCGGTCACGGCGACGACTCGACCCTCGGCGAGCAGCGCCCGTCCCTCGCGGAGTGGCGCGCCCGCGGCTGGTGACTTTCGGCCTGCCGGAGAGCCTGTTCTCCGGCAGGCACCATCAGACCTCGATGATCGTGACCATGCCGTCGAGACCTCTGAAGTCCTCGGGATTCCTGGTGTACAGCGGCAGCCCGCGCGATGACGCGACGGCGGCGATCATCAAGTCCATCCGCCGAGGCTTCGGGTTTCGATTCGCCGCAATGGTGAGCGCCACCAACGTGCCGTACCTGGCAGCTGCCTGACCATCGAAGGGCAGCGGCTCGAAGTCGACGATCGCCGCACCCAGCTTCTCTGTGCGCGCAGCTCTGGACGCAGCGTCCTTCGCCATCACCACGCCTTGGTGCAACTCGGCCATCGTGACAGTGGTGAGCTCGGGAACCTGCGGCAGACCAGCCGGATCCAGAAGGCCCAGATCGATGTAGGCGCACGTGTCGAGCACCCCCGACTCGGGACGTTCAGCCACGACTGCGCTCCCACGGGTCAGAGTCGCCCACACGATCCTCGTCACCGAAGAACTCGTCAGCTTCCCGCCGCATCTGAGAGTGATCGACCTGAGGCAGGGTCCTGTGCCGTTCGACGAGTTCCTCAGCCGTCATGCGACGGCGACGACGAGGCAGGGGACGGAGTTCGGCGACCTCCACGCCGTTTCGCGTCACGTGGTAGGTCTCGCCCGCCTCCACCGCGTCCATGACAGCGGCGGAGTGGTTGCGAAACTCCCGTTGGCTGATGACCTTCACCAGGCGAGTGTAGCCCCGCGTAGCACCATGAGCTACATCAGGAGGGCTTGTTCACCGTTAGTGCGTTCGCTCATCAACGACGTCGAGGACCGCGTGTTCGTGGTACTGCCCGACGAGACGTGGGTCTACCCCGGTCACGGCGACGACTCGACCCTCGGCGAGCAGTGCCCGTCCTTCGCGGAGTGAAAGCCATACAATCGCAGCCGTGGTGACATCGATTTGCACCGCAGTCATCCTGACCGGAAGGCAGTTGGAGTAACGCTCACCTCTTCACCTCGATGTACCAGTACCGCGGTCGCAACGAGAAGCGATGAGCTCGACCAACTGCTGGAGTGGACATGAACGGCGCCCCTGAACACACACCTCCACCCAGCCTTTCGACTCCACTGCTGCTCCAGGTGGATCAGCTCGTCCGGGCCTTCAGCAGCATCCACGATTCCGGTAGATCGGGCACTGCTGCGGACATCATCCACAACGATCTGGTCAGCGCACTGAGAAAACTCTCCCAAGTACACTTCGATGACTACACTCCGGATTGGCTGGTATCCGCTCCGGACGCCGGACTCGGCCTTCTGTGGAAATCGATCGACGGTGCGGCCGATCTGGAAGTGGACAACCAACTGTGGCTGGTGCTCGCCAATGAGCTGGAAGAATCCGGTCTGCGCCACAAGCTCCAGTCGATATCGGTACCGCACGACGACACCAAATCTACTGCTCAGAGCGCAGATGATCTGGACCGCTGCTCGTTCACCGCAGTGCACGATCCCTCAGGCCGGCAAGTCCGTCTCGACTTCGCCTGCGAGTTCAGCGATCAGAGAGCGCCCGATGACGAACAAGCAGTAGAACACACGTGGAAGCATCGCGTCACGGTAGCTGCCAACGGGTTGCCGAAATCGGTTCTGGACTCATTCGCCAACGGGCTCGACGACGCCATCAAGGTGCTGCGCGACATCGGCTTTTCGGATCTCCAAGTCGCGAAAATCGCGCATGTGACAATTTATCCCGGCACACACCAGACATCGAGACTTCCAGTTCTCCCGGGAAACGCCAGGCTGGTGCTTGCCGTCGCAGCCATAAAACATGCGCTCCAACTTCCGGAGGACTTCAGCCCGGACAGCTCGCTGCGAGACGGCCAGACCGAGGCCGGCTTTCAGCTCCTGCAAGCAAGACTTGCCGAGCTCGGCCAAAAATGGCTGGAGGTCAGACGTGCCGTCGCATTGGCAGGCCTGCACAGCAGAAAATGGGAGCTGACCAGCACGAGCGGGGAGAACGAAAGGTGTGCCAGCACTCCCGAGGGCACACGGCTGAAGGTTGTGACCAGGCAACAGGAGATCCTGGTCAACCACTTCTCAACCAACCCGCACCAGCCGGCCTTGCTCGGAGGAGGCGCAAGCAGCGGCAAAACGACCACGGCTGCCCTCGTTGCCGAGGAGCTCAGCAGCGGAAACCAGTGGCGAACACTCTTCCTGCGCCCTTTGTCCCACACCTCGCTCCGCCCGGGAAACCTGCTGGAAGCAGTGCGCTTGGCGCAGATCGCCGCGCCTCCGAGCCATGCGGAAAGATCCTTGGTCGTAGTGGATGAGGTTGCGCCCACCGAAAACTTCAACGATCTGGCCGATGAACTCGTCAACAGGGATGTTCCACGAGGAACCAGCATCCTGGTCTTGGCCCTGTACGGCGACCACGGCGGAGAGTGGCAAACGGACGGGCTTCGACAGGTCACGATCAACACCAACTCCAAAGATCGAATTAACTTCACAAGGAGACTTTTCGAGCAGAGCCGGCATCGCGAGCAAGAATTTGCGCCTCTTCTCAAGCCGCTGGTGAGCTTCGCGGGAACTGACCGCTGGCTGCTCACTCGTTCTGCCAGCGAGGTGATGGCGGTCATGGCCAGATCAGCGGACTCCCCCGCCGCCAGCAGGAAGGAGCTGCGGAACATAACCGGAGCCAACTTGAAACCGAGTGGCCGGCGGGCACTGAGCGCCAAAGCCCTCAGCGCGCTCGGTCAGGTGATCGGCTTCGACCACGCAGCAGCCGCGCCTGGCACTGCCGGGCCGAATCTCCAAGACACCCCTCAGCACGCTTGGATCAGTGCCCGAGTACCGTCCGAGCACACTCAAGCACTGCGCTACCTCGCACTGCTCTCGATGCTGCGGACAGGCGTGTCCGACGCGGCAGTGGCAACGGTTCCCCCGACAGTTCTGGTCAGCTTGGGAGCCGCTAGGCGCGCATACGGATGGCGGCTCACCAGCGTTCCGATCGCTCGCGCGGTGTACATCCACACGCTGAGCCAAGCAGACTCGTCCAGTTCTGCCGCCCAGTTCAAGGTCAACGACCCTTATCTCAAGAGGCGGATTCTCTCCGACCTCGTCGAGTACCTGGAGCCGATCGCGGTCTCCGAACCGGCCGAGGCTTCCAGGATCGTACTCGCCAGTCGCCTCATCGGAGACTCCGCTCCGCGAAAACTGACCGACAGGTTCAGCAAGAAGATCATCGCCAGCATCAGCTCAGCGCCTACGGCAGAAACGTGCAGCCGAGTGCTGAACGACCTTTATCCTTTTCTCGACCACCCATCCCGTCTCACGCTGCTCCGAATGATGTTCAGAGATCTGTCAGTGGGCGGCTTCGCGGCACTCGACCACGACGTCGCGATGCAGTGCCTGGCTGTCATGAGGCGCGATGAGGAATTCATGCGCAGCCATGACGACGATCAGGCGCTCTTCAACGACGTCGTCAAAGTCGTTGCCGAGGACCTGGAGGCACTGGCTGAACGCTTCTCTCCTCCGGAATCGGTCGAGCTGCTCATGACAGCCCGGAAGATACCGGACCCCCAGGTGGCTGACGCCGCCCTGAACGCGGCGCAGGCGGCATTTTCGTGGTCAGACCCGACTCGGATCGATCACTATCGAGCACTGGTCAGCCTCGTCCGAGCACTGCGCGACGTGGACGACAGCGTCGTTCTCATCTCCGACCTCCGCGGCGCCAAGGGCTGCGCCGACCTGCTGGACGCATCGCCAGGCGACCTCGAGTGCGGCCTCTTCTTGAGCAGGCTGGGGGCGCGCATCGCCGTTGGCGAAGACCCGACCGACAACGCCGCCGCCATGGAGGAGTGGGTCAAACTTCTGGCCTCCGCCCTGCGCACCGCCGACGCACAGGACTTCCTCGCCGGAATTCTCGTGCTGCGCCGCGCGACCCGCAAGGTGCTCGCACCGCTTCTGGGATCACTGGACCTGACCGACCGGCTGCACCAGATGCTCGTCCGCAGCCCGGCCGACACCATCACCGAAGTTCTGCGGCTGTTGTACGAGAACGCTCCCCACCAAGCTTGGCACCTGCTGTACGACCAGTCCGGAAGGATCAGACGAGCTTTCATCTCCGCATGGGTATCGCGAATATCAACCGACGCCGACTTGCGTGAAGTCGGAAAAGCACTTCAGCTCACCGCCAAGATCGATTCCCTGGAAATACGCCTCAGCGAGCAGACTGCCCACCTCGACATCGAATACTTCTCCAGGGCATTGTCCGACTCACTGATCCTCGGGGTAGAAGCCGCTCTCAACCATGAGGATCGACCAGAGGTGGTCCGGCACGTCCTCCAAGGACTAATAGACTGCAACACGCCCGCCGAGGAATTGGAACGCTTGCGGGCGAACTGCTCGCGCATTCTGCTCGACGGCGCCGCCAACGGCATCCAGGAAGGCGCGGCACGGTTGGCTTTGCGCTTGTCCCACGAAGACGCATTTGGCCCTGCCTTCCTCGAACCACTGCACAAGGCCTTGACAGAACGCCCTGCAACCGGGCACCGGAGAGATGATGACTCCTCTGCCGAGAAGCTGGTGGAGATCCTGCTCCGCGTGGGCATGCCCTCCCACATCGAAGCTCTGCACCGCCTGGTGCTGGCCATGAGCCCTGAGGCCGCACAAGCCTTCGAGCGGGATTTCAACGCGAGATCGTTCTTGCGCGGCCTGCCGATCCAACGCTCTCTCGACACGATGCGTGCGCTGACCGCAGTGAGCAAAACGCTCTCCTACGCCGGCCGCACCAGCGCCGGCCAAGAACTGCTGGACCTCACCGGCGGGACCAGGAAGTGGGAGGTGAGACTAGGACAGATCGGGAACATCCACCACTTCATCGAATGTGTCGACCTCCTCGGCGACATGAGCGCCGAGGAGTCCAGGAGAGTGATCGACTTCCTCAACCAGCAGAGATCGACTCGATCTGCCGGACAACTGACGCTATGGCACAACAGCACCCCGGAGCCGTCAAGGCTTCGAACGTTGATGAAACAGGCCAGCTCAAGCATCACAACGTTGCGGATGTTGCGGAGCGTGTCCAAAACAAGCCCTGATGTCGCTCGCAAGCTCGCGAACAGCTATGCCAACGGAAAATGGTGGGAGCACGACATCCTGACGTTGATCGACACGGCAGAGCCCGCGGAACTGGGCAAGCTGCTGAGAGACGCGGCACGCCTCCACATCGAACTGTCCGACGGTGCCGTGAACCGGCTGGCGCAACGCTGGACCACCGAACTCCAGGGCGTTCGTGGTGTCTGGTCGTTGACAGAGCTCCTGCGCGGGGTGCACGCCACCGCGCCCGAGGTGGCGGTCCAGATCACGGAACAGATCAGGTTCGACCTCCTCAAGCGGCGAGTGGAGCAAGGCCGCATCGATGAACTGCTGAAGATGGGGTCCTTGTTGAACGTTCTGCGCCTGATCGGCGCTGAGGCCCAGGCAGGAGACCTCCTCGACGCTGTGCCCATCAGAGCTTTCACCAGGGTCGAAGCCGCCGAACTCGCCGAGTTCGGGGTGACTTGCTCTGAAATGGCGATGGACGGCCATCAGGCGCTTGAACTCTGTGACCTGCTGCAGGAGCGCCGATCCATGCTGATCTCCAGCAGGTTCACCCTCGACCGATCCGAGCTGTCGATCTCGGCCGGTTTCGTCTCCATGGCCTTGATGGCCCTGGGACGTGATCCTGAGGAAGCCGAATGCAGAATGGCGACCAACCACCCGGCCGCTCGCCTGTGGATGCGAGCTTTCTCCATCACCCCTTCGATCAACTCTTCGGACGATGCCCGTGACGACTACGACAAGGTCTCAGGCCAAGATCTGCGCCAATGGGCAGCTGCGGCACTGCTCTGCTGTGCCGCGACAGACGGCACGTTGGGCGAGCTGGATGAAGACCACGCGCGAAACCTGACCACCCGCGCTTTGGGAGCGTCACCGAAGTGGCTGTTCGCTCTCATGCTCTTCAGCGAGAGGTTTTCCGACCTGTCGCGTCTACTGGCTCCCCGTACGTACGAAATCGAACAGAGCCTCGACACTGCTTGCAGGTTCAGCATGGACGGTTCGGCAGCCGCTCGGTCGACTTTGAACAGACTGTTCTCCACACCGCACGATCTCCACGATTTGTGACGGGTGGCAGCTCATCCGTCGATTCCCGTGCTGTGCATGTCCAGTTCAGCAGCTTCACCAGCTGATGCGAACAGTCTCAGGAAATACCGGCCGTACGAGGTCAGGATCCACCTCTGCTCGCCGTCGGCATCACCTGTGGAGGTGTCCGCGATCAGGCCGTGGAGTTGAAGCATGGACAGCACCGGACGGAGCACGCGTTCGACATCAGTCCGTTCGGAGGCTATCTCCGAGAACGTGAGACCGGCGGTTTCTCCTGCACCGCCGGATCCTCCGCTGTCACCGGGGTGGAAGAGGACGTCCAGCACCGCGACGTGGGGCTCCTCCAGCGCGGCCAGAGTCGCTCCTTCGATCACCTCGCGGTTGAGCTTTTCATTTTCTGTAATACCACCGAGCCGATGCAGTTGTCGACCGATAGCGATCAACTTGCGTTGCGAAGCAGTCCGCCCGGCTGCTTCGAGGAGCTGCTCGGCAAGGGTTTCTTTGAGGGGGCTCGCAGTGAGTCGATTGACCAACTGCTCCAAAGACAGGTTCCCGATCTTGCCGGCCATGTCGAGAACGAACCCGCTTTGTCTCTCCTGTCTGATCGCCTGGCGTCTCCGGAGGGCCTCAGCAGACTCCACGGCAGCCTGCGACAGGGCAGATCCGATGCCCGGAATCCATCCGACGATTCCAGCAGCAGCAACACGGACCAACGCGTCCTTGGACTCACGCTGTTTGCTGCTGTTCGAGTTCTTGTTTGCACTCATCGGCACATCGTGCCTTAAGTGGTGGTCGTCGAACCAGCTGATTCAACAAACAGGTGCCGAATCTGCTAGCTGGTGGCTGTGCCACTGGTCCTCGCCCGTCGGTCCAGCACCGCGATGACCACCAACGCAGCGGCAGCCACGCTCAACAACAGGCCCCACACCGGCAAGTACTCGGCTTCCGGCAACTGCCCCCACACCCGCCCGTAGTCGAGCACCGGCTGCACCACCTGCCGCAACCCGTCGGCGAACCCCACCAGCACCAGCCCGAACGCGACCGGCAACACCCGCAGGTGCAGCAACGTAGGCGCGGCGGTCGCCGCCGACGACGTCACCGCCGCCATGGCCAGCCCGATGACCAGCGCCCCCAGCCCGCCCTGCGTCACGTCGGCGTACTCGCCGGTGAGCTCGACCACCGTCACCATGAGCACGGCGAGCACCGCGCACGCCAGCGCCGCCACCACCGTCGGCTGTCGCAGCTGCGCCGCGAGCAACCCGACCCCGACACCGACCAGTGCGGCGGGCGCGTAGTTGGCCACGCTGCCGGCGGACATGTAGATGGCGAGCGTGATCGGCGCGGCGACCGCGAACAGCACGAGCCCCGCCGTCGCGATCCTGAGCAGCGCGCCCCGTCCCAGCGCGATCGCGATCGCGGTGGCACCGGCCAGCAGGAGCACCCCTGCCACCACCGGTGCGGAGGGCTGTCCGACGAGGTGGCCGAGCACCGCCACCACCACCGGCAGCAGCGCGGCGAAGGTGCCCACCACCTTGGTGCGCCGGTCGAGTGACTCGACCGGCACCTTGCCCGTTCGTGCTGCGAACACCGCCAGCACCGCTCCGGCCACCGCGAGCCCGGCCAGCGTGATCTCCAGGGCCGCCGGCCGCAGCGGGCTCGACAGCCACGACAGCCCGAGGAACACCGTTCCCAGCAGCTGCACCGCGACGACCAGCGCCGCCAGCGCGGCGTCCCGTGCCGCCGACAGCGCGCCGAGGACGACCAGCACCGCCCCCGCGGTCCCCAGCGACCCGACGATGCTCGCGATGCCCGGCCGGGAGCTCGTGAGGTGCACGTGCGACTCGGTCGTCGCGACGAGGACGCCGAGGGTGCCCGCCACCAGCAGCCACGGCCACCGCCGCGAGAACCACACCCCGGCGACCGCCGCCACGAGCGGCATCCCGAGTGTCGCGACGGCGTACTTGCTCAGCTCGAACGTCTCGCCGCGGGTGGAGACGAGGTCGGCGTCGCTCACGGTGAACAGGGCGAGGAGCGCCAGCGCGACCGGCCCCCAGAGCCAGCCGAGCTCACGACGGGTGTTCTGCACAGCGCGGAACGTAACCCAGCACGCAGGACGCCGGGGTGGAATCGGATCAGTTGACCACGTCGAGCAGCTCCAGGTACCCGCCGCTGACCCGCCACAACGCGTCCGCGTGCGGTGTCAGCTTGCCCGGCGCCCACCGGTGGTCGGTGTAGGTCTGCTGGGCCCGCCGCAACGCCGCGAGGCTGACCTCCAGCTCCTCCTCGACCCGCTTGCGCAGCTCGTCGGGTGACGGCGCGGCCTGGCGCACCAGCTCACCCGTGCCGTCGCTCACGGCGACGAGCGTCTCCTCGGCGATCCCGCCGGCCGCGCTCCACACCAGCGCGGGTCGCTCGATCCGGTGGTTCCACACCGGCGCGCCCGCCGACCGCCAGTGCGCCGCGAACGGGTTGCGCGACAGCCGCGTCGAGTTCGCCCAGTGCTCCGCCCCGACCGGTTCGCTGCGCCACGGCACCTCGTCGACCGGCAGGTCCACCACGAGCGCGACGTCGATCATGTCCACGTCCCGCGGCACGTCCAGCAGGTCGCCGAAGACCCACAGCTCGACCACCTGGAACCGGAAGAACGAGGTCGGCAGCTCGGCGCACTTCTCCGCGAGCTCTCCGAGGTGGTGCACAGCACGAGTCCACTTCACCCGCACGATCCTCCCCCATGATGTGCGCGGTGCCCGAACTGACCGCCACCGAGATCGCCCGCGCCGTGAACACCGGCGCCACCACCGCCGTGGACCAGGTCGCCGCCGCACTGGACCGCCTCGCCCGCGTGGAACCGCACCTCCGCGCGTTCACCGAGGTCTTCGACTGCCTGGACCACGCCGCCGAGGTGGACCGCCGCGTGCGCTCCGCGTCCCTGCCCCTCGCCGGTGTCCCGATCGCCGTCAAACGCGGTGAGCGGCGCGCGCACCGGGAACGGTTGACGGCCCTGGGCTGCGTCCCGATCGGGCTGACCACCACTCCCGACGGCACCACGCCGTGGCAGACCTGGGGCCGCAACGCGCACGGCGTGACCCGCAACCCGTGGCACCCCGACCGCACTCCCGGCGGTTCCTCGGCGGGTTCCGCCGTCGCCGTGGCGTCCGGTGTCGTGCCGCTGGCCACCGGCGTGGACGGCGCGGGCTCGATCCGCGTCCCCGCCGCGTGGTGCGGCGTCTTCGGACTGAAGACGACCTCCTCCGAACGCTCGGCCGTCGGCGTGTTCGCCCGCCATCCCGACGACCTGGCGCTCTATCTCGGCTGCGCCGGTTCCGCCTCGGTGACCGCGGCCTGGTCCCCCGACCTGGGCTTCGCCACCGTCGACGCCGAGCAGATCGCGGTGGCGCACGCGGCCGCGCTCGCCCTGCGGCCTGCTTCGGCCGACCTCGTCCTGGCGGACCCCGCCGCCGACTGGTTCGCCGGACGCTGTGGCGCGAACCCCGCCCTGGACGCGTTCTTCGAGCACACGGACCTGCTGCTCACGCCGTGCACGCCCGGTCCGCCGCACGGCCACGACGGGCCGGGTGAGCGCGTGAACACCAGCTTGACCTGGGCGTTCAACCTGAGCGGGCATCCGGCACTGAGCATTCCGGCCGGGTTCTGCGAGGGGTTGCCGGTGGGTCTGCAGGCCGTTGCCCGGCACGGCCGCGAGGCCGACCTGATCACCGCCGCCAACCACCACCGCAGCGCTGTCAGACCTCGTCGGTAGCCTCATCGGGCATGGAGGTCGAGATCTACACCGACGGTGCGTGCAGCCCCAACCCGGGACCGGGCGGCTGGGGTGCGGTGCTGCGCTACGGCACGCACGAGAAGGACATCTACGGCGGTGACATCGGCCCGACGACGAACAACCGCATGGAGCTCATGGCCCCGATCATGGCGTTGGAGGGCCTGACCCGGCGCTCAACTGTGCGGCTCTACACGGACAGCACCTACGTGCGCAACGGGATCACGTCCTGGGTGCACGGCTGGAAGGCGAACGGCTGGCTCACGAAGTCCCGCGAGCCGGTCAAGAACTCCGACCTGTGGCGCCGCCTCGAAGCAGCGGCGAACCAGCACGACGTCGAGTGGCACTGGGTCAAGGGCCACGCCGGCCACCCCGAGAACGAGCGCGCCGACCGCCTGGCCGTGCGCGGCGTCGAGGAGGTGACGGGCCGCGAGATCACGCAGCCCGCGGCGAAGCCGAAGAAGGCGGCCAAACCCCGGCAACCGCAGAAGCCGAGCGAGAACCCGTGCGGCGCGCCCACCAAGAAGGGCACGCCGTGCCCGATCACCGCGGGGGCGAGCGGGTTGTGCCACGTCCACGACCCGGCGTTGCAGTGCGGCGCCCTCACCAAGCGCGGCGTGCCCTGCGCGATCGCGACCGGCGGTGGCCGCTGCGAGCACCACCAGGACGCGCTCGAACTGTTCAGCTGAGCAGGTCGTAGCAGGAGTGCACGGCGGGCTGACCCGTGTAGTTCGGGCCGGCCCGGTCGTCCGCGCCCAGGTAGCGGAACGGCAACGCCGGCCGCCCCTCACCGGCGAAGCTGATCAGGCGTTTCCGCGTGTCGTAACCGAATCCGGCCGCGCGCAACGCCTTGGTGAGCACACGGCCGTACGGGCTGCCGTCGGCGCGACGCACGCTGGCGACGTCGAAGTTCGCCACGAACCGGCCACCGGGCGCCAGCCACGACACGGCGCGGGTCAGCACGGCGAGCTTGTCGCCCACGTAGTGCAACCCGTGCACGCACGTGACGAGGTCGACGGCCGCCGCGGGTTCCCACTCGTCGACCGGCGCCACCACGAACCGCAGCCCCGGGCGTTCCGGCACGTGGTGGTCGACCAGGTCCACGCCGGTGATCGCCACGTCGGCGCGTGCGGCCTCCGCAAGCGCTTTGCCCGAGCCGCAACAGAGGTCGACCCACCTCGTGCCGGACGGCAGCCGCAGGTCCAGGCCGAGCTCGCGGCGGTACCCGGCGAGGCCGCGCTCGCGGTTCATGGCGCAGTTCGCCACGACCGACGAGCGCCACAGCGCCTCGTCGTCGAGCAGGCTCACCGCAGCACCCCGGCGAGCCGTGACATTCCCTCCGCGATCTCCTCGGGAGTGTTGGTGGTGAAGGACATCCGGAACGTCGCGTGGTCCGGTGTCGTCGCGAAGAACGGCGCTCCCGGAACGAACGCCACGTCGTGCTCCAGCGCCTCCATCAACAGCACCGCGCTGTCGACCTCGCCTGGCAGCCGCAGCCACACGAACATGCCGCCGTCCGGGTCGCTCCACGTGGTGCCGTCCGGAACGGTCGCGGGCAACGCGTCGATCATCGTGTCGCGCCGCCGCCGGTACTCCGCGCACAACGTCTTGACGTGCGCGTCGAGGTCGTTGCGCGCCAGGTAGATCGCCGCGGCAGCCTGGTCCACAGTGGACGTGTGCAGGTCGGCTGCCTGCTTCACGACCACCAGCGTCCGCAGCAGGTCGCCTGGAGCGCGCAGCCAGCCGAGCCGCATGCCGGGCGCGCCGATCTTCGATAAGCTGCCCAGGTAGATCGTTCGATCGCTGATGGATGCGAGCGAGGCGACGGCGTCGCCGCGGTACCGCAGCTCGCCGTACGGGTCGTCCTCGACGACCCAGAGGTCGTGCGCGGCGGCGATCTCGGCGACCTCGGCGCGGCGAGCGGCGGACAGCGTGCGGCCGGTCGGGTTCGCGAACGTCGGGACCAGGTAGAGCAGCGAGGGGCGATGCGGGCTCCCGCCAGCTGGAAGCATTGCAACGCAGCCAAATACGTCGGTTCCTCCACCGCGACGACGGCGCCGGGCTCCAGCAGTGCCGTCGCGACCAGCGTGAGCGCCTGCTGCGAGCCGGTGGTGACGAGGACGTCCGATGTGGGCAGTCCGCGCGCCGTCAACCGTTCGGCGACTAGGCCGCGCAGCGTGGAATTTCCTTCTGTCGGGGCGTATTGCAGCACCGAGCGGTCCCGCAACGCCTCGTCGTAGGCGGCGCGCAGACCGTCCAGGTCGAACAGTTCCGGAGCGGGAAGCCCACCGGCGAAGGAGATCACCTCGGGGCGGGACGTCAGCGCGAGGAGGTCGCGCACCGGGGAGCTGGCGACGTCGAGGACGCGGTGCATGACCGCCACGGTAACCGCGCGGCCTCCAGCGGATCGCAGATTTTTTGTCAGGGGTCCTGGCTAGTTTGGACCCATGGACATCGAAACCCGGGAAGAGCAGCCATATGCGGCGATCAAGGACACGGTGACGCAGGAGACGTTCGGCAAGGTCGCCGACCGCTTCGCGGACGTCATGCAGTGGCTGGCCGACCGCGAGTTACCGATCCTCGGAGCCCCGTTCTTCCGGTACTCACGCGTGACGGGCACCGAGTTCGAGGTGGAGGCCGCCATCCCCACCATCGCCGAGGTGCCCGCGAACGGCGACGTGTTCTGCTCGACGCTGCCCGCCGGCCGGTACGCCGTGGAGGCGTACGAGGGCCACCCGGACGGCCTCGCGGAGGTGACCGGGCGGCTGCTCGCGCGGGACCTGCCGTTCGACCGCGACGGCGACCGCTGGGGTGCGCGTCTGGAGACGTGCTTCACCGACCCCGCTGTGCAACCCGACCCGACGAAGTGGACGACGGAGGTGGCCATCCGCTTGGCTGACTGACCACAAATATGCCTCATAGGCTATATTGCTGGCATGGCATCTACCTTCGCCGTGCTGGCGGATCCGAGTCGCCGGGAGATCCTCGACCTGCTGCGTGAACGCGAGCGGCCGGTCGGCGACCTCGTCGACCGGTTGACGCTGACCCAGCCGACCGTCTCGAAGCACCTGAAGGTGCTGCGGGAGGCCGGTCTGGTCGAGGTGCGCACCGACGCCCAACGCCGCTGGTACCGGGTCAACCCGCGCCCGCTGGCGGAGGTGGAGGCCTGGCTCGCGCCCTACCGCGCGATGTGGGAGGAGAGCCTGGACGCGCTGGAACGCCGGCTCGACGAGATCGAAGGGGACTGACCCGTGGACGCCGAACTGCGGATGATCGAGGGCAAGCCCGTCCTGCGCTTCGAGCGCCGGCTGCGGCACTCGCCGGAGAAGGTCTGGCGGGTCGTCACCGAACCGGCCGAGATGAAGCACTGGTTCCCCGCCGAGGTCACCCTCGACGGCCGCGCGATGCGCTTCACGTTCCCGGACGCCGCCCCGGTCGACGCCGACGGCGGCGAGGGCGAACTGCTCGAGTCCGACCCGCCGAAGGTCTTCGCGTTCCGCTGGCACAACGACGTGCTGCGCTTCGAGCTCCTGCCCACCCCCGACGGCTGCCTGCTGGTCTTCACCGCGGTCATCACCTCGAAGCTGTCCGCGGGCCGCGACGCCCCCGGCTGGACCACCTGCCTCGACGCCCTGGTCGCCCACGCAGACGGCACGGAGTTCAAGCCCCCGACCGAGCACCTCGCCCGCATCGAGCACCACATCGCCGAGTTCGGCCTCGACGAGGGCACCGACACCCCGGCCGGCATCGTCTTCGTCCGCGACCTCGTCTGGATCCCGCTGCACGACGTCTGGTCCGTCCTCACCGAGGGCACCACCGTCACGGTCCCGCCCCGCGCCGCGCACCACGGCATCACTCCCGGCCGCCTGACCCGCGCCGAGCCCCCGCACCTCCTGGAGTACGAGTGGCTCCACGACGGCACGCCGCAGGGCGTCGTCCGCTGGGAGTTCACCCATGAACACCTGCAAGGCACCACGGTCACCCTCACCCAAGAGAACGCCCACGGCCCCGAAGCACTCGCCGCCTGGCACGTGCACATGGAACTCTTCTTCGCCGCCACCCAGGGCGACGTCCGCTGCCCTTGGCCCACCGACCGCGAACAGGAGCTGACCCACCGCTACGCCGCCCGCCAGCCCGCCGCCGATCACCCGGTCGAGTGAAGCTTGTCCTGATTCCCTCAGAGCGTCGTCTGTCAGATGTCCGAAACCCACACCCTCCACCGCCCCGCAGACAAGGAACGCGGGAGGGGCGGCAGCGACAGCCTCACTTGCGATACCCACGGGCCTGCGACGGTCACCGGCCTGCTCGATGCTCGAACTCGCCGGACGCCCACCAGGCCAACCGGTCGATGCCGAGCGACGCGCGGGTGGCGGGCCGCCCGATGGAACCCCCGCAGGATCCGGACGGGCCGACGACGGCTCAGTCCGCCGAGCCGTGGAGCATCGCGAGCCGGTCCACGCCCACGCCGCTGATCAGCAGCCGTTCCTTGCGGTTGCCGAGCAGGCGCTGGGTCCAGTCGACGAAGCCGCCGTCGCCGATCTCCTCGCCGTGCAGGTAGACCTTGAAGCACAGGCCCTGGTAGTAGCCGGGGGTGCGTGACGGGTCCGCGGGCAGGTCGCCGCGCAGTGCCTCGAAGCGCGGGTCCAGCACGCTCACCCGCACCTCGACGTCGCCGCACGCCTGCCGCAGGAACGCGACGTGCTCGGCGAAGGCCTCGCGTTCGAAGGCGAGGGAGCCGCGGTCGCGGCCGGCCGTCACCGCGCCGAACAGCGTGAAGTGCGCGAAGCGTCCGGCGCCTTCGAACTGTTGGGCGCGCACGACGCGTTGCACGGCCGCCAGCCGAACGACGTCCCCGTGGGGTGCGGAGAGCTCGGTGCGTGCGGGCGAGTCGACGCGTGCGGAAACGTTGGCGCGTGCGGAAAAGTCCGGACGGGCCGCAGCGTCGGCGCGGCGCACCGCCGCTTCCAGGGCGAGCGCGTTGGTCGGGTCGGCGGCCACTTCGGTGCCGCGCACGGTCGAGAGGACGTTGTTCTGGTCCACCGCCGCGACCGCCGAGCAGGTTCCGAGCGGCACGACCGGCGCGAGGCCGACCACCGAGAACGACGGCGGAAGCGCCGCGAGCAGGCGGTCCTCAAGAGCGCGAAGGGCAGCGAAAGGCACGGCGTAAGGCGCCACGAAGCGGTCTGTGCGGTAGCGGCGCAGGACGTCGGCTGGGGAGAGCGCGTCCGCGCGGCGGTGCATCAGGGCGAGGAGGGCGGTGGTGAGTTCGCTGCCGGGGAGGCGGGTCAGGGCGTCGAGCACCGCGGGGCCGCCGAGGGTGCGCAGGACGCGGGTGAGCGGGGTCATGGGATCAATGGTCCCCATCGGGGCCAATGGATTTGAGGTGGCCCATATGGATTTGAGGTGGCCCATGAGGTCGTGGCGTGGACAGCCTGGAGATGCGGCGCGCGGCTGGAGCGGATCGCGATCTGGTCGTCACGGCAGCGGGGACGCGACTGACCTGGCGGCTGAACGGCCGGGGTCACCACGCCGTTCGAGACGGCGGTCGCGGTGCGTGGGCCGCGCACGCGGCGAAACGCTCGCTTGTCGCCTGCGCAGGAGGAAATCACGATCCGCATTCCAGCGGAACATCAGACGGGCGCGTCATCGAAACCGAGGGCGAGAAAGCAACAGCGGAGAAGATCCGGAAAGCGGCCGAACAGTTCCGCACCCCAGAACGACGGCTAGCGGTTCGACAACCACTTCCTGGTGCAGAAACCGGATGGGTCAGGCGGCGAGTGCGGCCTGGCCGGCCGTGGTCAGTGCGGCGGGGCCGGGGGTGGCGCTGATCAGGCCCGCGGTGGTCAGGCGGGTGCCGATGAACTGGTCGGTGCAGCCGAGGCCGTCGACGAGGAGTGCGGTGCCGGAGAGCTGGCAGCGGCCGGCGGCGACGGCGCGCAGAACGGCGCGGTCGCGGTGGGACAGTGTGGCGATCATCTTCTTCTCCTTGCGGGTAAAGCTTCTACTTACTCATACGTCGAAGAAGAAGGCGTTGGTTCGACCTCATCGGCAGAGAATTCTGCGCGAACGCCCAGGAGGCGTACCGGGCGGTTGTGGTCGAAGCAGGCGAGGACGGTCAGGGCGGCGTCGGCCAGGTCGTGAGCGGAGGACGTCGGCGCGGGCAGTTTCATCGAGCGGACGTTGGTGAAGAACGGTGCGAAGCGCACCTTCACGCCGATGCGCACGGCTGGGCGGCCTTCGGCGACCACGTCCGTGGCCACCTCGTGGGCCAGCGCCACGACCTCGCGACGGATGTCGTCCAACGACGTCAGGTCCTGTTGGAACGTCTTCTCGTGCGAGCGGGACTTCACCACCCACGGCGTTGCGCTGACCACGGTGTCGCCGGCGCCGAGTGCGATCGTGCGGAAGTACGGGCCCATGCGCGGGCCGAAGCGGGCGGCCAGTGCGCCGGGGGCGGCGGTCGCGAGGTCGGTGACGGTCGTCAGGCCCAGTTCGGCGAGTTTGCGGGCGGTTTTCGCGCCGATGCCCCACAGCGCGGACGTGGGGCGGTGGCCCATGACCTCGGCCCAGTTCGCCTGGACGAGCTGGAAGACGCCGGCCGGTTTGCCGAAGTCGGTCGCGAGCTTGGCGCGCAGCTTGTTGTCGCCGATGCCGACCGAGCAGTGCAGGCCGGTCGCGGACAGCACCGCCGCCTGCAGGGACCGGGCCAGCTCGAAGGGGTCGGTGACCGAGGCGCCGACGAACGCCTCGTCCCAGCCCGCCACCTCGACGACCACGGGGAATGAGCGCAGCACCGCCATGACGTCCGCGGACGCCGACTCGTACAGGGCGTGGTCGACGGGGAGGAACACGGCGTCGGGGAGCTTCTTGAACGCTGTCCGCAGCGGCATGCCGGAGTGCACGCCGAACGCGCGCGCTTCGTAGGACGCGGTGGCCACGACGGCGCGTTCGGCCGGGTCGCCGTTGCCGCCGACCACCACGGGTGTGCCGCGCAGCGACGGGTCGCGCAGGACCTCCACCGCCGCGATGAACTGGTCGAGGTCCACGTGCAAAACCCAGTCCGCCATGCTGGACAGTGTGAAACGGTCCGCCGGAATCCTCCTGTTCAGGAGAACGTCGCAGCTGGAAGTCCTGCTCGGGCACATGGGCGGCCCGTTCTGGGCGCGCAAGGACGCGGGCGCGTGGTCCGTGCCGAAGGGCGAGTACACCGAGGACGAGACGCCGGAGGCGGCGGCGCGGCGCGAGTTCACCGAGGAGCTCGGGCTGCCGGTGCCCGAGGGGGAGCTGGTCCCGCTCGGGGAGGTCAAGGGGTCCGGCAAGGTGATCACGGTGTGGGCGCTGGAGGGTGACCTCGACCCCGCGCAGGTCACGCCGGGGACGTTCGAGCTGGAGTGGCCGCCCAGGTCGGGGCAGCGCAGGACGTTCCCCGAGGTGGACCGGGTCGAGTGGTTCGGCCTGGACGAGGCGAGCGCGAAGATCGTCTCCGCGCAGCGCCCCTTCCTCGAACGGCTCAGCTCCAGATAGCGGCGACCCACTCCGGGTGGTCGATGAACGGGTTGCGGTTGTGCTGGAAGCGGTCGTAGATCAGCTGGTTGCGGCGCTGCTCGAACGCGTCCGGCGGGTCCTGCCGGTGCCACTGCAGCAGGACCGACAGCTTGCCGTGGTAGGGCTGCGTGCCGTTGTTGACCGCGTCCCTCATCTCCAGGTCGGGGAAGCCGTCGGTGCCTTCGTAGCGCACGGCCATGTAGAACAGCATGCGCGCGACGTCGCCCTTCACGGCGTTGCGGGGCTCCCACGAGTCGGCGTCGCCGTAGTTGCCGGGTGCTTCGGAACGGGCGGTGCCGCCGTTGTCGAAGTCCTTGTTGCCGCGGTCGGCGTTGACGGACACGTCCTCCGGCCGCAGGTGGTGGACGTCCGTGCCGGGGCCGGTGGCGGTGCCGAAGTCGCCGTGCGACTTGGCCCAGACGTGCTCGCGGTTCCAGTCGTCGGCGTTGCCGCCGTTGGAGCTCTTGGACTGCGAGCGGCCGCTGTAGAGCAGGACGACGTTCGCGGGGTTGGCCGGGTCCTCGTCGGTGACCTTCAGCGCGTCCCAGACCTGGTCGTAGCTGAGCTTGGTCTGGTTGCGGATGATGCCGTTCAACGCCGACTTCAGCGCCGGGCCCGTCTTGCCCGCGGCCGCGGCGTAGTAGTCACCGCTCGGCGGCGGCGATGTCGTCGTTGTCGTCGAGGTCGGCGGCGGTGTCGTGGTGCCGGCGAACGCGAACGCCGTGGACGAGGTCAGGCCGGCGTGCGAGAAGTACGCGCTCAACGAGCCCGTCACGTCGACGAGCCGGCCCATGAGCGACGGGTTCGTCTTCAGGCCCCACGCGGACCGGAACGACGACGGGACCTGCACGTAGACCATGCGCGACGTGCCGGTCTCGGCCGCCGTGTCGGCCAGTGCGAGCGCGTAGTCGCTGGGGAACCCGGAGCGGACGACGGTGGTGGTCGCGGTGGGCTGGCCGACGACGTATCCCCTGACCGTCGCGGACGACCCGTTCTGCTGGCTGATCGCCTGCGCGACGGTGAGCGGTGCTGCCGCGGTCGCGGCGGTCGCCCCGTACAGGCCGACCGCCGCCAACAAGCCGATGACTAACGCGAGCGGACTCCACCGTGCCATTCGCACTCCCCGATCGTGTGGATGTTGTGCACACGATCAGGGCTGTGGGTCAACGGACGGTAAACGCAGTGTCACGGCACCAGGACGACCTTGCCGGTGGTGCGCTTCGACTCGACCAGTTCGTGCGCCTTCGCGGCCTCCGCGAGCGGTACGACGTGGTCGAGCCGGACCCGCAGCGGGGGCAGTGCCGCGAGGTCGGCACCCGACGCCGACACGCTCTCGAACAGCTCGAACCGCACTCCGAGCTCGGCCGCGCGCTCGGCGGAGAACCCCGGGTTGCCCGGGATGATCGACACCAGCACCCCGCCGGGCTTCAGCACGGAGGCGGACCGCTCGGCGTACTCGCCGCCGATCGTGTCGAACACCACGTCGACCGGGTCGATCGCGGTGAAGTCCTCGTGCCGGTAGTCGATGACCTCGTCCACGCCGAGGGAACGCAGGAAGTCGTGCTTGGCCGCCGACGCCGTGCCGATCACGTGCGCGCCGCGCGCCTTGGCGAGCTGGACCGCCACGTGCCCGACGCCGCCCGCGGCCGCGTGGACCAGAACGGTCTGACCAGCCGACAGACCGCCGCGTCCGGTCAGGGCCTGCCACGCCGTCAGCGCCACCATCGGCACCGCGCCCGCCTGTTCGACGGTCAGCCACGACGGCCGCGGCGCCAGGTCGGCGGCGTCGGCCACGACGTGCTCGGCGTACCCGCCGCCGGCGCCGGGGAACGGCAGCAGCCCGAACACGTCGTCCCCGACCGCGAACCCCTCGGCGCCGTCCCCCAGCTCCACGACCGTCCCCGCGACGTCCCACCCGAGCGTGAACGGCGGCTCCCCGAGCGCGGGGAACCCGCCGGCGCGGACGTAGGTGTCGACCGGGTTGACGCCCGCCGCACCCACCTGGACCAGCACCTGACCCGGACCGGGCACCGGGCGCGGCACCTCCGCGACCTCCAGCACGGACGCGTCGCCGACGGTCTTCTGCGTGATGACTCGCATGTTCTCCCCTTCGATGCTCTCGACGGGGATCATCATGCAGTTAGCGCAAACTATTAGTAAGTAGGCACCTTGTGGTGACTACCGGCGGAGGTACAGGTCGCGCAGCAGCGCGATCTCCGCGGCGTGGTGGATGAACTCGCGGTTGATGTGCAGCACGAGCGCACCGAACGGCAGGTCCGGGAACGGCTCCGCCGGACCGCACGGCACCGTCAGGTCCGCCTTCGCCGCCCCCGCCTGCCACCGCGCGAAGGCCTCGTCGAGCTGCCGCAGCGCCTCGTCGGCGGTCGTCGCGTACGACCAGGTCAGGTAGTCGGCCGGCGGTCCGCCGAAGTGCGCCGCCGAAAGGGCGTTGAGCACTCCGACGACGACGTGGGCCATCCGCCACGCGATCGTCGTGACCGGCGCGGGTTCCGGCACGGGGTGCTCCCAGTCGATCGATCCGTCGCGGTGCACCGTCCACGCGCCGGGCACGGGCTCCCAGAAGTACTCGTCGTCGGTCAGCCCGTCGAGCCGTGCGCGCAGCTGGTGGCGCCAGTGCCAGTCGAGCTGGTCGGTCAGCTCCTTGTTCCAGTCCATGCCCGGACGCTAAGACCGCTTGCGGACAACCACCGCCCTGAAAGCACCACGACATTCATAAACCGAGCGCTCGATATAGTATTGGGCGCATGACGACGGTGCAGGAGACCGCGGCGGTCCGGTACGGCATGTGGGTGCTGTGCCCGGCCATCGGTGCCGCCGCGGTCTGGGGGCTGAAGCTGGCGGCGAACTGGGTGGCCGGCCTGAGCTGGTTCCCCTTCCAAGGGGTGTTCAGGCTGGTCACGGAGCTTCCCGAGCCGTGGGTGACGATCGGTGCGCCCGTGGTCGGCGCGGGGCTCGGGTTCGTGTTCGCGCTGATCTGGGCCGCGGACATGCTGTCCGTGGACGTCGGGCACGACCGGGTCGCGCTCCACAAGGACGACAGGAGCTTCGAGTTCACCCGCGCCGAGGTCGAGTCCGCGTTCAGCGAGGGCAGGCAGCTGGTGCTGCTGGGAACGAACGGCGCTGAGCTGGCCCGGGAGAGCACGGACATCTCCGCGAGCAGGCTGGAACAGGCGTTCACCGGCCAGGGCTACCGGTGGCGCGACGCCGACCCGTTCGCCGACGACTTCCGGCTGTGGGTGGAGGACACGCCCGGCCTGTCGCCGGACGTGAACGCGCTGCTGGCCGCACGCAAGAAGGCGATCACGCGGTACGAGCACGGCGAGGCCGCCGAGCTGGCGCGGGAGGTCCGCAAACGCGGCGTCTGCGTCAAGGACAGGAAGAAGAGGCAGTACTACCGGTGCGCACCGTAGACCCGGCGAAGCACGCGCGGAAGAAACGGCACATCACCGACACCGCGGCCGGCCTGTTCGCCGAGAAGGGCTTCGAACGCACGACCGTCGCGGACATCTGCCGGCGGGCGGGCATCAGCACGGGCAGCCTGTTCCACTACTTCCCCACCAAGCGCGCGATCTTCGAGGAGATCTTCGAGCAGGACGGCCAGGACAACGCCGAGGTGTTCGCACAGGCGCGCGCGCTCACGCCGTGGGAGGGCGTGCAGCTGGTCGTCGAGCACCTCGCCGCACCGGCCATGGACCGCGTGGTGGCCGGTCTGGTGCTGGAGGTCGTGGCGCAGGCGAGCCGCGACCCGGAGCTGTCCGCGCTGATCAGCCGCAACGAGGTGGTGGTGCGCGACGAGCTCGCCGCGCTGCTGCAACGGGCCCACGACGAGGGCCAGGTCGTGCTGCCGGTGAGCGCGCGGACCGCCGCGAGCTGGGCGCAGGGCCTGGTCGACGTCCTCTACACGCGGCTCGTCGACCCGGACTTCGACCCGGCCGAACAGGTGACGACCCTCCGGTTGATCCTTTCCCGTTTCCTGGGTGCTGCCGCACCATGAGGGCATGGCTTACGACGTCGCCCGAGTCCGCTCCCACTTCCCGGCCCTGCGGGAGGGCGCCGCGCACTTCGACGGCCCCGGCGGGTCGCAGGTGCCGGACGTCGTCGCCGACGCCGTCCGCGACACGCTGCTCAGCGCCGTGTCGAACCGGGGTTCGGTCACGGCGGCCGAACGCAGGGCCGAGGAGGTCGTGCGGACGGCGCGCCGCACGATGGCCGAGTTCCTCAACGCCGGCAGCATCGTGTTCGGCCGCAGCATGACCCAGCTGACCTACGACCTGGCCCGCACGCTCGCGAAGAACTGGCGGCCGGGCGACGAGATCGTCGTGACCAGGATGGACCACGACGCGAACATCCGGCCGTGGGTGCAGGCGGCCGAGGCGGCACGGGCCACGGTGCGGTGGGCGCCGTTCGACCGGGCCACCGGTGAGCTGCCGGTGGAGGCGGTGACGAACCTGCTGTCGGACCGCACGCGGGTCGTGGCGGTCACGGCGGCGTCGAACCTGCTCGGCACCCGGCCCGACATCCAGGCCATCGCGAACGCCGCGCACGAGATGGCCGCGTTCGTCTTCGTCGACGGCGTGCACTACACCCCGCACGTGCCGGTGGACGTCGAGGAGCTCGACGCCGACTTCTTCGTGTGCTCGCCCTACAAGTTCCTCGGCCCGCACCTGGGGGTGCTCGCGGCGGCACCGGAGCTGCTGGAGACGCTGCGGCCGGACAAGCTGCTGCCCTCGACGAACACCGTGCCGGAACGGTTCGAGCTCGGCACGCTCCCCTACGAACTGCTGGCCGGCACGACCGCCGCCGTGGAGTTCATGCGCACCCTCGACGGCTTGGAGGAGCACGAGCTGAAGCTGCGCGACCAGTTGGAGAACGGGCTGCTGGAGCTCGGCGCCCGTGTCTACAGCAAGGCGGCGAACCGCACTCCGACGGTGCTGTTCTCGGTCGACGGCCTGGAACCGGCCGAGGTGTACCGCAGGCTCGGCGCCGAGGGCGTCAACGCGCCGGCCGGCCACTTCTACGCGCTGGAGTGCTCGCGGTGGCTCGGCCTCGGCGACAAGGGCGCTGTGCGCGCGGGCATCGGCCCGTACAACGACGAGTCCGATGTGGACCGTCTGCTCAAGGCCGTCGCACGACTGCGTTGAGTCAGACGAAGAAGAACAACCCGATGTAGCCGAGGCCGACGAACAGCGACGCGTTCAGCTTGCGCGTCACGTTCTCGTGCCGGTGGAAGGCGATCAACGCGCGCGCCCGCGCCCCCATCACCTTCTCGCCCGCCTCGGGGTCGGGCAGCTGCGGTGTCGTGATCACGTCGCCGGTCGGGCCGAACGCGAGCATCAGCTGCGGGCCTGACCGGCGCACGCCGTGCAGCTGCTGCCACGGCACGCGGTAGCTCCAGATCCCGGTGTAGAGCACGACCGCGCCGGCGTCCAGGCGCAGCAGCGGCTGGAACCGGGTCACCGCCGACACCGCGCACTGCATGCCCAGCAGTCCGAGCACGACCCAGTCCGGGTAGTGGTGCACCGCGACCAGTGCCCCCACGGCGGCCAGCGCCAGCACCACGCCCTCGACCAGTCTGCGGTCACCCGGCCAGATGGCGTGCGGCAGCTCGACCGGCGCGGTCCCGGTGACCGGTTCGCCGGGCAGGTGTGCACTGTGGACGATGTGCCGCGGCCGCACGCGGGTCAGCGTGGTGGTCGCCACGACCTCGCCCTCGACCACGACCGCGACCTGCCCGCCGTGGTGCCACTCGCCCGCGATCACGACCTCCGCCGGCTCGTGCTGCGCCGGCGGCGGCTCCTCGCCCCGCCACACCGCGCCGAACTCCTCGGTGTCGTGGTACAGCGGCTCGTCCAGCCCGAGATCGGTCATCACCGCGACGGTGGCGACGTCTTCCCTGTTGTACCGCAACAGAATCCGGCGCACGGTCAGCGGGTGCGCCTGCACCCGCACCGCCGTGACCGGGCCGGTCCACAGCGAGCGGCGGCGCCGTTCCCGCGCTGCGAGCATGATTGCGAAGAACACCGCGGCACCGCCGAGCGTGAGCCACCAGGTGACGTCCTCCGGCTCGGCGACCATCCGCACCCACGGGCCGTCCGCGAGCACCGGCACCTTGTCGCCCACCTGGTAGCTGTCGGGGGCGAGCGGTTCGAACGCCGTCCGCTGCCCCTCCGGCAGCTCCACCCACACCTGGTAGGCGTCCTTGACCTCGACCACCTCGGCGTCGACCCGGCTGGCCTGCGCGACGTGCCCGGCGACCTCGTCGGAGCTCAGGTCGTACTGCACGAACGTGAGGAAACCGAACAGCACCAGCAGAACGGCGACGATGCGCAGCACCCCGCGCGGTGGCGGCATGTCCGGCAGGGTCACCACCACCGGGCCCGCCGCCTGGCGCTGGTCCGCGCGCGACCGGACCGTCAACGCCGCGACGACCGCGCAGGCCGCCGCGTGCAGCCCGAACGCGATGTTCGCCGTCGGGTCGTTGTCGAGCGCGAGCTCCATGACACCGAACAGCACGCCCATCGCGCACCCGGTGAGCACGCGGCCGAACAGCAACAGCAGCGGTGCCGCCAGCAACGGCACCACGGCGAGCGCGAACAGCGGGTCGGGCAGGCAGGGCCGCGCCGTCGTGCACGGAGCCTCCCCCGCCGCACCGGAGACGACGAACGCGAGCACCCAGCCGCCGACCAGCCCTGCCTTGGTCACCCACCACGGAACCGCTGCCGCGTGCCAGCGCTGGACATCCATGTGCGGATCATGGCACGACCATTGCTCCGAACGGTGTGGTTCACCACCGGTCGAGTGGGTATCCGCAGCTCACATCGACCCATGAGGTGGAGGATCACATGCTGGCAATAGCCGCCGCAGTGGCGTTCGGCCTCGCCCTGCTGTTCGATCTCGCGAAGATCTCGCTCGGCAGCGTCGTCACGCTGAACACGCTGGTGACGCTCGGCCTGTTGCTGGTCGCGCTGCACCTCGCCGGCGTCGGCACGGGTACGCGATCGTTGAGCTGGCGGCGCCGTGCCCGCAGGTAAAGCGCCGGAGAGCCCCGCCAAGCTGCCCAAGGGCGCTTGGTGGGGCGTTCTCAAGCGCACGGTCAAAGAGTTCAACGACGACAACCTGACCGACTGGGCGGCCGCGCTCACCTACTACGCGGTGCTGTCGCTGTTCCCCGGTCTGATCGTCCTCACGTCGGTGCTCGCGCTGCTCGGTGAGACGACGACGCAGGAGCTGCTGAAGTACGTCGACGAGGTGGCGCCCGGCGAGGCCGGCGACCTGATCAAGTCGTCGATCCAGGAGCTGCAGAACAGCCAGAACGCCGCCAGCGTGCTCGGCATCGTCGCCCTGCTGACGGCGCTGTGGACGGCGTCGGGGTACCTCGGTGCGTTCATGCGGGCCTGCAACGCCATGTACGACGTGCAGGAGGGCCGGCCGTTCTGGAAGCTCGTGCCGTTGCGGCTCGGGCTCACCCTCGGCTCGGTCGTGCTGATCTCGCTCACCCTCGGCGCGCTGGTGCTGACCGGCGGGGTCGCGGACACCGTCGGCGACTGGCTGGGCCTGGGCGACGCGGTCGTCACCGTGTGGGACGTCGTGAAGTGGCCGGTGATCCTGCTGCTGGTGAGCCTCGCGTTCGCGGTGCTCTACTGGGCGGCGCCGAACGTGCGGCAGCCGGGCTTCCGCTGGGTCACGCCGGGCAGCCTGCTCGCGATCGTGCTGTGGGCGCTCGCGACCGTCGGTTTCGCGATCTACGTGGCGAACTTCGCGTCCTACAACAAGACCTACGGCTCGCTCGGTGGCGTGATCGTCTTCCTGGTGTGGCTGTGGATCTCGAACATCGCGGTGCTGCTGGGCGCCGAGTTCGACGCGGAGCTGGAACGCGGCCGCCGCATCGAGCAGGGCGAGGACCCGGAGAAGGCCTCACCCGAGCCGCGAGATCTCCCGGGGTAGCTCGGCCTTCGTCGCACGCCACTCGCCGTCCGGGCCGGCCTCGATGCGCTCGGTGCCGTCGTTGGGCACCACCACCCACAGCTGGTCCGCCGACGACAGCCACACCACGCCGATGCCGTCGGCCCGGTGGCTGGTGGCGTACTCGTAGGACTTGCGGAACACGTCACCGCCGTTGCGGTCGGTCACCCGCACCTCGCTCGCGCTCTCGGCGTGCGCGACGAACTTGCCGCTGGGCGAGGTCTTCGGCGCGCCGGGGCTCGCGAACCGGTCCTGCCGGTCGTCACCGCACGCCGTCAGCACCAGCAGCAGAGCGAGGACCGCGGTGGCAAGACGGGAAAAGCGGTGCGTCATACCGCCAAAGGTAGCTAGCGTGATCAGCCGTGTGGGACGTTCTTGAACGATTTTACGACTCTGTGGCCCGACCGGGATCTCGCGTTGAGGAACACGGCGAGCTGACGCTGTTCCTCCAGGCAGGCGACGGCTACCCGTACTACGCGCGGCCGCGGTTCCCCGGCGGGCGCCCGTCGGTGGCCGACGTGCTCGCGGTGCGGGAGCGCCAGCGGTCGCTGGGCGTGCCGGAAGCGCTGGAGTGGGTGCACGAGACGACACCGGACCTGCTCGCCGTGGCGCGGGAGGCGGGGATGGACGTGCTGCAGGCGCCGCTGCTGGTGCTCGACCCGGCCCGGCTGCCGGAGCCGCACCCGCACGTCCGCGTCCTGGGCACACGACCGGCCGAAGTCACCGCGGTGGCGGCGCTGGCGTTCTCCTCACCGGGCACCGCCGCGGGCGAGACCGGTGCGGCCGAACGGGACGCGGCGCTGGCGGAGGCGGGAACCACCTCGGCGGACACCCGGCACCGGCACGCCGTGGCCGACCTGCCGGGTGAGGGCGTGCTCGCGGTCGGCACCGCGCAACGGGCCGGTGACGTGGTGGAGGTCGTCGGGGTCGGCACGCTGCCCGCGGCACGGCGCCGCGGTCTCGGCGGTGCGGTCACGGCGGCGCTCGCACGCGACGCCCTGGACCGGGGTGCCGGCCTGGTGTTCCTGTCGGCGGCCAGCGAGGAGGTCGCCCGCGTGTACGAGCGGGTCGGGTTCCGCCGGATCGGGACCGCCTGCATCGCGTCGGCCTGAGCGGCCCCGCGGTCTCGAAAAGGTCCCGAACGCACCCTTCGTCCCGCATCCGGCGCCTCCCGCCGGGGCGGGCCGACTACCCTCGTGCGCGTGATCAAGGACTTCGGTGCCGGTTTCGGACTGCTCCTGCGCGGCTTCCGGCTGGTGTTCAGCTCGCCCAAGCGGGTGCTGGTCGGGGCGCTGCCCGCGGTGCTCACCGCGGTGCTGATGATCACCGGCTGGACCCTGCTGTTCACCAACATCGACTCGGTCGCCGGGTGGCTCACCGGGTTCGCGGACTCGTGGAGCGAGACCTCGCGCAGCGTCGTCGAGGTCGCCGTCGGGATCTCCGTCGTCGTGGTGACGCTCGGGTTGAGCGTGCTGCTGTTCACGGCCATCACGTTGATGATCGGCGGCCCGTTCTACGAGTACATCGCCGAGGAGGTCGAGGACGAGCTCGGTGGTGTACCCGAGGCGGAGCAGGTCGGGTTCTGGCGCGGGTTCGTGGTCGGGTTGCGCGGCACGCTGCTGCTGGTCGGTACCTCGGTCCTGTTCGCGGTCCCGCTGTTCCTCGGCGGGTTCATCCCGATCGTCGGGCAGACGCTGATCCCGGTGCTCGCCGTGTGCATCAACGGCTACCTGCTGGGCATCGAGCTCACCGGCATCCCGTTCACGCGCCGCGGCCGGACGTTCAAGCAGCGCCGCAAGCTGCTCGCCACCCGCCGTTCGCTCGTGCTCGGCTTCGCGGTGCCCACCTACCTGCTGTGCCTGATCCCGCTGGCCGCGCTCGTCGTGATCCCGGCGGCGATGGCCGGTGGGACCGTGCTGTCGCACCGGCTGCTGTCGGGTGAGCAGGCGGTGCGGCCCGCCGGACCGGTCGGACCGGCGGGACCGGGGTACGTCGCCTAGGGCGCTCGCTCGGAACGGTCAGAACGGCAGCCAGGCCTGCTGCGCGAGCCCGTTGCGCGCGACGACCTGCACGCCCGCGGCCGACACCGACCACAGCTGGTCGCCGATCACGATGGTGCGCCGCGCTCCGCCGTACTGCTGCGTCTGCGGTTCGGTGATGCGGCCGGTGTCGCGCAGCTGGTCGCCGTCGACCCTGAGCACGACGGAGGTGGCGTTCTGGGCCGACCTGTAGGTCGTCACCGGGACCACGAGCGTGCCGTCCTGCGGCCAGAACAGGAACGCGTGCGGGTCGTACTGCGCCTCGGAGCTGGAGTCCGGTAGGTGGAACTGGGCGAGCCGCTGCGGTGCCGCGGGGTTGCGGACGTCGAACAGCGACACCTGGGTGCCGGTCGTGCGGCCCTGCTCGGTCGCCTCCTGGCCGACGCCGATCAGCCTGCCGTCGCCCGCGGGGTGCAGGTAGGCGGAGAAACCGGTGATCTTCAGCTCGCCGGTCACCCTGGGCCGCACCGGGTCGCTGAGGTCGAGCGTGTAGAGCGGGTCGGTCTGGCGGAACGTGACGACGTAGCCGGTGCGGCCGATGAAGCGGACGCTGTAGATGCGCTCGCCCTTGCCGAGCCCGTCGACCCGGCCGACCTGGGCCAGCTTGTCGCCGTCGCGGCGCAGCGTCGTGACGGCGCTCTGGGTGGGCGGGGGCTGCGGGCTCCCGGCGTCGCCTGCCCGCCAGCAGCACCGCGACGTGGTGCCCGAGGTCGTCGCGACGCGCAGCACGCCCTCGTGCTCGGACAGCGAGTACTGGTTCAGCAACGTGCCGGGGACCTCACCGGACGCGACGTGCTTCGGCGGGCCCGCCTGGCCGATGTCGAACTGGTGGATCGCCGTGGTGACCGGGCGCGGGACGCCCGGCCGGTCCGGCAGCTCGGGCAGCAGCCGGTGGTCGTCGGCGATGTAGAGGGTGCGGTCGGTGCCGTAGACGGTGTCGCCGTCGGCCACGATCGACACCGGCTGACCGGTGCCCAACCGCCCGGACAGCTCGAACGTCAGCACGGTCAGCATCGACGACGCCGCGTGCACCGCGGGGTGGCTGACGTTCGCGCAGTCGACCAGGGTGCCGCTGGTCTTCGCGCCGTCCTGGACGAGCTCGTAGCGCGGCAGCCAGGACGTGATCGGCTCGTTCTGCAGGATCTCCCGGTTGCGCCGCAACGCACCCGCGTCGTTCGTCGTCTGGTCCGGGTAGACCCACGGCAGGCGCGGCGAGGAGCGGACGACGACGCGGGCGGTGCCGCCGACCTGGCGGGCGTCGAGGTAGCCGCCGTCGGTCTTGAGGCTGCCGATCTCCTTGAGCGCCTTGAGGTCCACGAGCACGATCTCGCTGCCCTCCAGCGCCCCGGGCGGGTACGGGCGGGCGTCGGGTGCGAAGCCGGCGTCGTGGATGGGAACCGGGTTCTGCACCACCAGCAAAGCGCGGTCGCCGGACACCAGCAGCTGCGTGGCGTGCCGGTCGCCGAGGTCGAGCGTGCCGGACAGGGAGCGGCTCGCGACGTCGACGACGCGCAGCTTGCCGTCGGCGATGGAGATGACGCGCCTTCCGTCCGTCTTCACGAGGTCCGGCTCGTCGACGCCCTTCTCGTGGACGTTCGTCGTGGAGTGGCCCTGCTGCTCGGCGGGCGGTGTGGCGGCCTTCGGCACGGCCTCGCGTTGCGCGACACCGGCCGAGGAGTCCGCGGCCATGCCCTCGGCGGCGGTCAGCGGGAAGTTCCGCCTCCCGCCCAGCCCGAACGCCGTGACGTAGGGGGCCATGGCGGAGCGCAGCTCCTCCACCGCGCCCTCGCAGGAGTCGTACGCGACCAGGCGCACCGGGCCGTGGTCGACGATCGGCGCGGGGAAGGTCTCGTCCCGCACGGCGGAGCTCGCACAGACCCCGGTCACGGCCACGACGGCGGCGCCGGCCAACAGCTTTCTGCCGTTCATGCCACCAGGACGGAACGAGGACCGGAAGGGGTTGCTCCGTCGTCGCGGCAACCCCTTCCGGCGTTCTCGGGGTGAGCTAGGAGTTGATCTGCTGCTGGATCTGCGTGGCGTAGGTGGAGACGCGCGCGTACACGCCGGGGTAGCCCGCGGACGCGCAGCCCTCACCCCACGACGTGATGCCGATCAGCTTGCCGCCCGCCACCAGCGGGCCACCGGAGTCGCCCTGGCAGGTGTCCGTGCCGCCCTGCGCGTACCCGGCGCAGACCATGTGCGTGGCGTTGAAGTCGCTGCCGTACGAGCTGCTGCAGCTGGAGCTGCTGGTCAGCGGCACGGTGGCCTTGAGCAGGTAGCGCGAGGCCGAACCGCCGCTGGAGGTGGTGCCCCAGCCGAGGATCGTGGAGCTGGTGCCGGCCGCGTACAGGGCGCTGTCGGCGGAGGTGGCGAACTTGATCGGGGTCTGGCTGAGGTTGCGGTCGAGCGTGAGCACCGAGACGTCGTAGCCGCGGGTCACGTCGGTGTAGCTGGGGTGGATCCAGATGCGCGTGACGCGGGCGACGGTGCCCGCGGTGGAGTTCTTGTCGTCGCGGCCGGCCACCACCCGCACCGCCGAGGCCGAGTCGCCCTCGGTGCAGTGCGCCGCGGTGACGACCTTGTTGGGCGCGACCAGGGTGCCGCCGCAGTACTGGAAACCGCTGCTGGTGGCCAGGTACACGACGAAGGGGTAGGTGGACGTGCTGGCGCGCGTGCCGCCGACGATCTGCGCGCCGAGCTCGCCGTCGGTCACCGGAGGGGTCGGAGCTGCTTCGGCCGCGCTGATCGCCGCCATCGGCAGCGTCGCCGCCACCAGTGCCGCGCCCAGCCATGACCGGAGGCGGTGCAGGGTTGCCGCCATGATCATCTCCTTCTTCTGTTGTGCTCCCGGTGCAGAGCCGGGAGTTCTTCAAGGATCAACAGGGTTTTACGAGACGGGCAAGGGCCGGTCCGCGTAGGCCATTCGGCCGTCCGACCACACGCGTGATTGGATCGGGCGCGAACAACCCCGTTCCGAGAGGAAGTTGTGATGGCCCCCACGAAGCCCGAGGTCGACCCGCACGACGGCCCGGCGCCGGCCGACCTGCTCATCCAGGACATCACCGTCGGTGACGGCGAGGAGGCCACGCCCGGTCAGCGCGTCGTCGTCCACTACGTCGGCGTCTCGCACTCGACGGGCGAGCAGTTCGACGCGTCCTGGGACCGCGGTGAGCCGTTCATGTTCCCGCTCGGTGGCGGCCGCGTCATCCAGGGCTGGGACCAGGGCGTCGCCGGCATGAAGGTCGGTGGCCGCCGCAAGCTCGTCATCCCGCCGCACCTGGGCTACGGCGCCCGCGGCGCCGGTGGCGTGATCAAGCCCAACGAGACGCTGATCTTCGTCGTCGACCTGATCAAGGTCGGCTGACGCACCTCGGCCCCTGATGGCGTTCCACTGGTCCGTCCAGTGGAACGCCATTGGTCTGCGCAGCCGATTTGCTCCACTCGTGGAACGGGACCACCCCCGGCTGCGTCATCCTGTCAGTCCGCCACCGCAGTAGGAGGGGAACCACGGTGCCAGAGGACATCGCCGGGTCGGAGCAGATGCTCGCGGGCTGGGAGAAGAACGTCCAGGAGCGCGCAGCCCGCTACCAGGAGATGGCGACGCGCGTGCAGGGGATGACGATCTCCGAGCGGTCCTCCGACGGCGCGGTGGAGCTCACCATCGGGTCCAACGGCATCCTGCAGCACCTGGTGATCAACGAGTCCGCCGCCGGCCGCCGCATGGCCGAGGTCAGCGGCGAGATCATGAAGCTGCTGCAGCGCGCGCAGTCCCGCATCCCGGAGCTGCTGCAGGCCGCGATGGCCGAGACGATCGGCACCCAGGACGAGACCGCCAACGTCCTGTTCAACGAGGCCAAGAAGAACTTCCCGGCACCGCCCGCGGAGGACCCGCCGGCCGCGCCGCAGCACCGCAACGAGCTGAGCTTCCGCGTGGAGGACGACGCACCGCCGTCCCGTCCCACCCCGCCACCACCGCCGCCGCGCCGCCGTCCGCCTTCGGACGACGACGACTTCGGCGGGGAGTCCGTGCTCTCCTGATCCTGTCCGCTGCTCGAACTTGAGGGGGTTCGATGACTTCCGGTGGTTTCAACGTCACGTCCGACGTCCTGGAAGCGCACGTCAAGGCGCTGCAGGGCCTCCAGGGGAGGCTGCAGGGAGCCGTCGACGCGGCGAACACCGTGTCGATGCCGACCGACGCGTACGGCATCATCTGCCAGCCGTTCCGGATGCTGCTTGACCCCGTCGAGCAGTGGGGCATGGACGCGTTGAAGGGCGTCGCCGAGGCGATGGACGCGACCGCCAAGCGCATCGACGAGACCGCGAAGCACTACCAGGCGGTGGAAGACTCCATCGTGCGGACCCTCCAGGGCGGAGCCTGATGTCGTCACCCAACCCGCTGGTGGCCCAGGCACCTGCTGAGCCGTCGGGTTTCTTCAACGCGGGCACCGGCGACAACGACTGGGCCACGGGCATTTCCATCGCCGAGTCGGCGATGGACACGTTCAACGGCATCAAGGACGGCAACTGGATCGAGGGTGGCCTCGGCATGGTCGGCCTGGTCGCCGACGCCGCCTCGATGGCGAT
>NZ_JBVJRT010000018.1:106811-118621 GCF_055607425.1 Lentzea sp. NPDC037011 | reverse complement strand
CGCGGTGCCCGCCAGCAGAGCCGCACTGCCCAGCAGAAGACGGCGACGGTTGACTGTCATGGAACGCTCCTCGACGCTGAAGAATCCATTGTGGACCGGACAGTGCCGGCGAACGGCGCGTTCGTCGGCAGTGGAACGACGGTACGCCCGCGACTTCGAGGTCACAGCGGAGGCATACCAGGCGGTGGGACGAGGGCGTGATCAACTCGCGGATCACCGCTAGCTTCGCCTCGGACGCTCCACCGCTCATCGGTCAGCCGCAGACCGAAGACTTCTCACCGGTACCCGCCCGTCGTGCCGCGCGTACCCGCAGATCGAGAGGATTCGACCACATGACCGCGACAGCAGGTCCTCACGAGCACCAGCTCCTCACCTCAACCGACCGCCGGCAGACGATGCGCGCCCTGTTGCGGGAGGACCTGTTCGATCCGCGGCTGCGGGACGACCTGCCCCTGCGCGACTACATGGACCTGACCATCGAGCGGATGAAGGCGATCTTCCGGGAAGGCCTCGTCGACAACGACATGTGGATGGGCCGGCCGGATGAGCACGCGTTCCGGTCCATGTGCGACGTGATGGGCCTGACGGGTGCTTTCGACTTCGCGCTCACCTCGACCATCACCGACCACCTCATCGCGGGCAGTGCGCTGTTCAACCACGGCTCTCCCGAGCAGGTCGACCGCTACCACGCCGAGATCGCGCAGATGCACCAGGTCTACGCCTTCTGCTGCACGGAGATCGGGGGCGGCACCAACCTGCGGGAGATCCGCACGACGGTGACGTGGGACCGCGCGGAGCAGTGCTTCACGCTCGACACCCCCTCGGACGCCGCGTGCAAGTTCTGGATCGGGAACATCAAGCACGCCGCGACCGTCGGCATGGTCCTGGCCCGCCTCGTCATCGACGGCGAGGACGTCGGCCACCACTGGTTCCGCGTCCCGCTGCGCGACGAGGAGAACGGCCCTGCCCTGCCGGGCATCACGATCCTGTCCTGCGACCCGAAGGGCGGCATCCAGGCCAACCAGGTCGGCGGTGCCCGCTTCACCGGCGTCCGGCTGCCCCGCGAAGCGTTGATGGAGCGGTACTCGCGCATCGACGAGGACGGGCGTTTCTCCAGCACCCTGCCCGATGCCGGCACCCGTTTCGTGAGGTCGATCGAGACCTTCGTGCAGGAACGCATCTTCCCGCTCAGCGCGGGGGCGCGGGCCGCCGAGCTCGCGACCCACCTCACCTGGCGGTTCGCCGGTCACCGCGAGACCCGCGGCGCGCCCCGGCGCAGGACCCTGCTGGACGAGCCGCTGTTCCGCGACCGCCTGTACCAGGTCCAGCTGCGCAGCCTCGCGCTGCGGTTGCTGGAACGCGCCGTCGTCAGGGGTGTCGAACGCGACTGGCACACCGACCCCGGCCGCAAGAACATGCACGTCCTCACCGCGACGGGCAAGTGCGGTTCCTGGCTGGCCCTGGAGGTCCTGGGCGCGTGCCGGGAGATGTGCGGCTCGCAGGGTTTCCACGGCCACAACCAGATCGTCACCCTGCGGACCGACTTCGAGGTCAACGTGACCTTCGCGGGCGACAACTCCGTGATGGCCTACCAGGTGGCGCGCAGCGCGCTGAGCTCCGACCGGTTCGCCTCCCGCCCGCCGGTGACGTTGCCGGAGCGGGTCGAGAAGGCGCTGACCGAGACGTGGCGCAGCCGCGCGGACGGGTCGTTCACGCACGCCGAGGCCGTCGTGCTCGTCCACGCCCGCATGCTCGACCTCATCCTGACCGAGCACGACGCCGAACCGCTGGTGCCACAACAGGTCATGGACGACCTGGTCGCCGACTTCGCCGCGCACCGGCTGCGCGAGCCGCACCGGGCCGTCTCGCCCGACGGGGAGAAGATCGACCTCCTGGCCGAGCTGCTCGCACCCCTGCCGGAGCTCGTCACCGCCCCCATGGTCGACGACCGCTACCTGGCGGAGTTCACCTCCTCCGCGCGGGCCCTGGGCGTGCAGATCCCGGTGCAGGGCAAGGTGAACCGCCGTGGCGATGCGCGTTCATGAGGAGACGCGTGCGGCGGGCGGGCTGCGGTTCCGCCTGCGGCGCGCCGGAGAGGGTCCGCTGGTCCTCCTGCTGCACGGCTGGCCGCAGACCGGCCACGCCTGGCGCCACGTCCTCCCCGCACTCGCGCGGGACCACGAGGTGGTCGCGCCGGACCTGCGCGGCTACGGGGCCTCCAGCCGGCCGCGCAGCGGGTACGACAAGCGGACCATGGCGGCCGACGTGAGCGGGCTCATGCGCGAGCTGGGACACGAGCAGGCCGTCGTGGTCGGCCACGACCGGGGTGCGCGCGTCGCCCACCGGTGGGCACTGGACCGGCCGGACGAGATCAGCCGCCTGGTGTTGCTCAGCGTCGTGCCGACGCGGGAGATGTGGCGGCACATGGACGCACGCGTCGGGACCGCGTACTGGCACTGGCTCTTCCACCTCGTTCCCGACCTCCCCGAGTTCCTCACCGAGGGGAAGGGCGGGGAGTACGTGCGGTTCATGCTGGCGGCCGGGGCGTTCCGGCACGAGGCGTTCACCGAGGCGGACCTGCGCCACTACGCGGAGACCTACGCCCAGCCGGGGGCGCTTCGCGCGAGCTTCGACGACTACCGCGCCGCCCGCCACGAGGACCTGGAAGCCGACGACGCCGACGCGGAGGCGGGTCGTCGCCTGACGATGCCCGTGCGGCTGGCGTGGGGCGCCCAGGGACTCGTGGGGAGCATGCCCGTGCTCGACCTGTGGCGCGACTACGCCACCAGCGTCGAGGGGGCCCAGATCGACTCCTGCGGGCACTTCCCCGCCGAGGAGCAACCCGACGTCCTGGTCGAGCGGATCCGGGCGTTCCTCGCCGACGAGAAAGCTGTGGTGGAAGAATGAGGGCGCTGGTCGTCACCGAGGAGCGCGGGCTGAGCCTCGCGGAGGTCCAGGACCGCGAGCCGGCACCCGGCTGGGTGCGCGTGGACGTGGCGTTTTGCGCCATCTGCGGCTCCGACCTGCACCTGCGGGCCATGCCGCACGTCGTCCCCGCCGGGGCCGTGCTCGGGCACGAGATCTCCGGCCACGTCGCCGCACCGGGCGGGCAGCGGCTGGCGGCGGGACAGGCCGTGGTGGTGTGGCCGAAGGCGGGCTGCGGGGACTGCGACGTCTGCCGCACGGGCGACAACCACCTGTGCGCGGTGCAGCCGTGGCACCTGAGCTCCCTCGGCCTGGGCACCCGTCCCGGCGGCTACGCCGAGAGCATCGTGGTCCCCGAGCACACGGTCTACGCGGTACCGGACGGCGTTCCGCTGCAACACGCCGCCCTGACCGAACCGCTGTCCTGCGCGGTCCACGCCGTCGACCGCTCCGGGGTGTCGGCGACGGACACCGTCACGGTCCTCGGCGGCGGCACGGTCGGCTTCCTGCTGGCGCACGTGCTGCGGCTGCGCGGAGTCGAGGACGTGTGGGTGGTGGAACCGAGCGCCGTGCGGCGCGCACGCCTGGCCGCCACCGGGATCACCGCGGTGGACGTCGACGAGCCGATGGCGGCCGCGGACGTGGTGTTCGAGTGCGTGGGTTCGGTGACCGCGCTCGCGGAGTCGGCCCGGCGCGTGCGGACACGGGGAACGGTCGTCGCGCTCGGGGTGAACGAGCGGCCCACCGAACTGGACTCGGTCGCCCTCATCACCAAGGAGATCCGGATCGTGGGCAGCTTCGCCCAGAACAGGGGCGCGTTCGAGGCGGCACTGGGCCTCCTCGCGGGCGGCAGCGTCCCGGTCGACCAGATCATCACCGACGTCGTGCCGCTGGCCGACGGGCCGGTCACGGCGATGATGGACGCCCTCAGCGGACGGCCGGGCGACCACCAGGTGGTCATGATCGCTCCCGGCGGGTGACGCGGCCGAACGCGGTCGTCCTCCACGTGGTCGTCCGCCGGCCAAGACCGGCGGGACGCCGATGAGCCACGTCGGCCTGATCGACCTCTCCCCGGAGAACCGCCCGCCACGACTGCGGTGGCATCAGCCGTCCACTCACGCCGAGATCGCCGGGGTGCCGGGTGCGTCCGGTCTGTTCCACACCACGAACGCCGCCGGCACCGGCAGCACACCGCTCCGGCGTGCTGCCGGCAAGGTCCGGGAGCTCGTCGAGCTGCTGGGGGTCGAGGGCGTCGCGGTGCGTTCTGACGCCTACGTCGAGGTTTTCGGCCACGGCTCCAGCGTCGTCCACCCGCAGGTCGAGGTGGGCGGCAATGTCTTCGCGGTCCACGTCAAAGCCGTGCGGAACCGCCTGTTCGACGGCGCCGAGCGCATCGACGTCGTTTCCGGTGTGTGCCTGTTCAGCAACCGGCGGCTGCAGGTCCTCGACGCGGCAGGACGCGACGTGGGCCTGCTGCGATCGAACGCGCAACCGCTGAGGGAGAAGATCGTCAGCCTGCGTGTCGACGACAGGCTTTCGCTCTACGAGTACGAGTCGAGCCTGCGGCAGACGGCGTTGGTCCGCGGGGTCCTGGCAGGTCTGCCGGCATCGACTCCGGTCTCGGTGCTGCTCGACCTCCCGCGGGCCCAGTACTATCTCTTCCTCGCCGATGCGCTGAGGCACGGCATGGTCGGCGCTGAGCTGGCTCTCGGGTGGTTCGACGAGGTGGACACGCGCAGGCAGCGCGTTGCGCAGCTGATGACCGACGAGCTCCACCGTCCCGGCACGGGGCCTCGGCGCAGCCTCACGGTCCGGCTGGCGACCGCGTTCGACGACCTCGCCGAGCACGTGCGGTCGGTGGTCGCCACGGGCGGCGTTCTCGAGCTCGCAAACTGCGTGACCGTCATGGACGCCGGCGGAGATCACGTGTGGCAGCTGCTCAGAACGGTGTGGAGCCCGCGCACGTTCCACGAGCTCGGCCACGCCGGTTACACGATCGAGAAGCTGCGGGCCTCGCTGTCCGTCGAGGGGATCTCCCCCGGCCTGGGCTTGGTGGTCGACAGCGCCTCCGAGCGGTGCGGCCACGCCGCGGCCGAGTCGGTCCAGCGAGACCTCGCCCGCCTCCACCCCGGGCTCTCGTTCACGATGGCCGGTCTGTACTCGCTGGAGAAGCTGGTGGTCGCCGGAGACTCCTGGCGGTCGAGATCCCTGTTCTTCAACGACCCCGGCACGGTCGCCGTCGATGCCACGGGCAACGAGGTGGACCTCTTGGAAGCGGTGGAGGAGCGCTACGGCCGAGCGGAACCCGGTGAGGTCCGGGTCCCGCTACCAGCTGAGCGGCATCGGTTCCCACGCGGTGCGCACCAGCGGGTCCTCGGCGGTCAGGTGCTCGCCTGACCGGTGGTCCGCCGTGCCCTCGACGATCCGGCGCAGCACGGCGGCCGCCTCGGCAGCCGCCGGACCGGTGACACCGGGGTCCACCGGTCCTGGGTGGTAGCTCAGCACCGCGACGCCGTGTTCGCGGGTCTCCGCCGCCAGTCCCTCCGTCAGCCCGGCCACCGCGGCCTTCGCCACCGAGCAGGCGGTCGCACGGGCTCCGGTCGCGTGGCTCACGACGGTGACGATCCGGCCGTGCTTGCGCGGCACCATGCGCGCGAGCACCGCCGCGGTCGTCACCGCCGTGCCGCGCAAGGCGACTTCAACCGCCCGCCACCAGTCGTCCTGGTCGACCTCCCAGGCCGGACCGACCGGGCCGGCCACGTCGACGACGTGCACCAGCGCGTCGAGCGGTCCGGACGCGGCTTCCGCGGCGGTCACCGCCGCCTCCACCGAAGCCCGGTCGGTGCTGTCCATGGTCACCGCGCAGACGCCGGGCAGCTCGTCGCGGGCCTGCCGCAGCGCCCCGGAGTCCCGGCCGGTGATGACGACCGTCGCTCCGGCGCGGCACATCTCCTCCGCGAAGACGCGACCGAAACCCGTGGCTCCGCCCGTGACCAGCACCCCCGGTCTCATCGCGTTCCTCCGGCAGGGACGTCGGTCAACCGGTGCACGAGCGCCTTGCCCATGGCGGAGCGCGGAATCCGGTCGACCGCGGTGATCGACCGGATCTTCTTGTACGGCGCGACCCGGCCCGCCACGAAGCCGGTCACCTCGGACAGCTCCACCGGCTCG
This sequence comes from Lentzea sp. NPDC037011, assembly GCF_055607425.1. Taxonomy (NCBI): domain Bacteria; kingdom Bacillati; phylum Actinomycetota; class Actinomycetes; order Pseudonocardiales; family Pseudonocardiaceae; genus Lentzea; species Lentzea sp. NPDC037011. Next base: position 112,525 of record NZ_JBVJRT010000018.1, on the reverse strand, counting down.
CTCAGCACGACGAACGCGACCGGGATCTCGCCCGCGACCTCGTCCGGTGCCCCGACCACCACGGCGTCGGCGACGGCGGGGTGGCTGAGCAGCACGGACTCCAGCTCGGTCGGTGCGATCTGGTGGCCCTTGTACTTGATGAGCTGCTTGATCCGGCCGATGATCGTGACGTGCCCGTCCCGGTCGCGCCGGGCGATGTCCCCCGTGTGCAGCCAGTGTTCGTCGTCGGCGAGGCCGTGCACGGTGCCGTCCTCGTCCAGGAAGCCCGGTGACACCTGCGGGCCGCGGACCCAGATCTCCCCGGTCTCGCCGTCCGCTCCGGTCGCCGGGTCCACCAGCCGGATCTCGGTGCCGGGCAACGCCTTGCCGATCGAGGTCGGCACGGACGGGGTGCCGTCGGGCGGGGCGAAGGTGCACCCGGCCTCCGTCATGCCGTAGCCCTGCACCACCGGTACGCCGAGCATGAGGGCACAGCTCCGCGCGACGTTCGCGGGGAGCGGAGCGCCGCCGGAGTAGACCAGGCGCAGGCTGCCCGTGTCGCGGTCGCCGGTGTCACCGCGCCGGGCGAGCTCCGCGAGGGTGCTCGGCACCAGGTACGCGACGGTGACCTTCTGCGTCTCGATGACCTCCAGGAGATCGTCGACGTCGAACGGGGTGCGGACCGTGACGAGCGTGCCGCCGGCGCGGAGCGTCGGGTTCATCGCCATCTGCATGCCGTAGATGTGCCGGAACGGTGTCGTGGCGAGCACGACGTCGTCGGCGGTGAGCCGGTGCACCGCGTCGATCTGGTCCAGGTTCGACACCAGGTTGCGGTGCGTGAGCACGATCTGCTTCGGGAGCCCGAGGGACCCGCTCGACGTGGCGAGCAGCGCCGGTCGTCCGTCCCCGGTGGCTGCGGGCGCGGCGACGGCCGGCCCGTCCAGCCACTCCTGCCAGCCGGTCGTCCTGTCGCCGGAAGGGATTTCGTCGAGCACGATCACGGTGCGCACCGACGCGGCGGCCGGGAGCGCGGACAGCTGCCGCCACGCCTTCGCCGAGGCGACCACGTGGGCGGCACGGCACCGCTCCAGCACCGGCTGCCACTCGTCCGGGGTGCCCAGCGGTTCGAGCGGGAGCACGACGCCACCGGCCAGCAGGGTGCCGTGGTAGGCCACGACGAACTCGGCCGTGTTGTCGCACACGAGCGCAACGACCTCGTCCGGGCCGCGAAACCGGGACCGCAGCGCGGCGGCGAACCGTTCAGCGGCCTGCTTCAGCTCCGGGTACCGGTAGGAGCGTCCGCTGCTGTGCTCGATGAGCGCTGTGCGCCGGGACGTGGCGTCCTGCCAGACCGACTCGGCGAGGTTGGTCGACCACTGCCCATATGCCGTCATGTCTTCTCCTGCCGCTCGCACGCGCCACGCCGAGGAACCCCGCCGCTGCGGAACGCGGCCCGGTAGGACGCTCCCGACAGTAGGGGCAGAGCCGAGCAGAACACTGCTGTGGAGTTCCGCAATTGTCGCTCGCACGTGGAGGGATCAGGGCCGGCTGTCACCCGGATGCAGCAGAGCCGGCGCACCGGCCTGCCGAACCGGTTGCGCTGCCGGCCTGTGCGAACGACGTTCCAGCGCTTGGAACGAGCGGCAGACAGCACGCGTCCACCGACACACAATCAGCCGGTGGACGTCGAAGACGCGGCAGGCGCGCACCGGTGACCACGCACGAGCCGCTGGTGCACCCGTTCACCCGGCCCACCACCACCCACTGGAGCCCGCATGTCGACGGTTCACGACATCGTCACCCACGACGTCACCCTGCCGGGCCGGCTCGACGCGGCCATGCTGGAGCGGGCGGCCGGGGTGCTCCACGTCGGGTTGTCCGAGACCGCCCGCGCCGAGCTCGAACGCTGCCGCCGGTTCGTCGACACGGTCGTCGCCGACGGCCACGAGGTGTACGGCGCCACAACGGGTTTCGGTCCGCTGGTGACCTACGCCGGCCGGGACACCGCGGCCGGGCAGTGCGACAACACCCTGCAGCACCTCACCGCGGGACAGGGCGCCGACCTGCCGGTTCCCGTTGTGCGGGCGACGGTCCTGGCTCGGCTGGCGTCGCTCACGAGGGCCAGATCCGGTGTCACACCCTCCGTTGTGGACGGTCTGACCGCGATGCTGCGCACGACGTTCACCCCGGCGGTGCCGACCTACGGGTCGGTCGGCGCGAGCGGCGACCTCGTCCCGCTCGCCTACGTCGCCCAAGCGCTGCGCGGCACCGGTCACGCCTATGTGGACGGTGTGCGGTTGCCGGCGGCCGAGGCGCTGCGGGCGGCGGGCCTCACGCCGCTGGAACTCGACGGGCGCGACGCGCTCGCGCTGGTCAACGGCACCTCGCTGACCGCGGCCACCGCGGGTCTCGCGTGGCGGTCGATCGGCCGGTCGCTGCACACCGCCGCCGCGTTGAGCGCGCTGTTGGCGGACGTGCTCGGCAGCACCACCGCGTTCCTCGACCACCGGCTGCTCGCCGCGTTCGGCCACGCCGCCGCCGGTGAGGTCGGTGCGCGGATGACCGCGATGCTCGACGGCACCCGTCCGACCGGCCTGCGGCCCTTGCAGGAGCCCTACAGCGTCCGGTGCACCCCGCAGCTCCTCGGCGCCGCGACGTCGGCGCACCGGTACGCGGGCGGGGTGGTGCACGACGACCTCAACGGGGTCAGCGACAACCCGCTGTTCTTCGTGGACGACGAGGCCGTCGCGCACGGCGGCAACTTCTTCGGCCAGCCCTGCTCGTTCGTGAGCGACCTGCTCACCACCGTCGCGGTGCAGGTCGGCAACCTCGCAGAGCGGCAGCTGGACCTGCTCGTCGACCCCAACCGGAACACCGGGCTCCCGCCGATGCTGTCACCGCGTCCCGGTGTGCACCACGGGGTCCAGGGCGTGCAGCTGGCGTCGACGGCGATCGTGGCGGCGATGCGCCGACAGGCGGTGCCCGCGAGCGTGCAGAGCCTCCCGACGAACCTGCACAACCAGGACATCGTCCCGTTCGGCACGCAGGCGGCGCAGAACGCGTGGGAGACCGCGCGGTTGCTGCGGCACCTGCAGGGCGGGCTGGCGGTCGCGTTGCGGCAGGCGGTGCACCTGCGCGCCGACCGGCCGACCGCGCCGTTCTGCGCCGGCCTCGCCGACCGGTTGGCCGAGGCGATCCCGCCGATCGAGCAGGACCGGCCGCTGGACGCCGACGTGCGCCTGGCCGCCGACGTCGTGGACGCCCACGTCGCCGGCGCCGGGATGGCCGAGCCCTGCGACCCCGGGGGTTCCGGGGACGTCACGGCCGCCGCGTGGAACCAGGGCCTCTGAGCCGCCGCACCGACCGAGGAGGTCTGGCATGAGCGTGACCCTGAACGGCACGACCCAGGTGGACAAGCGGATCCGGTTGACCCCCGAGATCCTCGACTACGTCCTCGCCTGCACCGAGCAACCGGTGCCGGTGCAGCGGTGGCTGATCGATGCCACGACCGCCCTCGGCCAGGTCGCCGAGATGCAGATCGCCCACGAGCAGGCGGTGCTGTTCACCCTGCTCGCCGCTGCGAGCGGGGCGCGCCGGATCGTCGAGGTCGGCACGTTCACCGGCTACTCCGCGCTCGCCTTCGCCAGGGGCATGCCGGCGGACGGCACCATCGACACCTACGACATCACCGACCGGTGGGCGCCGACCGCGCGCCGGGCCTGGCAGGAGGCCGGGTTCGCCGACCGCATCCGCCAGCACATCGGCCCGGCGGCCGACCTGCTGGACCGGCTGTCCCCGGAGCCGGCCGTGGACCTCGTGTTCATCGACGCGGACAAGGTCGGCTACATCGGGTACTGGGAGCAGCTGCTGCCGCGGGTCGTCGACAACGGACTGATCATCGCCGACAACGTGCTGTACGCGGGTGAGGCGACCAGCGCCCACTCCGAGGGCAACGCCGCCGCGATCCGCGCGTTCAACGAGCACGTGCGGGCCGACGACCGGGTGCAGGCGGTCATGCTGCCGCTGGCCGACGGGCTGACCATCGCGCGGAAACTGCCCGCCGGGTACCGGCGGTGAGCTGACCAGGACGGTTTGAGCGCGGGCACGAGAATCGAGCTGACCGAGTCGGTCAGCTCGATTCTGCTGTCACGAGGACGGCAGGGACGGTCACGGCAGTGCGGCCCCGACGGGTGCCTCGGCCGGCAGGGGCCCGGCGACGACGGCGATCAGCTCGTCGACCATGCCGGGGAGGCCGGTCGGCAGGAGGGCGAACACCTCGGCCCGCGCGTCGACCGGGTCAGCGGCGAGGTCGTCCCGGATCGCGTCCAGCCGCGTCAGCATCGCGGCGGTGAAGCCCGCTTGCGTGACCACTCCGCGGTGCACCAGGAAGAACTCGTCGAACAGATCGCGTTCGGCGTCCGTGATGTCGTTGCCCGCGCGGCCTCCGTGGCCCTTGAACAGCGAGGCCCCCTCGGGCACCAGCATCTGCGCCACGGTCATGTGCACGAGGCGGTTGCGCTTGAGCGCTCGCTTGAGCACGCCGTCGCGGGGCACGCTCAGCGTGCCGAGCAGGCTGGCCACCCGCTCGTGGTCGCGGGCCCACAGGCCGCTGAAGGCCGGGTGCTTCGCGGCCATCCGCGGGCGGATGGACCGGGCGTAGACCTCCGGGGTGCAGCTGCCCGCGTAGAGCAGCAGCGCGTTGTAGCAGTCGTACCACCACGCCGCCCGTGCCGTGCCGGCCTCGGACAGGCCGCCGGTTCGTCCCGCGGCGGCGAGCAGGTCCGCGAGCATGCGCCACACGCCGAACGTCACGTGGTGGCCGATCATCCAGCGGTAGAACGCCCGATCCGCGTCGTCGGCCGCCACCCTCGCGACGGGCGCGGACAACTTCGGCGCCACCGGACCGGCTTCGAAGACGGGGTCCGGCTCGGCCAGCGGATCGCCGGGCATCGGCAGGCACAGGACGTCGAGCCCGAGCGGTCGCTCCCACACGGTCGTCATCAGGCGGTCCGGAGTCCGTCGGGCGGGTTCGCGGTGAGCGGAACACCGACGCACCGACACCCGGACAGAGGGGAAATGCTTTGTGCGCACATGGTCAATCGCCTTCTTGGCCCGATGACGGAGATGTCCCGACCGGCGGAACGCCTGGTGTGCCGGCTGGTCGCGCCCTCCCGTCGTCGCCGGTGGAGCCATCGAAACCTGCTGTGCGGCAACGGCGGAAGTGCGCGTTCCACCGTCCGGGACGAGGACGGGTGCGCGCCATTACCCGTGGGCGTAAAGGAAATCAAGTGTGCGCCCAATGCCCTTGTCGTCGGCTTTCCCTTGGCACCACCACGTCTGTTCGCCAGGCTGTGCGACACATCGCCCCACCCGGGCACGCTCATGGACTTTTCGAGAGGAACAGCATGCTGAAGAAGCTGATCGCCGGCGCCGCACTCACGTGCGCGTCGCTCGTGGTGGTCGCCCCGGCCGCGCACGCCGCGTCGTTCGCGGGCGTCTACCCCAGCCACAACGCGGCGGTCAAGGCCTGCAAGCAGGGTGTCGCCCAGGGCCGTTGGTACGACACGTGCAGGTACCAGGGCTACACCAACTCCAGGCAGGTCGGTCTCTGGGTCCAGCCCCGGTAGTTCCCCCTGACCGCCCTGTCCGCGGGCGTGGCAGAGCCGGTTCGGGTCTGGTACGCCCCCACCGGTTGGGAGCCCTCCTTACCCGCTCTGTGGAAAAACCCCCGACCT
>NZ_JBVJRT010000018.1:15515-106801 GCF_055607425.1 Lentzea sp. NPDC037011 | reverse complement strand
AAAGAGGGGAGGGGACGAGCGAAACACAAACTGGGGGGGGTTTGTTCCTTGTTCCCCCCCCCTGTCTTCCCCCCGCCCCCCCTTTCAAACGACCCCCCACGACCGGTTCCCCCCCCCCCACGCCCGCACCGGTTGGAAGCCCTCATGACCAGCTCGGTGGAAGACCTCCGGATCGAGTGGCCGGACGATCCCGCGGCGTTCTTCCGCCGCCACGCCGAGGTGCTGGCGGGCATCGGCGCCGGCGCTTTCGCCCAGCCCGAAACCGTGATGAGGCACCAGGTCGCCGACCGGTTCGCCAAGGCGGCGCTCGCGCAGATCCTGCGGGTCGACGGCGAGATCGTGGGCTTCGGCCTGTTCGACCGGCTGGACGTCCCCGGACGGGAGCAGGGGCTGTGGGTCGTCGAGGGCCGGGCGATCGCACCCGCTCACCAGCGGGGAGGGCTGGGAACGCGGTGCTTCCGCGAGTTCGTGGACACCACCGGGGCGAGCGCCGTCGCCACGGTCACGCGCAACCCGGCGGTGTGCCGGATGATGGCGGCCGAGTTCCGCACGGTCCTCCCGGACCTGACGTCCGACCGTCCACTGCGGACGCTGCACCACCCCGGCGTCGCCATGGCCGTCCGCACTTACGCCGCACACCTCGGCGCCGACGGCGCGGGACTGCCATTCATCCGCAACCGCTACCCCGGTGGGCTGTACGGAGTGCGCGATCCCGGCCTGCGCATGCCCCTGCCGGAGATCAGCCGTGACCCGTCGTGCGGGGTCATCACCGTGGGAGTGGCGTGCTGACGCGGTCGTCCGGCGCGGTCACCAGCGCGCGCACCGCCGAGGCGACCCCTGCGGGATGGGTCAGGAACCCCTCGTGGCCGCCGGGCAGGACGGCGAGGTCCTCCCCGAGCACGTCGGCCAGTCTGATCGTGGTGCGGCGCAGGAACGCCGAGCTCACCGTTCCGACCGCCGGCCGCACCCTCGCCGTGCCGGACCGCAGGGCGGCCCAGCCCTCCTCGCCGATCCGGTAGGCCCACGTCATGCCCGCCTCGACGGCGAGGAACGAGTCGATGTTGGCGATCGTCCGCCTGCTGGGCGGTTCCCAGCCGACGTCCGGCTCCCGGTCGAGCGGGTCGCGCGCCTCCGCGCCGAAGCCGACGTGCAGCAGCCTCGCTGCCCTGCGCCAGCCCGACTTCCCGTGGACCCGCCGAACCTCGTCGTGCAGCGCGTCGAACTCGACGCGTTCCGCCGCGTTGGCGAGACACCGCAGCGGGGGTTCGTGGGCGACGAGCACGCTCACCCGCTCCGGTCGCTGCCGCGCCAGCTCCAGACCGATGACCGCGCCGGTGCTGCACCCGAACACCGCGACCGGGGTGTCCCCGTGGACGTGCGCGGCCAGCGCCGCCACGTCCTCGGCGTGCTGCTCGATCGGCACCGGGCGCAGCGGGTCGGCGACCGAGGTGCGGCTCTGCCCGCGCCGGTCGTACGTCAGCACGGAGTGCGTTGCGGCGAGCCGGACCGCCAGCGGGGCGGCGCTGTGCGCGTCACTGCCGCCACTGGGCAGCACCAGGACCGGCGGACCACCACCGCGGACGGTGAAGCTGATGTCCGCGCCGTCGACCCGGAGCGTGCCTGTTCGTTCAGCGATCGCCACGGCCGGCTCCGCCGCCCCCGTGGAACCGTTCTGCCAGCGCGAGGTCGCCGTTGGACAGACCGTGGCGCCGGAAGAACATGCGGGGGTTGAAGTACACCGCGACGCGCGCCGGACCGTCGGCGGAACGCTGTGCGCTGAGGAAGGAGTGCGCGTACATCTCGCCGCTCGCGTCACCGCCCAGGAAGAACTGGGCGCACCGCTCGTAGGCCGCACGGCTTTCCGGTGACACGTCGTAGGCGTCGAGCACCTCCCGGACCATCCACTGCGCCTCGGCGTCCGAGCGGCTGCGCGGGGTGAGCCCGAACTGGTGCATGACGGACTCGATCGGGTGGGCGCGCCCCGGCAGGAACGAGACGTACGTCCCGTACGACCAGAAACGGCGGTGGTTGGAGCGCCATTCGAGGCGGGTGCGCGACGGCACGTCCTGCCGCCAGGCCGACCGTTCCCAGGCCCTGGCCGCGATCCGGGCCATCGTGGGGCCGTCGTCCAGCTCGGCCGACGGCCCGAGCCGGTCCCAGCGGGCGAGCCGGTCCGGTGTGAGGGACCCGCGGTGCTGCACGTAGAGCTTCGTCCTCGCCGACGGTCCCGCGGCGAGGTCGAGGCACAGGTAGGACACGGTGTCGTCGTCGTCCATCACGTCCGCGACGACCTTCCACTGACCGGGGAACCCCAGTGCGGTGAGCACCGCGTCGGTGCGCTCGGCCGTGGCCGACCGGCCGCCACCGGCCAGCCACAGGTGGATCTTGCCCTCCGGTGGCCTGCCCCGCACCCACCCCAGGGTGTGGAAGGCCGCCATCGGCGGACGGTCGGCCGGCCGTGGCGCCACCAGGTGCTCGATCTGCCGCAGCCTGCGCAGGTCGAGGCCGTGGACGGAGGACAGGCGCTCGCTGAGCCGGAGGGCGCTCTCCCAGTAGGACAGCGGGCTTCCGGGTTCGGCCTGCGCCTCGACCGAGGCGCGCAGCCCGAGCGGCCGGTCGCCGAGCACGACGGAAAGCTCCAGCGGTGTGCTGTCCGCGGTGAGCGTCGACCAGGCGGGCGGCGTGCCGGGTGAGCGGTGTCCCCACGACTCGCCCATGAGCCGCACGTCGGCTGCTGTCCGGTCGGCGAGGTCGGTGAGACCGCTGGCCCGGCACAGCCCGCGCACGGCGGCGTCGGCGAGGTCGGCGCACGTCGTGCTCATCGGCTGAACCTCATCGGCAGGCCCGTGATCCCGTTGACCACAGTGGACACGAGGTGGCGGGGCGGACCGGCGAGCTCGAACCGGACACCGCTGTCGGCCAGTTCGCCCACCAGTGCGGCGAGCAGGGTGCGACCGGCCGCCGCGCCGACGCAGAAGTGCGGACCGAGCCCGAACGCCAGGTGCGGGTTCGGTGCGCGCCGGGGGTCGAACCGGTCCGGGTCGGCGAACACGGTCTCGTCCTGGTTCGCCGACGCGAGCCAGGCGACGACCCAGTCCCCCGCGCGCAGGTGCGCACCGGCCAGCTCCGCGTCAGCGGTGACCCGGCGGACCAGCTGACGTGCCGGGGTGCTCCAGCGCGCTGCCTCGTCCACCAGTCCCGGCACCAGCGAGCGGTCCTCGACCACCTCCCGCCACAGCTCCGGTGTCCGCGCGAGGTGCAGCAGGAGGTGCAGCGCCGTGCTCAGCGTGGCGGTGGTGCCCCCGATCAGTGCGCTGTGGACGTTCGCCATGACCTGGCGGCGGGTGAGGGCGGACCCTTCGACCGAGACCTCCGACAACGTCCCCGGCAACGTGTGCGGCATCGTCAGCGACGTGGTCAGCGCTTCCCTGATGGCACCGAACAACCGGGTGCTCGCCCGCAGCACCGTCTCGGTCCCGTCGCCGTCGGCGTGCAGCGGGTCGTGCGGCGCGATGGTCGCGGTCGAGGCGGACACCGCCATCTCCCACGACTTCTCCGGCAGGCCGAGCATCGGCCCGGCGGCGACCATCGGCAGCCGGCGCAGGACGACGGCCAGGTCGTGGACACCTCCGGCGAGCACCGGTTGCAGCAGTTCCCGCACACCGCGGTCGATGCCGTCGGCGTGCGCCCGCACGGCCACCGGACCCAGCGCGCGTGTGGACGGTCTGCGCAGGGCGGCGTGCCGCGGCGGGTCGGTCGTCGCCAACGTGTGCCCACCGAGCGGGTCGGGTGTGCCCACCGAGGTGAGCAGGGTGCCCGAGGTGGAGCTGAACAGAACGGGATCACGCAGGATCGTCTGGCAGTCCGCATGGCGGTAGAACGACCGGAACGGCACCCCGCCCTGGCTGGTCTCCTCGCGCACCGGACAGGTCCGGCGGAGCTCCCGCCACACGTCGCGATCCTCTTCCACACCCACCCGCAGATCTTCACCGCCACCGCGGTCGTCGTCCAGGGCAGAGTTGGCTGCCCTTCCGGTCAACCGGTCCCGCCGACCCACCGGACGAGGATGACCATGTGTCCCATCAGCACCGAACCCCGGGGGTCCGCAGTGGACGATGTGGAACGCGCGATCAAGGACTTCGTGGCGGAGGTCCTCCTCGAAGGCGAGCACGTCGAGTTCGACGAGCACACGCCGCTGCTGGAGCACCGCCTGATCGACTCGCTCAACGTGGAGGAGCTGCTCGTCCACGTTGAGCAGACCTTCGCCGTGTCACTCAGCCGTTGGCCGCACTCGGACTGGAAGACCATTCACGCCATGGGAGAACTCATCCGCACCCACGCGCCCGCCGATCACGCACAGGCTCCCGACGAGGAGCCGGCGGCCATTGTCAGCGACTACGAGAAGTGGGTGGCCGGTTACTGGAACGAGAAGCAGAACGACCCCATCAACCTCCTCCTCGGCGAGGAGGACGGGCTGGTCCACCACCACTACGGCCTCGGCGAGTACGACCCCGCCGTGCTGACCGCGCCCGACCGGGAGGCCGCGATCATCCGCGAGCTGCACCGCCTGGAGTGCGCGCAGATGGACGTCGTGCTCGACGCCCTGGGTCCCATGACCGCGGACGAGCGGTTGCTCGACGCGGGGTCGGGCCGGGGCGGGGGTTCGTTCAGCGCACACCTCAGGTTCGGCTGCCGGGCGGACGGCATCACGCTCTCGCAGTACCAGGTGGACTTCGCGACGAAGCTCGCGGCCAGGCACGGCTGCACCGACGAGGTGAGCTTCCACCTGCAGAACATGACGCGCACGGCGTTCCCGGACGGCCACTTCGACCGCATCCTCACCAACGAGACGACGATGTACGTCGAGCTGGCCGACGCGTTCAGCGAGTTCGCGCGGGTGCTCAAGCCCGGCGGGCGGTACGCGTGCGTCACCTACTGCGTCAACGACACGCTCGCACCGACGAGCGAGGCCTGCGAGGCGGTGGACGCGCACTACGGCACCCGCATGCACAAGCGCAGCGAGTACCTGGCCGCGCTGTCCGCGGCCGGTTTCTCGCCCAGCCGCGTCAGCGTCCTCAACGCCGACACGATCCCCTACTGGGAGCTGCGCACCCGGTCCGAGCACAGCACCGGCGTCGAGAAGGCGTTCCTCGACGGCTACCGGTCGAACGTCCTGCAGTACGTCCTGATCGTGGCGGACAGGCTGCCCGCCTGACCTGCCGGCACCCGTTCACCTGGCCGAGGAGCCCATGGACTTCGCACCGGACCCGGACCAGTCGTTGCTCGCCCGGCGCAGCCACGAGCTCGGCCTGGCGCTCAACGCACCCGACGAGCACGACCGTTCCGGCGACCCGTGGTTCAGCAGGCGGAAGTGGCGGCGCTGCGCGGAGTTCGGCCTGCTGGGCCTGAGCGTTCCCGAACGGTGGGGAGGTCTCGGGCTGGACTCCGTGAGCACCTGCACCGCCGTCGAGGCCTTCGCCAGGGGTCATGCCGACCTGGGGTTCGTGTTCTCGGCGTGTGCGCACACGTTCGCGTGCGGGATGCCGATCGCCGAGCACGGAACGCAGGCGCTGTGCGACGAGGTGCTGCCGCGGCTCGTCTCGGGCGAGTGGGTCGCGGCGAACGCGATCACCGAGTCCGAGGCGGGTTCGGACGTGTACGCGATGCGGTCGACCGCTGTCCGCGACGGCGACCGCTACCTGCTCAACGGCACGAAGAACTACGTGACGAACGCACCTCTCGCGGACGTGTTCGTCGTGTACGCGAGCACCGACCCGAGCAGCGGCTACCTCGGCATCAGCGCGTTCGTGGTCCCCCGCGACACCCCCGGCGTCACGGTCGGGGCTCCCCTCCCGAAGACCGGGCTGGCCTCGTCCCCGCTCGCACCGGTCTACTTCGACGACGTCGTGGTGCCGGTGGAGAACCGGCTGGGCGAGGAGGGCGACGGGCGGGCGATCTTCACCGGTTCGATGGACTGGGAACGCACGTGCCTGTTCGCCGCCTACGTGGGCGCGATGGACCGGCAGCTCGCCGCGACCGTCGCGCACACCGGTGAGCGCCGCCAGTTCCGCCGTCCGCTCGCGCGGCACCAGGCCGTCGCGCACCGGCTCGCGGACATGAAGCTCCGGCTGGAGGGCGCGCGGTTGCTGCTGTACCGCGCGTGCTGGCGCCGGGACCGGGGACAGGCCACCCCGCTCGACGTCTCCCTCGCGAAGCTGGCGGTGAGCGAGGCCGCGAAGCTCAACGCACTCGACGCGGTGCACCTGCACGGCGCGATGGGCGTCATGGCCGGGTCAGGAGTCGACCAGGCGATAGCCGACGCCGTTCCCGCGGTCATGTTCTCCGGCACCTCCGAGATCCACCGCGACATCATCGCGGCGCAGCTGCGGTCATGAGGCTCGAACAGCACGTCTCCGGCTTCGCGAAGGCCACACCGGAGGCGTTGGCGGTGTGCGGGCCGGACGGCGACCTGACCTACCGCGAGCTGGACGTGCGAGCCGACGTGCTCGCACGCGAGCTGGCGTCGCTCGGTGTGGCGGCGGGTGACAGGGTGGTGCTGTGGGTGCCGAAGTCGGTGTTCGCCGTCGCGGTCACCCAGGCCGTCCTGCGGCTGGGCGCGGCCTACGTCCCGGTGGACCCGAGCGCTCCCCCGGCACGGGTGGCCGCGCTGATCGCCGACTGCGGGCCCGCCGCCGTGGTGACGACCGGAAGCCGGATCTCCGCGCTGCCACCCCTGCCCGCGCTGGTCGCCGAGGACGACCTCAGCGGGTGGGCGGCCAAACCCGCCGCGCGGCCGGCGGTGGAGCGTTCGCCCGACGCGGACCTCGCGTACGTGCTCTACACGTCCGGCTCGACCGGCACGCCCAAAGGGGTGTGCGTCAGCCACTCCGCGGCCTCCGCGTTCGTCACCTGGGCGGCCGCCGAGCTGGAGGTGACCCCGTCGGACCGCCTGTCCAACCACGCGCCGCTGCAGTTCGACCTCTCCGTGTTCGACCTCTACGCGGCGTTCCGGTCGGGCGCGTCGGTCCACCTCGTCCCCGAGCTGTCGCTCCCGCGGGACCTCGTGCGGTTCGTCGTGGACCACGCCATCACCGTCTGGTACTCGGTGCCGTCCGCGCTGACGATGATGATGGAGTTCGGCCACCTGCTCGACGTGCCCCGGCTGCCGCTGCGCGCCGTGGTGTTCGCGGGAGAGGTGTTCCCCGTCGCCCACCTCAGGGTCCTGCGCGAACGCCTGCCGTCGGCGGCCCTCCACAACTTCTACGGCCCCACCGAGACGAACGTCTGCGCCAGCCACCGCGTCGGGGACATCCCGGCCGACCGGTCGGAACCGGTCCCGATCGGCACGGCCGCGGCGGGCGACGAGATCTGGGCCGTGCGCGAGGACGGCACCATCGCGGCGCCAGGGGAGGAGGGCGAGCTCGTGGTCTCCGGTCCCACGCTGATGACCGGCTACCTCGGCCATGAGCCGTTGAAGGGCCCGTACGCCACCGGTGACGTCGTGCGCAGGCTGCCAGAAGGCGGGTTCCTGTACCTCGGGCGGCGCGACGGCATGGTGAAGGTCCGCGGCTACCGGGTGGAACCGGGTGAGGTCGAGGCGGTGCTGCACACCCACCCGGACGTCCTCGAGGCAGCGGTGACCGTCACCGGCTCCGGGCACCTGGCACGACTGGTCGCGTGGGTCAGCACCCGCTCCGGGCAGCCACTGCGCGCAGGCGAGGTCAAGCGCTTCCTGGCGGCGCGGCTCGCTCCCCACCTCGTTCCCGACCTCGTGCGCACTGCCGGCCGGTTGCCCAGGACGACCAACGGCAAGGTGGACCGCCGTGCGTTGAGCGAGCAGGACAACCGTTCAGAGAGGCTCCAACCGTGACAACGGATGTCTACGACGTGTGCATCATCGGTGGCGGTCCCGCGGGCTCCACCACCGCGTCCTACCTGGCGATGGCGGGCATGCGCTGCATCGTGCTGGAAGGCGACTCGTTCCCGCGCGAGCACGTGGGTGAGTCCCTGGTGCCGAGGTCCACGGTGGCACTGGACGAGATCGGCGTGCTGGACAAGATCGACAAGGCCGGTTTCGCCCGCAAGTACGGCGCCGCCTGGACGGCCTCCGCGGACGACCTCCCGCTGCCGGACGGCGTGCAACGGCGCCGGCGGGCCCGCTTCAGCATCCCGCAGGTCGAGTTCCGGTTCGCGGAACGCGAGCAGACGGGTGTGGCGTTCGACTACACCTACCACGTCGACCGGGCCAGGTTCGACACGATCCTGCTGGAGCACGCCGCCGAGCTGGGCGCGGTCGTGCGCCAGCAGGCCAGGGTGCTGCGGGTGGACCTCGACGGCGAGACCAAGCGGGTGGTGTACCGGCACAACGGGGTCACGTCGGAGGTGCGCGCGCCGATGGTGGTCGACGCGAGCGGACGCGGCACGTTGCTCGGCCGCCAGCTGAAGCTCAAGGTGCCCGACCCGGCGTTCAACCAGTACGCCGTGCACAGCTGGTTCGAGGGCCTCGACCGGGAGGCCGCGAGCGGCACCACCGGCATCGGTGACTACACGATCATCCACTTCCTGCCGTTCGCCGGTTCGTGGATGTGGCAGATCCCCATCTCCGACACCGTCACCAGCGTCGGCGTCGTCACCGAGAAGTCGCGCCTGCGCGGCGCGAGCGCCGACCTGGAGAAGTTCTTCGACGAGTGGGTGGGCACGCGCCCGCCGCTGGCGCAGGCACTCCGCTCGGCACGGCGGCTGCGCCCGTTCAAGGCGGAGGGCGACTACAGCTACTCGATGCGCGAGCTGTGCGGCGACGGGTGGGTGCTGGTCGGTGACGCGGCCCGGTTCGTCGACCCGATCTTCTCCAGCGGCGTGGGCATCGCGCTCAGCAGCGCACGGCTCGCGGCGAGCAGCATCATCGCCGCCGCTCCGACCGGGTTCTCCAAGGCTGCGTTCGCGGAGTTCGAGCGCAAGAGCCGCAACGCGACCCAGTGGTGGCGCAACTTCATCGTCCTCTACTACCGGCTCAACGTGCTGTTCAGCTCGTACATCCGCGATCCGGAGCACCGGCTCGACCTCGTCCGGTTGCTGCAGGGTGACTTCTTCGACGACGACGAGGAACCGGCGGTGCTCGGCAAGATGCGGGAGAAGCTGGAGCTGGTGGAGAACAACCCGAACCACCCGTGGCACGACGCCCTCCGCTCGCTGCAGACGCAGGCGTGGCTCGACAGCAGGTGACAGCGGGCCGTTCCCGGTGTCGTCACGTCACCAGATGAGCCCCCGGCGCAGGGCCTGCAGGACCATCGCCGCCCGGTCGCCCGTGCCGAGCTTCCTCCCGATGCGTTCCAGGTGGGACTTGACCGTCATGGGGGACAGTCCGAGCTGCCTCGCGGCCCCGCTGTTGGTGCAGCCCGCCGCCACCAGCCGGATGACCTCGACCTCGCGCGCCGTCAGGTCGCCGGGGCACAGGTCCCCCGACAGGACCCGGCCGGCCCAGCCACCCCGCGCAGGGTGGGTGTCCGGCCGGACCAGCACACCGTCCACGCCCGCGTCGAGAACCGCCGCGTGCGCCTGTTCGTCGTGCTGCGGCACCACCGCCAGCACGCTGCTCCACCCCAGCGTGCGCAGCGCCCTGATCAGGTGTGCACCCCGCCGCCCGGTGGCCGCCAGGTCGACCAGGGCGAGCCTTCCCGGCGGTTCGTCGAGGACCAGGCGGCGCAGCGACTCGAAGCCGGGCGCCGGGTGCACCACCCGCACGTCCACCGCGTCCAGCGAGTCCGCCACCAACGACGTGACGTGCGCGTCGACGCTCACGACCAACGCGGAACCCCCGCGGTCGCCCTGGAGAGGCGGCCAGAACATCATCCCCACCTTCGCCGCGCAGCAGGTCGCGGTCATCGAACTCCGTTGTCCGGACGGCCTTCCGAGCTCCTCGGGCGGGCCCCTCCCACGGTGACACGCCCCGACGAGGTCGTTCCGCCCGAAACGGCACCTGATCACACCCGGTCCGCGACCGTGGCCCCCGCACGGCCCGGGGAGGGGTGTTCGCGCACAGTTCATGCCCAAACGGACTCGAAAGCCCAGGTGAAGTCGAGAACCTCCGGCCGTCGGACGAGCATCCTCACTCGACCTGGTGAACACCCGACGACCCGGAGGAGTCCCGATGATCAGCTGGGACCGTTGCGGCGACTCCATCTACGTCGGAGTGCTGAGCAGGTACGAGATCGAGGTGCTGCGCAGCTACGCCGACGGGCTCGTCTCGTTGCTGGACCACCACCTCGCCCTGTTCGACACGACACCGGACGGGTGGGCCTGGCCGCACCCCTCGCTGCACAGCGACGTGAGGGCCACCGCGATCCTCCTGGCCGAGATCGGAGGGCAGGAACCCGACTGGGTCCACTCCCTCTCAGCGGCCGCGTGCCTGCGCGACGTCTCGTCCCGCGCTCGCCTCATGGGGTGCGCGCTGTCGTCCACGACCGGCGTCGTCCACCTCGCTTCCCGCGCGGAAGCGGAAGCCTGGCTGGGCTGCATCCGGCTCGTCCTCGTCATCATCACCGCGGTGGCGGACGAACGGGGAGAGGTGTGCGGCAACGCCTGCGAGCCGACGGTGTCCTGGTTGACCGAGGTGTCAGCGGGGCTCAGCGCGGTGCTGGACGGCACTGCCAGCCCGACGATGACGATCGGCCGCTGACACTCGTTGTCCGTTGTGGACGATTGGCCGTTCGCTTCTCACCGATGCGGAAGCCCGGGTTTCGCGTGCCTTCCACCTGACGGGCGAGCAGGTCGAGGTGGAACGCCACCGCTTCGTGGTCATCCCGCCCGAAGGCGGCCATCATCTCGGCGGCCGCGGCGACGGCGAACTGCAGCTCTCCCACGTCCTGCGCGGCGCGGCCCTCACCGGCACTCCGCAGTGCAGAACAGAGCCGGCGCAGCACTTCTTCGAGCGACTCCGCCACGTCAGTCCACCTCACGGAGCGGAGAACTCGTCGAGGTGCTTCCGGGAGACGCGCGAGGCGTTCGCGTGCCGAGGCGTCGATCCGCGCGGAGTCCGCCTCCACGGTCCCGGTGGCCTCACCAGAGGGCCGTGCCCGTTCTCCCCACCGGGCTCAGACGTCCGTTCTCCGATCGCGGTGGTGACCGCCGCCATCGGCGGTGTTCGCACAGGACAACCGAACCAGGCTTCCGCGCCCCGAGCGGCGGCTCAAGCTCGTTGCCCGAACGAACTTGCGATCCTGCCTGGAGGAGGCGACCGACTGAAGTCCTCAGTGGACAAAGATGCATCCCGGGCCCGGCCTGGTGGCACGAACCCGGGACGGGTACACCTCGGCGCGGCGTACGAACGGCTGGATCAGCCGCCGACCACTGTAACCCGGTCACACCCGGTCCTGGTTCCGTACTGCCCGAACGCACACGGAACAGCGCCGCCGTGCACTTCCGGTCAGGCGATCAACTCGTTCCGCCCGTCGGGACGGGACGTTCTCCAGGGCAGCCCGGCGCCATAGCATCCCTCTGGGCAGCACCGGTGAGCAGTCACATCGGCACCGACCGGCGAGCTCGACGAACGCACAACGGGTGTGGGGCGAGCAGTCCGTCCAGCTCAAGGACAAAGCGCCGGCAGCCCCCCACCACCCGGGACCTGCGCCGGGCGGATATCTCGAAGGATCGGGAGACATCGTGAGACGCATTCCGGAAGAGAGCGTGCGAGCGCAGGCGGGCACCTCGGTTCCCCTCGTGGTTCTGGACGGCCGGGTACTGGATCTCTCGGGCTTCCTGGAACACCACCCCGGCGGGGCGTCCGTCCTCCTCGCGAACCTCGGCCGGGACGTTTCCGCGGACTTCCACCACGTCACCGCTCACGCTCGCGCCGCGGTGACCCGCAAGCTGGACCAGCAGGTGATCGCCGAGGTCGCTCCCCTGACGATCCCGCCTGCCGCGAAGGACTTCGCCAGGTTCGTCGACTACGTGCGGCTTCTGCTCAACTCGTTCGACGTGCAGGCGGACCCGGCGCGGGACCCGATCTCCGACGTCTTCTACGTCGGGCAGCTCTACAGCCACTTCGTCGGAGACCACCTCGTGTCACTCCTGAACACGCTGGCGGAGACGGTGGGCGTGCCGGTGGAACCGGCGGCGTCGCAACGGCTGCGGCGGGTCTTCGAGGCCGTGCCCGGCCGGGTGGAGGCAGTGGTCGTCGCAGCGGACGCACCCGCCGCGACCGAGTTGTCCTGGCAGATGCAGCAGCGCTGCCGGGCGCTCCTGGACGACCTGCTGCGCATCGGCTCCGAGGCGCTCGGCGAACTGCGCGCCGCGAACGTCCACCAGACCACCTCCTGTCATGCGACCAAGATGATGTGCCTTGCGAACGAATGGATCAGTGAGGAACATGACCTCGTCAACGCTGAGCAGCACCGATGCGCGCACGAAGAACGCGCTCACGGACCACGTCCTGTCGTGTTCCGATCCCGAGGTGCTGCACCTCGACGGTGATCTGACGTTCTCCAACGGGTTCATGCCGCGCACGGCAGCCAACCGGCCGCTGACCGGAGCCCACGAGGCGTGGGAACAGCTCGCGGGTCAGCTGCCCACGCTCACCACCTCTCCGCACGCGCAGCGGATCATCGCCGACCTCCCGATGATCCCGGCGGGAGTGGACGACCTGCCCGACTCCCAGCTCAAACGGGCCGCGACGGTGCTCGGGACGATCGTCCAGTCGTACTGGCGGTTCGGGATCGGCCCGATGTACCTCGCACGCGGCGAGCAGATCTCCTCGGACCTCCCCGCCGTGGTCGAACGCCCGTGGCGGCAGGTGAACCACCGACTCGGCCGCGCCGAGGTCATTCTCAGCACCGAGGACAGCTTCTTCAACAACTTCACCTTCATCGACGCCGACCGCATCGCCGACGACGGCACCTACCGCATCGAGGACGCCAGGATCGAGCTGATCCGCCCGAAGGTGCCGGCTTTCGGCAACGCGGCCGAGCGGGTGTTCATCTCGGCGTTCGTGGAGGTCAACTCGGTGATCGCACCGGTGGTGCCGCTGACCTGCCGGCTCGCCGAACTGCTCGCCGAAGGTGGTCCTGATGCGCACGGCGAGATCAGCGCCCTGTTGTCCGGCATCGCCGACTGTGCGCGCGGCGCCATGAAGGCCTTCCGCCGCGTCAGTCCGCACAAGGGTTCCGCGACCCACTGCGACCCGGTCGAACTGGCCAAGACCTTCGCCATGTGGGACGTGCCCGCTCCCGGCTACCCGACCGGCCCGAGCGGCTCCGCGACGCCGGTCCTGCACTTCTTCGACGCGCTGATCGGCCGCTCCCGCTACGACACCGAGCTGGGCAAGTTCGCGCATCACCTGCGGGACAACCAGCTTCCCGCGAAGCACCGGGTCTTCTTCGACCTGGTGCGCGAGCTCGACGTGCGCGGCTACGTGACGGGCCTGGCGGATTCGGCGCCCGCGCGGTACCGGGAGGTCTCCGCGGCGTTCAACGAGGTCGTGTCGTCGTTCGCCGGTGACGACGGCTTCCTCGGCGTGCACAAGGGCAAGGTCGTCGACTACCTGGGGGTGGGCACCGTCGTCGGCCGCAACCAGTCCACCGCGCACGACCAGATCTTCATCGCGGACGCCACCTGGACCAGCATGGCGGACAAGCTCCAGCAGGCGAGGGACGAGCGCACCGTCCGGGCGGTGGACGAGAACCAGATCTGATCGCGCCGGATCGTCCCGGTGTCGAGCCGCTGTGCCGCGACCTCGCCGAGGCGGGCGGATCGACACCGGTCCAGGTCGGGGAAATCCGCCCGCCGTTGGACCACAAGGGAGAACCGCGCTGCCCCTGAGCACCTGTTCCCACACCGGAGCGGAACTGGCTCCTAACCTCGGAACCGCACCCGCTCACGGGTGCTCAGCGAGGAGGTGGCCGATGGTGCTCACCAAGCCGGAGCCGGCGCAGGTCGGCGCGCGGTGGTACCGCGAACGCATGCTCTGGAACACGGCGGTCGCCGGCAGGTCGATCGTGTTGTCGCTCGGCGGCGGGCTGGTCGCGTTCGAGACCACCGCTTCCCTTCTCCTGCGGGCGCGGAAGGTCATGGAGCACAGCGGGATCGAGATGCCTCCCACTGTGCTGGACCGGCGCGGGAGGACGGCGGTGGTGCTCGCGGAGTCCGACGGTGCCGTGCTCGGGCAGTGCCAGATGCCCGGTGGCGTCCGCTACCTCATGGCACCCAGCACGGTCGAGCTGCCGGTGGTGCACGTCGCCGCGACCGCCCAGGACAGGAGCTGGGTGCGCTGCCCGAAGGCCGACGACCGCCGGCTGCCGTCCGCCAGCTCGGTGCTGGCGGCCTTCATGGCGGTGGTTCCGCCCGGCCTGCGCCCGGCGAGGTCCGTCACCGCTGCCGTGCGAGCGCGGACGCTCATCGGCTGAGACCGCTCCGGCTCCGCGGTCACCGGGACGCGTGGGCCGGTCGAAGGCAGACATGTCTGCCTGTTCGGTTCGAGTTCCGGCCGGTCGCCGCGATCTCCAGTTGACTGGGATGTCACCGCAGTGCGGCAAACACCATGGAGTACTCGCATGTCTTACGGTTTGGGTGTCGACATCGGCACGACCTACACGGCCGCCGCGGTGTCGGACGCCTCGGGCACCCGTGCCATCCCGCTCGGCCGCGACGTCGTCGTGTCCTCCGTCGTGTTCGCCACCGAGGGCGGCGAGCTGATCACCGGTGACGCCGCGGACGGGGAGTCGAGGAAGCAGCCGCTGCGGGCCTCCCACTCCCACAAGCGGCGGCTGGCCGACCCGACGCCGTTGAAGATCTGCGACGTGGTGCGGTCCCCCGCGCTCCTGATGGCCGCGCAGCTGCGCGACGCGGTCTCGCTGGCGACCGCGATGCGGGGACGGCCACCGGAGTCGGTCGTGCTGACCTGCCCCGCGGTGTGGGGGCCGTACCGCCGCGAGCACTTCTCGGAGGTGCCGCGGCTGGCGGGCGTGCAGGACGCCGTCATCGTCACCGAACCAGAAGCCGCTGCCATGCACCACTCGGTGGAACGCAGGCTCGGCGAGGGCGAGATCGTCGGTGTCTACGACCTCGGCGGCGGCACCTTCGACGCCACCGTGCTGCAGGCGCGGCGGCACGGCATGGAGATCCTCGGCACCCCGGAGGGGGTCGAACGGCTGGGCGGCATCGACTTCGACGACTCGCTCCTCGCGCTGGTGGACCAGCGGGTGGACGGCGAGATCACCCGGCTCGACGCGGCCGACGCCGAGCAGGCCCGCGTCCTGCTGTCGGTGCGGGAGGCGTGCCGCAGGGCGAAGGAGGAACTGTCCGCCGCCACGGACACCGTGCTGCGGCTGGACCTCCCGGACGGCACCCGCGAGGTGACCGTGACCCGCGCGGACTTCGAACGTGCCATCGCACCCCAGCTCGCGCTCACGACGGACGCGTTCCGCCGCACGATCTCGTCGGCCGGTCTGCGCGCGGACGACCTCGCGAGCGTGCTGCTCGTCGGCGGGTCCTCCCAGATCCCCCTGGTGGCCGACACGCTGTCCAAGGCCGTCGGCAAACCGCTCCGCGCCGGACTGCACCCCAAGCTCTCCGTCGCCCTGGGCGCCGCTGCCCTGGCGCGCAACGCGCTTCAGCGCTCCCCTGCCGTGCCGGCCGCTGCTCACCGGTCCGCCGTGCCTGCTCACGCGGTGCCCGGACACCCGGCGGGGCCGCAGGCTCCTGCGGTCGGGCCGGTTCCCGTGGGCGCGCCGGTGCACGCGACCCCGCCGACTCCCTCGGGTCCGTCGGTGCCTGCGGGCGCCTCATCGCCCGCAGGCCAGCCACCGTACGCAGGCCCGTCG
Organism: Lentzea sp. NPDC037011; assembly: GCF_055607425.1. NCBI lineage: Bacteria > Bacillati > Actinomycetota > Actinomycetes > Pseudonocardiales > Pseudonocardiaceae > Lentzea > Lentzea sp. NPDC037011. The sequence goes on along the minus strand of NZ_JBVJRT010000018.1, from coordinate 90,989 downwards.
CCCGCAGGCCCGTCGTTGCCCACAGGCCCGTCGATGCCCGGCATCCGGCCCGTCGCCTCCGTCGACGAGCTCCCGGTGCGGCGTCGCAACGTCACGACTACACCGCCCACCAGGTCCGCGCGCAAGCGGAACACCGCGGTGATCGCGGCAGCGGCCGTGACTGTGCTGGCCGCCGGCGCCATCACCGCAGCGGTGGTGCTGACCTCGGGAGGGGACTCCGGCGAACCGCCGGCCCCGGCCGCGGCGAACGGCACCAGCGCTCCCCCGGCGTCTTCCGGCCCCAGGTTCCTGCACGACGGCCGGGACGTGGCGCCGTTCCACAGCATGGTCGGCTCCGAGGCCAACTGGGCGGGCACCGCGCTGACGGCGGACGGCAAGGCCTCGCAGCAGGCGGTCGCGGTCCGCCCCGCCGACGTCAACGGCTCGAAGGACGGGCGGCAGGTGACGTGGACCGGCAAGGGCGCGGCGCAGTTCTACGTGCAGAACCCGCAGGGCCGGCTGGACGCGACGTCCTACCTGAAGTCGGGCACCCTGACCTTCGACGTGGTCGTCGTGAAGGCGCCCACCGCCGAGGTGTCGCTCGCCGCCCACTGCGGCTACCCGTGCGCGGCGCAGCTCAACGTCACGAAACCGTTGCAGCGGCTGCCGGTCGGGCAGAAGACGACGATGCGCATCCCGTTGAGCTGCTTCGCGGGCAAGGGCCTGGACACGGCCGCCGTCGACGTGCCGTTCCTGGTGCACACCACCGGCGCGTTCGAGGCCAAGTTCGCCGAGGTGCGGTGGGAACCCCTGGGGACAACGGGTTCGGCGCCGGTCACCCCCTGCGCCGACCTCTCCTGAGCTTCCTCCTGACGTGACCAGCGGTTCCAGCCCGGGCTGGAACCGCTGGTCGCGTTGGCTGCTCAGCCCACGGAGGCCAGCCCCTCCTCCGCGGCGACCCGCGGCGTCCCGCTCCTCATGAGCAGTTCGAGATCGGCGGCGGTGAGGGTGCGGGAGGCCGCCGTGGTGGCGAGCCGCTGTGCGAGCCGGTGCACGTCCCTGGCCGTCCGGCCGCGGGTGTGCGGCAGGAGGTCGCGCAGTGCGGTCGTCACCTCCTCGGGCACCTCGTGCCCGCGGCGGGTCAGGTGGCGCACGACCAGTGCCGCCAGCTGGTCCACGTCGTAGTCCTCGAAGTCCCACCGCTGCGCGAAGCACCCGCTCAGCTCGGAGGAGAACTCCAGCAGACGGGCCAGCGCGAGGTCCTCACCGCTGAGCAGGACGACGGGTCCGGCCGGGTTGCGCCGGGTCACCTCGACCAAGGCTTCCAGCACCTCGATGCGGCGTTCCGCCGAGTCGGCGGCCCACTCGTCGTCCACGTCGAGCAGCAGGACACCGCCGCGCGCGTCGTCGAAGGCCGTGGCCATCAGGCTCATCGCCTGTCCGGGCCAGCGCGGGCACAGGTCCGTGCCGAGCGACAGCCGCGTCACGTGACCGGAGTCGACCAGCCGCAGCTCCGCCAGCGCCTGCGCGTAGTGCGCGGCCACCGCGCGCCGTCCCATGCCCTTGCTGCCCGACAGCACCACGTTCGCGTGCCGGCCGACGCCCTTGTTGCGCGCCTTGAGCCCGCACAGCTGCACCAGGGTGCGGCCCAGGGCTTCGCGGACGCCGGTGAGCCCGGACATCGCGACGACGCGTTGCCAGCCGAGCGTCGCCTCCACTGCGGCGACGGGGTTCGTGGCCGAGTCCGGTCCCGCGGTCCTGGGCGCCACCTCGCCGAGCGCGGTGACCTCGGCGGCGAGGTCCTGGCCGGTGAGCCGGTTCAGCTCGGTGTCCTTGTCCGGTGGGGCCAGCGCGAGCCGGGACGCCTGGTTGTTCACCATCGACTCGAACAGCTTGCGGGCCACGCGGCCGTTGCCGAACGTGTCGTTCTTGGGCACGCGCTCGAAGTAGTCGGTGAGCGCGTCGACCGCGTCGTCGGTCAGCTCGTAGTAGTGCTTGCGGCACAGGTTGGTGGTGATCGTGACGAGCTCGTCGACGCTGTAGTTGGGGAACTCGATGGTGCGGGAGAAGCGGGACGCCAGACCGGGGTTGGAGGCGAGGAACTGCTCCATCAGCTCGGAGTAGCCCGCCACGATCACCACGATCTCGTCGCGGTGGTCCTCCATCATCTTCATCAGCGTGTCGATGGCCTCCTGACCGAAGTCGGGGCCGCTGCCGCCCGACCCGCTCGACAGGGTGTAGGCCTCGTCGATGAACAGGACGCCGCCCATCGCCTTCGTGACGACCTCGGCCGTCTTGATGGCCGTCGCACCGATGTACTGGGCCACCAGGTCGGCCCTGGCGACCTCGATCATGTGTCCCTTGGCGAGGATGCCGAGCTCCGCGAGGACGGAGCCGTAGAGCCGTGCGACCGTCGTCTTGCCCGTGCCGGGAGGGCCGGCGAAGACCAGGTGGCGGCTCATGGGCGGCATCGGCAGGCCCATCTGCTGCCGCCGCTGGGACATCTTGATGAGGTTGATCAGACCGAGCACCTCGTGCTTCACGCCGTCCAGGCCGATCAGCGAGTCGAGCTCGGCCAGCGGGCCGTCCAGCTCGGCGCCCATCGCACCGCCGAGCGCGGACGACGCCGGGGACGCGGTGCCGGAGGGGTGTTCCGGCGCGGCCGGCCTGGGCGCGGGAGCCGCGGGCTGCGCGGGCCGCTGGGAGGCCTGCTCACCGGTGATGATCCCCGTGACGGACAGCCGTTCGTGCTCGACCGCGCGGCGCACCGGGCTGCCACCGCTGCCGGTGACGGTGCAGTCCGCGACGGTCACCGCCTCCTCGGTGTCCAGCAGGACGCCGTCGCCCGCGCTGTCGGTGATCTCGCACCCGCGCACCTCTCCCCGCGCGCCGCTGAGCAGGTGCACGCCGTGCCGCCGGGCGGACCTCACCCGGCACCGCACCGCCTGCAGGACGCTGCCCGCACCGGCGCTGAGGCCGTCTCCCGCCGCCGCGACCACCTCGCTGTCCTTCATGGACAGCGAGGCGTCGTTCGCGTGGACACCGCCGCCGCGGACCAGGGTGGAGGCGAACTCGCCCCGTGCTCCGCTCAGCACGGTGACCAGGTGCTCCGCGGACCCGGTGACGCGCACGTCCGTCACCTCGGCCTGCGCCGACTCCGCCAGCGAGATGCCCGCCGCGTCACCGACGTCGATCACGGCGTCGGCGAGCACCAGCCGGGACTGGCCCTTCACCAGGACGGCGGGACCGCTCGCCGGGGTGGTGCGGAAGCCCTTGAGCTCCACCGTGGACCCGGAGTCGACCAGCACGGCGCCGCGGTCGCTGCCCTCGACGGTGAGCTTGCCGAACACGGCCTTGGACGCCGTGTCGACGACCACCCCGACCGGGCTGGCGCCGACGCGGCAGTCGTCGAACCGGGGTGAGGCCCCGCCGGTGACGTAGACGGCGTTGCGGCCGGCCGAGGTGAAGTGGCAGCCCCGCAACCGGGGGGAGGCACCGCCCGCGATGTGCGCGGACTGCACGCCCGCGCCGGTGAACACGGAGTCGGTGACGGTGACGTCGCCGGTGCTGCGCACGTAGAGGTCGAGGCTCGCGCTCTGGCTGATCTTGACGCCCCGGACGTCCGCGTTCGCCTCCTGCTCCACGACGAGCGCGGGCTTGTCCGCCTCGACGATCTCGCAGTCCTCGACGACCAGCCGTGCGCGGCCGTTGGCGCAGATGCCGTTGCCACCGGCCTTGCGCACGGCGACCCGGCGCAGCACGAGGTTGCCGTCCTCGGTGACCACGACGCCGGACGAGGCGTTGCCGACCACCTCGGTGTCCTCGACCGTGCTGAGCACGCTCGACGTGACGACGATGCCCGCGCCACCGGTGCTGGTGATGGCGCACCCGCGCAGGACCAGGCTCCCCCGCCCCTGCACGAGCACCGCCCACGAGGACGCCGAGACCCGGCAGTCGTTCAGCGCGACCTCGCCGGCCCGGATGTCGACGGCCGGCACACCGGAGTCGGTGCACGTGACCACCAGGCCGGAGAACTGGGCCGCCGCGGCGGCCACGACCGCGACGCTGCCGGTCTGGGCGACGAGCTCCACCGTGCCGGCTCCGTCCTCGGCGGTGATGGTGACCATCCGCTCGATGACGAGGTTCTCCTCGTAACGGCCGGGCAGGACGCTGATGGTCGCGCCGTCGCGGGCTTCCCGCAGCGCGGCGCCGATCGTCGGGTAGGCGCCCGGCCGGTCGGTGGCGACCACCAGAAGTTGCCGGTTCATCAGCTCTCCTCGTGGGTCGTGGTCCTGGTGAGCCCCGGCCGCTGGACGAAGCGCGCCAGCGACGACTCGGGGACCCGTGCCTCCTGCGTGCCCGCCCCCCAGGTCTGCACGCACCGCCGCAACGAGTTGAGCGCCAGCTCGTCGAGCGCCTCGCGGTTGCGGTCGACCTTGCCCGTCGGGTCGATCTCGCCGGCGGCGAGCTCGCGCAGCAGCAACCGGCCGCGCGCACCGTCAGCGGGAGGGGTCAGCTCCAGCACCTTGAAACTCGTCCCCGGCACGAAGAGCACGCGGTCGGCGACGGCGTCGACGTCCGGTTCCAGCAGCTTCGTCCGCCGGGCCGTCATCGACCAGACGAGCACGTCGACGTCGTTCTGCTCGGACTGGCGCGCACAGGGCGCGCTCAACGCGTTGATGAAGCCCCACTCCGTGACGAGCTTGCGACCGCCGTAGAAGTCGAGCTCCTGCTCGGTCAGGGAGGTGGAGAACACCGCCGGTCCCCGGTGCGACGGCAGCCTGCTCAGCCCCGACACGACGCAGCGCGCGAACGGCACGTGCGGGCCGACCCCGCCCGAGCGCAGGGACTGGTCGAGGCCGTCACCGCTGGGCGACAGGTACAGCCGGATCGCGACGGCGTCGGTCAGCACCGCGCCGGACGACCGCTCGATCGCGCCCTGGAACCCCGGGTGCTCCGACAGCACGCGGTTCACGGAGTTGGCCACGGCCGCGTACTCCTGGCTGAGCGTGCGGCGCAGCCAGCCCCGTTCCTCCTCCAGCCCGCGCTGCGGAACGAGCGCCGCCGCGGCGGCCGCCGGGGTCGGTTGCACGACCGTCACCACCGGGCGTGCCGCGGCCTGCGGCGGTGCCGGTTCTTCTGCCGCAGGCGGTTCCTCGGCCGGGATCGCGGCAGGCGCGGTGACCGCGGGTTCGGTGACCGCGGGTTCGGCCGGACGCTCCGGTGGCGGAGCAGCAGCGGGTTCGGCGACGGTCAGATCGGGTGCCGAGGGCGGGAGCAGCGGTGGCGTGCTCGCCGGAGGCGCGGAGACCGGTCCGAAGTCCAGCACTGGCGCGGGAGGCGCCGGCGCTGGCGCCGACTCGGAGACCAGCGGCGACTGCGCCGGCAGCGGGTCCGCGACCAGCTGCCCGTTCTCCAGGCGGACCGTCGCCGTCTCGAACGACGGCTCCAGGGCGAACGGCGCGTCGGTCGGCGCCGTGGTGAACTCGCGCGGCAGGTGCGGTGCGGGGGCCGGCAGCGACGGGACAGCGGGCTCGGCCACCGGCAGCGGCAGCGGCGCGACCTCGGTGGTCGGGGTCAGCACCGGAGCGGCGACCGGCTCGGCCGGCTGCTGTTCCACGACGCCCCACGCCTTGCCGCCGACCTGGTTGCGCTGCCGCGCGACCGCCAGTGCGGGCACCAGCTCGCTCACCCGGCGCGTCTGCGAGTCGAGCCTGCCCAGCAGGTCCTGGGCCACGCGCCGCACCTCCGGTGCCACCGCGTCGACGCCCTCCTCGAACAGCACCAGGTGCCGCTCGCCGTCCGGTTCGGCCGTCCTGACCGCCGGAGCGTGGGCGACCTCCTGCTCCAGGCGCACCCAGAGCCCCGCGGGGACGACCTCCAGCAGCACGTCCTGGGTGTACCGGTAGACGGCCGGTTCGACCTCCTCGATGCCGAACAGCGGGTCCCGGTAGCTCAGCAGGGCCGGCAGCGGTGCGGCCTGCCCCTGCTGGGCGGGGAAGTAGGCCACCTCCAGCGCGAACGGCTGCCAGCCCGGCGTGCCGTCGGAGCGCAGGGTCACGATGCGGGGATCGGTGCGCGACCCGACCGGCAGACCGTTGTAGCAGGTGATCTGCTCGCCCAGCGCGTCGGCGACGTGCTGGCCGTACGGGCCGCTGTCGGGCAGCGTCATCGGGCCGAACCTGACCACGCGCAGCTTGGCCCGCAGGTCCTGGGGCAGCCAGCTCCAGAACCGGGTGATGTCGTAGAGCGTGATCGGAGGGGCGCCGGGGCAGCCCAGCACGATCGTGCAGACGTCGGGCTGGCACGGCATGGTCTCGATCAGCCGCTGCCGGTGCTGCATCAGCAGGCTCTCCGACCCGCGCGGACGCAGCCACACCCCGCCGGGCAACGGCTCGCTCACCGCGCTCGCGCTGGTCGGCATGACTTCGGCGAGCGCGGACACGGTCTCCCAGGTGGGCCTGGGGAAGCGCTTGCCGTCCCGCTTGGGGGGCTTGCCCGGCTGGAACCGCACCCACCCGGTGCCCCAGCCCGCGTCGACGAAGAGCGAGCCGCCGACGCCCGGCATCACCGTGCCGTCGGGTGCGATGACGGTGCGGCCGAGCCGCTCGGAGAACCACTGGCCCGCGAGCACCGTCGTCTCCCTGGTGCGGCCACCGATGACGAGCCGCACGCCACGTCGCTTGCGGGGCAACAGCTTCGCCGCGGACTCCCACGTCGTGAACGTGCTCGACGGTGGCAGGTCGACCACGACGAGCTCGTGGTCGGGGTCGGCGGCGAGGTTCAGCGCCATGTCGCGGACCTCGTCGCGCAGGACATCGCGCGGGTGCACCACGAGGGCGTTGCCGATCGTGTGACTGGTCATGTCCCGGTCACCACCGCGGTGATCCGGCCTCCTGGTCAGCAGGCTCACTCAGCCACGTCCTTTCCCACTCACGCCCACGGCGGCCCGGCTGAGGCCCGGACCGCTGGGAATCTGCGCCAGCACCCCGGCGGCGACCGGTACCGGTGCGACACCGCCGAACCCGAGTGCGCTGATGCTGTCGTCGTCGGCCAGCCGGTACTTCAGGCCGCGATCGGTGATGAGGTAGCGGTCGGGCTTCGCACCGGCACCCTTCGGGGCGGGCACCGACGCGGCGAGCACCCCGGTGCCGGGCTTCGCGCGCACCCCGACCCGTTCGTTCATGCCGAACCCCGCGTCCGCGCGGTCGACCGTGACGGCCTGGCTCACGACCTCCGCGCCGTCGGGTTGCTGGCGCAGGCAGAACGCGCGCTCCCCTGCGGGAACCGGCTTCGCGGCCAGCAGGTCGGGAACGCGCTTCACGAGCGAGTCGTCGTCCGAGTGCGGTGCGCTCGCCAGCGCCTCGGACCCGATCTCGACGGCGGCGCCGCCGTTCTTGGCCTGCAGCAGCACGGCCTCGGTGCGCGACACCGGGGCCAGGCCGTCCTCGCGCAGGACGGAGAAGTTCTCGACGCCGTTGCCGGCCACGTGCCGGAACACCGTGCCGACCGGCCGCGCGACACCCCCGACGTCCACGTTCTTCTTGCCCTGCTGGGGAATGACCGCCGGTCCCACTTCGGGGCCGTCCGGCAGCGCGGAGAGCCACACGGGCGGCGCGACGGGCGGCTTGCCCCCGCCGAGCCCGAGCGCCAGGGGGACGAGCGGGTCGGTGAGCCGCAGCTTCCGGTTGCCCCACACCACGTACTGCTGGCCCTCGGCGGACGCCACCCAGAGGTACTCGGTCCCGGCGACGGGAGCCGAGGGCACGTCGGGGTCGACGGTCATGCTCATCAGACCGGTGCCCTCCACCTCGACGCCGGCGCTGCGCGGCAGGCACAGCAGCCAGTGCCCGGCCACCAGCGAGGAGGCCGGGGGCACCGGGTCGGGCGCGTCGGGGATGCCGACCGGCTGGCCGCGTTCCAGAGCGGCGAGCGACGCCCGCGAGATGGACTCGACCTTGGCACCGGCACCCTTGAGGAGCATCGCGGACGCGTGGTTGAGCACGGGCACGAGCTGTCCCCGCTCGTAAACGAACCGCGCGCCGCTCTCCTTCTCCACGAGGATGGCGTTGGGCTTCTTCCACGCCATGTTGCCGCCGGGGTTGATCAGGCCGTACACCCAGAACGCCACGCCGATCAGCAGCGCCAGCACCACCCCGAACACCAGGCCCATGAGGGCGCGCCGCGCGGGTGCCTCGCTGTAGTTGGTGTCCCCCAGCAACAACGCCGAGCTCATCCGGCCGACGAGCGTCTGGTAGGCGTGGACGTGGTCCTTCTTGGTCTGCACCGCTCACCCCGCCAGTCCGCGGGCCCAGGCGAAGAGGCCCAGTGCGTGCAGGACGAACGGCACCAGCGCGAGGCAGAGCAGGTTCTCCACGACGTCGCTCAGGTGCGGCCAGATCGGCAGCACCCGGCGGTAGGACGGGCGCAGCGCCGCCAGCACGAGCAGCAGAGCGGCGGCGAACAGCATCAGCACGCCGAAGAGGCGTTCCAGGTCGCTCATCCCGGACAACATGTGCAGAGCGGGCAGCACCGCGCCCCAGGTGCCGGCCAGCGCGAGGGACGTGCGCTGGCCGACGTTCAGGAACTCGCGGGAGCGCAGCAGCACCAGTGCCGCGAAGAGCCCGCTCAGCGTGTAGTCGAGCCAGCCGGGGTCCGCCACGAGGTAGACGAACCCGACGGCGAGCACCGCGGACGCCCCCGTCGCGAGCACGCTCAGGTAGCGGTCGGCGGTCCCGGTCTGCTCGATCACCTGCGCCGCGGGCATGGGCTCGACGTCGATCTTCATCTCGTCGGCGTTGCGGGGCAGCTGCGGGCCGCGCAACCGGGCGACCCTCGTCGCGAGCTTCGGCGCGAACAGCAGCAGTGCGAAGAAGGCGCTCATCAACGACGCCGCGATCTGCAGGCGGGTCAGCTCCAGCCCGAGGTGCAGCCACACCGTCAGCACCATCGCGATGCCCGCGACCGCCGCGCACCCGAACGGGACGATCGGCAGCTTCGGTGCGAGCAGCCGTTGCACCACCAGCAACACCACCGACGTGGCCATGAGCACGACGCCGCAGATCAGCACCCCGTGCGGGTCCAGGGCGAGCGCCCCGTCCACGCCGGCGACACCGATCAGGCCGGCCAGTCCGGCGTACCCGCAGCCCGCCACCCCGACCAGCCCGGCGAGCACGCCGTCCCCGATCGTGCGCGCGACGAGCACGGAGGCCAGGCACAGCACCAGCGCCAGGACACCGGCCGTGATCGTCGCCGCGACCGCGCTCGCGTTCTCGAACAGCGAGACGGCGATGGCGAGGAGCACGAACCCGCTCAGGCTGAGGAACAGCTTCCGGTTCACCGCCTCGTTCCAGCGGTTGCCCTGCCGGTTCACCGCCGTGGCCATGCCCTCGGCCACGTCGTCGAAGTCCAGCTCCGGCAACGGGTCCTCGGCGCGGGAGAGGTGGAACTGCTCACCGTCGAGCCAGTCCAGCGTCTCCGGCGTGCCCTCCGGGTCGAACGGGGCGCCGCCGAGCCGTTGCAGCACCCACGAGCCGTACAGCTCACCCTCGTGACCCCGGTCGTGGTCGCGCACCACGTGCCGCACCAGCGTCGGCAGCAGCACCGCCACCGTCGTCGAGACCGGCACGGAGAGGTCGGCCTTGCCGCTGGGACCGTGCACGGTGATGCGACAGAGTTCGGAGGTCGTCGTCACATGCCCTCGTTCCGCGCGAACGCGCCGACACCGGCCGGCTCGTCCTGCGACTTGTCGACCGGCACGAGACCGGTCTGGATCAACTTGACGCCGCGTCGCGTCACCAGCTGGGCGCGGCCCTGCGGGAGGGTGCGCGGAGCGGCCTCGCCGAGGAACTTCCCCTCCTCCTTGGGGTAGGAGAAGAGCAGCGCGGGCGAACCGAGCTCCCACAGCCGGCGCATGACCGGGTCCATCATGCCGCGCAGGGCGTTCGCGCTGCTGCGCGCGACGATCAGGTGGAACCCGATGTGGACGCCCTGCGCCAGCAACGGCAGCAGCGTGTCGAGCGGGGTGCCCATGCCGGTGCCCGAGGTCATCAGCTCGTAGTCGTCGACGACCACGAACAGCTGCGGTCCCTCCCACCAGTCGCGCCGGCGCAGCTGCTCGGACGAGATGTCCGGGCCCGGTACCCGCTTGTGCAGCGACACGGCGGCCTTGGTCGCGAGCTCGGTCAGCGCGTCCGAGCTGACCACGTGGCCGATCCTGTACTCGTCCGGCACCATGTCGTCGAGGTCGCGGCGCGAGTCCGCGACGAGGATCTTGGCCTCACCCGGCGGGAAGCCCTCGACGATCGACCGGATCACCAGCCGCAGCGCGTTGGTCTTGCCGGTCTCCGCGTCGCCCATCACGAACAGGTGCGGGATGGCGTTGAAGTCGTGCCACACCGGGTTCAGGCGCTGTTCGTCGAGGCCCAGGCACACCTTCAGGCCGCCGTTCTGCGGCTTCGGCAGGTCGACGATCGGCAGCCGGGTCGGCAGCAGCCGCACACCGGGCGCGCTGCGGCCCGGCCAGAAGGTGCGGACCTCCTCCACGAACGACTTGGTGGCGCTCGCCAGGTCCTCGGTCGCCGAGGACCCGTCCAGCCGCGGCAGGGCGGCGAGGAAGTGGAAACCGGAGCTGGTCAGACCGCGACCGGGCTGGTTCGGCACGGTGGCGGCCTTGCGGCTCTGCACCTCCGACTCCATCGAGTCGCCGAGGCGCAGCTCGAACCGCGTGCCCAGCACGTCGCGCAGCCACGGCCGGATCTCCGACCAGCGCGTCGAGGACACCACCAGGTGGACTCCGAAGGAGAGGCCACGGGCGGCGATCTCGGTCAGCTTCGTCTCCAGGTCGCCGAAGTCCTGGCGCAGGGTGAACCAGCCGTCGATGATCAGGAACACCTCGCCGTGCGCGTCCTCGACCCGTCCGGCTCGCCGTGCGGCGCGGTAGTCGGCCATCGACTCGAAGCCGTGCTCGGCGAACGCCGCCTCGCGCAGCTCCATGACCTGCACGACCTCTTCGAGGGTGCGCACCACGCGGTCGCGTTCCATGCGGGTGGCGACCGAACCGACGTGCGGGAGACCGCTGATCGACATGATGCCGCCGCCACCGAAGTCGAGCCCGTAGAACTGGACCTCCTCGGGGGTGTGGGTCAGCGCCAGGCCGAGGACCAGCGTGCGCAGCAACGCGGACTTGCCGCTCATGGGAGCGCCGACGACACCGACGTGGCCGTCAGCTCCGGACAGGTCGGCCACCAGCAGCTCGCGCAGCTGCTCGTAGGGCAGGTCGACGACGCCGACGGGCACCCGCAGGCGCCCTCGGGTGCCGGGGTCGTCCACGCACATGCCGAGCTCGGGGTGCGGCACCACGCTGGGCAGCAGTGCGTCGAGGCTCGGCGACGCGGACAGCGGCGGCAGCCACACCTGGCGGGCGGCGGGTCCCGCACCGGCGAGCCTGCCGATCAGCACCTCCACCACGCTCGGGGCGTCCTCCGCGGGCGTCTCCGCCTTCTCCTGCTTGGCCTCCGGTTCCGCGGGCTCGCTCTGCCGCAGCTCGTGCACGCGCGGGCTGGGCTGGGTGTAGAACGGCACGATCTCGCCCGCCGCGCGGTCCTCACCGCTGATCGCACCCTGCTCGGGCGCGCTCGTGAGGCAGGGACCGGACACGTACGCGCCCTTGAAGCGCGTCAACGTCGTCGTGTCGAACTTGAGGTACCCGTTGCCCGGCCCGGGAGGCAGCTCGTAGGCGTCGGCGACACCGATGACGCTGCGCGACTCCATGGAGGAGAAGGTGCGCAGCGCGATGCGGTAGGACAGGTGGCCCTCGACGCGGTGGATCCGCCCCTCGTCGAGGCGTTGCGAGGCGAGCAGCAGGTGCACGCCGAGGCTGCGGCCCAACCGTCCGATCGAGACGAACAGGTCCATGAACTCCGGCTTGGCGCTCAGCAGCTCGGAGAACTCGTCGACGATCACGAGCAGCGTCGGCAGCGGCGGCAGCTGGCCACCGGTCATGCGGGCCTTCTCGTACTCGAACAGCGACGAGTACCCGCTCTCGCGCAGGATCTCCTGGCGCCGCGTCATCTCACCGTTGATCGAGTCCTGCATGCGGTCGACCAGCGGGAGCTCGTCGGCGAGGTTGGTGATCACCGCGGAGGTGTGCGGCAGCTTCTCCATGTTGAGGAACGTCGCGCCGCCCTTGAAGTCCACCAGGACGAAGTTCAGGGTCTCCGACGAGTGCGTGGCCGCGAGCCCGCACACCAGGGTGCGCAGCAGCTCGCTCTTGCCGGAACCGGTGGCGCCGATCAGCATGCCGTGCGGTCCCATGCCGCCCTGCGCCGACTCCTTGAGGTCGATCTCCACGACCTCGCCGTCCTCGGTGACGCCGATCGGCACCTGGAGGCGGGCGCGCTGCGGCGTCTTCTGCCGCCACATCGCGTTGACGTCGAACGTGTGCAGGTCGCGGATGCCCAGCAGCGAGGGCAGCTCGAAGTCCGTCTCGAAAGGACGGTCCACGACGTCGACCGTGCCGCTGGTGCGCTTCGGCGCGATCAGCCGGGCGAGGGCGTCGGCCTGCACCACGCCGAACGAGTCGTGCCGTGCGGTGCCGGTCTCGTCGCCCACCGGGTAGGTGACCTCGCCGTCGCGGCAGGTGAGCCGCAGCACCTTCGCGCCACCGGGCAGCGCGCCGGTGGCGTCGAGCAGCACCGTGTTGCGCAGGCCGGGGCCGAGCAGCGGGGAGTGCTCGGGGATCGACGCCAGGTGCGCGACGACCACCACGAACGGTTCCACCACACCGGGCAGGACGGACTTGTCGTGGTCGCCGCGGTCCGTGACGTCCTTGCCGAGCAGGTCGACCAGCTCGTCGTGGTCGCAGGTGAGCATCCGCAACGGGCCGGCTGCGTCGCGGGCGGTGGGGTGCGCGAGGTGCGGCAGCCACTTGACCCAGTCCCAGTCCGCCTGGTTCGAGGGCGCGGTCAGCACGGCGATCCGCAGCTCGTCCGGCGCGTGGAAGGTGACCAGCTGACCGATCATCGCGCGCACCAGGCCGACGACGGCGTCCGGTTCGCCGGCGAGCTCGATGCTCGTGAAGCTGCGCAGCCCCACCGAGATCGGAATGCCGGTGACGGTCCGGTAGGTCTCGCTGAAGCGCCGCAGCGAGATCGCCGACAGCGGTTCGAGGTCCTCGATCGGCTTGGTCGACGGCGGCAGGAACTCCATGGCCGCCTGCTGGGTGCCGAGCCCGATCCGCACGCGGGCGAAGTCGTCGTGGCTGCCCCGCCGTTCCCACAGCCGCGGCCCGGTGGCGACCGACCACAGCCACGACGGGTCGGGGTTGTCCCACGCGACGGCCGCACGCTGCTCGTTGCTCGTCTCCCTGGCCCGCCGCCGCAGCTGCCCGATGTAGCGCAGGTAGTCGCGGCGTTCCGCGTCGAGCTTGCGCTTGCGCTCCCCCGCGTTGCGGAAGAGCTGGTTGATCGCCATCGCGACCATGCCGATCGACATCGCGCCGGCCATGATGAAGATGAACGGCGACCCGCCGCTCGATCCCATGGAGGAGAAGATCAGGATCATGGCGATCGGCCCGAGCGCCATGGGCAGGAACATCAGCACCGAGCTGAAGTCCCGCACGGCGGGTTCGGGCATCACCGGTGGTTCCTGCAGCTCCTCCTGACCCTCCGGCATCGGGGGCCCTTCGGCACGCGGCCCCCGCTTCGCCGTGACGGTGCTCATTCGATCACCCCCGGCGCCGCCTTCTTCCTGCCGCTGTCCGCCCACACCCCGGTGTCCTGCTTGAGCAGGTCAGCCGACGTGCGCTCGTCCTCCCCGTCCTGCTCGTCGTCGGTGTCGTCCACCGGCTCCTCGTCCTCGGGGGCGTCGAGACCGGCGCACCCCAGGCCCGACACGTTCGGGTCGAACCGGGGCAGGTAGGACGACATCTCGATCGGCCGCGCAGCCGTCTCCTCCTGCACCCGCACAACCCCCTCGCGTCCCGCGCTGTGCCCCCACGCCGTCGAGTCGCGCAACGTGTAGTCGGGCTTCTCCGGCGCGCTCTCCTCCCGCAGTGCGGCGGCGGTGGGCAGCCAGGGCAACCCACCCGACGCACCGGCGTCCCACGCGCTGAAGTCCTCTTCCCCGCCGGCGTGGACGAGCGCCACGCGGTCGTCGTCGAACGGGGCGATCAGCGGCTCGGTCAGTGGTGCTCCGGCCGGGGTGTCGGTGATGGGCAACGGCACGCCCACGAGGGCGTCTTCGCGGCGCCTCTCCCCCGGGCCTGCCGGGGCCGCCGGGGCCGCCGGGGCCGCCTGGGCCGCCGGGGTTGCCGGAGCCACCGGGACCGGCGGGATCGCCGGGATGATCGGCAGCACCGGTACCTGAGGCGCCGGGGGCTGGGGCGCCGCCGCCTGGGACGCAGACGGCTGGAGTGCCGGGGGCTCGGGCGCGGAGGGCTGCGCCACCGGGTGCTCGGAGGCAGGGGCTTGGGGCACCTGGGCCTCGGACGCCGGAACGTGAGCCGCCGGAACGTCGAGCGCCGGAACCTGCGGCACCACGCTCCCGGCCGCCGGAGCCTGTGGCACCAGGGACTCGGCCGCCGGAACGTGTGCCGCAGGAACCTCGGGCGCCGGAGCCTGTGGCACCAGGACCTCCGACCCCGGACCGTGGGCCGCGGGGACGTCGAGCGCCGGAACCTGCGGCACCGACCCGTCCTGCGTCCACGGCTCCGGCCGCCCACGCGGCGCCTCCGCACCACCCGGATCACCGGTGGGCACCGCGGACGCGTGCTCCCACGGAGCCGTCTCACCGTCCACGAGACCGGACGCGTCCGAGCGTTCGGCCGCGCCGGCACCACCCGCCGCGCCACCCTGTCCGGGCGCCATCGGCATGGGCGGCATCATCGGCGAGCCGGCACCAGGCTGAGCAGCGCCCTGCGGTGCCGCACTCCACTGCTCCGGCGTGCTCTTCTCCTGGCCGGGCGTGTTCGGCTCACCGACACCGGGCGGCTCGACGCCCTCCCACGGCTTGGCCTCCCCGCCGATGAGCCCGGCGGCGTCCGGACGCTCCCCAGCACCCGAACCACCACCGGTACCCGCACCAGGCGCACCCGGCGGCATCATCGGCATACCGCCACCGGGCATGCCGGCACCGGGCATCGCAGAGCCGTTGTGCTGGGACGAAGCCCATTCCTCCGGCTTACCCCCCACCTGACCGATGGCCTGCGGCTCACCGACACCGGGCAGCTCGACGCCCTCCCACGGCTTGACCTCGCCACCGATCAGCCCCGAGGCGTCCGGACGCTCCCCAGCACCCGAACCACCGCCAGTGCCCGCACCGGGCGCACCCGGCGGCATCATCGGCATACCGCCACCGGGCATGCCGGCACCGGGCATCGCAGAGCCGTTGTGCTGGGACGAAGCCCACTCCTCCGGCTTACCCCCCACCTGACCGATCGCCTGCGGCTCACCCAGACCAGGAGCGTCGACGCCCTCCCACGGCTTGACCTCGCCACCGATCAGCCCCGAGGCGTCCGGACGCTCCCCAGCACCCGAACCACCACCGGTACCCGCACCAGGCGCACCCGGCGGCATCATCGGCATACCGCCACCGGGCATGCCGGCACCGGGCATGCCGCCGGGCAGCAAAGGAGTGTTGTGCTGGGACGAAGCCCACTCCTCCGGAGTCGACGGCAGCTCGGGGACGCCGCCGTGCGGGTCGCCCAGGCCGGGGGCCTTGGAGCCCTCCCACGGCTTGACCTCGCCACCGATCAGCCCCGAGGCGTCCGGACGCTCCCCAGCACCCGAACCACCACCGGTACCCGCACCAGGCGCACCGGGCGGCATCATCGGCATACCGCCGCCGCCGAGGGCGTTGCGGTCGTCGTTCGACGCGCCCGAACCCTTGCCCGCGGTCCAGTCCTGGGGGCTCGGCACCTCGCCCGGCTTGAACTCACCGGGCTTGAAGTCACCCGGTTTGAACTCGCCCGGCTTGAAGTCAGCCGGAGGCGCACCTTGGCCAGCACCGGGCGACACCTTGCCGCCGGGGAACTCGCTCGGCTTGAAGTCACCGGGCTTGAACTCTCCCGGCTTGAAGTCACCGGGCTTGAACTCACCGGGCTTGAGCTCACCCGGCTTGAGCTCGCCGGGCTTGAAGTCACCAGGAGGCGTGACCTTGCCACCGGGCGGCGTCTTCCCACCGGGGAACTCGCCCGGCTTGAAGTCACCCGGCTTGAACTCACCGGGCTTGGGCACGTTGGGAACAGGCGTGTTCCCGCCACGACCGGACGCCGGCGGCTTGGAGCCCACGAACGAGCCGACGGGCGGCGGAACCGCTCCCTGACCACCGGGGAGGCCACCGCCACCGGGACCGTTGCCGGGGGTGAACTCACCCGGCTTGAAGTCGGGCGGCGGCACGTTCCCACCGGCGGACTTGCCGCCGGGAAGCTGGGAAGCGTTGAAATCGCCCGGTTTGAACGAGTTCGGCGAAGGCACGCCTCCACCGCCGGGGAGGCCGCCTTGGCCTGGGCCCGCTCCAGGGGTGAACTCGCCGGGCTTGGGGATCTCCGCGCCGGAGCCACCGAGTCCGGAACCGGGACCGCCGAGGCTGCCGGGGTCGAACTTGCCCGGCGGTGGCGTGGCGGAGAAGTCCCCGGGACCACCGGCACCGCCGAAGGCGTTCCCACCGGGCATGTCCGACGGCTTGAAGCCGGGAATCTCCGGGGACTTGACCTCGGGGATCTCCGGCGTCTTGATCTCGGGGACTTCCGGGACCTTGCCCTTGGGCGGCGGCGGGATCTCGGACTTGGGCGGCGGCGGGACCTCGATCTTGGGCGGCGGCGGGACCTTGGACGGTGGCGGAACCTTGATGTCCGGCGGCTTGAAGCCGGGGATCTTGATCTCCGGAACCTTGATCTTGGGAGGCTTCGAGTCGGGCCCACCGCCCAACGGGTCCGGCTTCGGGATGGTGGTCAGCGTGGTGTCGTAGGCCTGCTTCTCGTACTCCGCCGCCAGGGTCTTCAGCACCTGCCGCATGTCGCGGTCGAGCAGCTTGACGATCTCGGGGAACTTGCTGATGTGGACGAGGTTTCCCTTGTCGCTCTCGATGATGACGTCCTCGCCCTTGATCGCGGCGATGCGCTGCGCTTCACGGGCGTAGAACTGGTCGATGTCGTGGACCGTCTTGATGGCCCACGCGAGGTAGTTGCCCGCCGCCCACAGCTGTTCGGGCACCGGGGCGAGCCGGGCCGCGCCGCCGTCGATCTGCATGGCGTGGGCGGTGAACGACTTGGAGAACTCCTCCATCAACCCCATGAAGGCCTTGGACGCCTCGCCCTGCCACGGGCCGCCCTCGCCACCCAGCGCCTTGGCCTGCTCGGCGATGCTCCTGCCCGTGGAGGCGAGGATCTCCTTGACCATGCGGAAGCTCAGCGCGGCGTCCCACAGCGTCTGCGGGTCCGAGGCGGCGCTCGCCCCCAGCTCGGAGCGCTCCTCGGCACCGATCGCGGCCGACCCGGTGATGCGGGCCATGATCTCTTTCCAGCCCCACGAGTCGTAGTCCGATGTGGACGAACCCGACCCGTCGCCGGTCGCCACCACGGCACCGTTGTCCTTGACTTCGACTTCCTGGCCGCCGGGCTTGGGCGGATCTTCAGCCATGGTGGTGCCTTCGTGTTGCGCGGGTGCACTGCCCGCAGGGCCGACAGGGGTGGACGCGACGCCGGGGAGGCCGTTGCTCGGACGACGCCCTAGGAGGCGGGGGTGGCTCCGGAGATCGCCTTGCTGACCTCGGCCCTCGCACCCGCGATGTGCTCGTTGAGGTCCTTGCCGGTGGCGGCGTTGAGCTCCTCGGCGGTGTCGTAGGCGCGCGCGAGCTTCTCGAGCTCGTCGGCGACCGTCGTGATCGCGTCGATGCTCCTGCGGAGGAACTCGCGGGTCGTGGGCTGGATCGCCGTGCCCTCACCGCCGCTGACGACCTTCACCTGCAGCTGGTGCGCGTCGTAGAAGATGCCGGGAGCGACCTTGACCTTCTCGATCTGCTCCAGCGCGGTCTTGAGGGTCGGGATCAGCGAGCGGATGTTGGTGGCGAACGTCTTCAGCGCCTCGGTGCTGACGCGGATGCCGCGGCCGGAGTGGTCCTTGTTGCGCGGCACCTTGGGCGGCGGGTACTTGTTCGCGAAGTGCTCCCCCTCGGGACCGCCCCAGTCGCCGAGACCGTCCCTGGGCCCCTCGGCGTCGTACTCCTCGGGGTTCTTCTTGGCCTCCTCGTACGACTCCTTCTTCTCGATGCGGTCCGCGATCGTCTTCTTCTCGTCTTCGGTCAGCTGCCGCGTGGTACCCGGCATGGTCACAGCCCTTTCTCTTCGATCGGTGTCACAGCGGAACGGGGGCGTCGCCGGGACGTCCGGCGACGCCCCGGGGACTTACTTCACGCTGTAGCCGCCCCAGGCGTTCATGCCGGTGTGCTCGATCTTGAGGTAGCCGCCGGTGATGTTGTTGAGGGCGACCTCGGCCGAGTTCAGGCTGTGCGGCATGCGCGCGGCGGCGGCGTCCCACTGGGACTTCGCGACCATGTACTGGTCCTTGGCGCCGTCCTGCCAGTCCCCCAGGCTCTGGAGGATCTGCTGGTGCATGCTCTCCAGCTCGGTCTGCAGGCGCTTGGTGACCGCGGCCATCTGGTCGCGGACCGAGTCCGCCATGCCGCGGTCAAAGGTGTAAGTGGGCAAAGCACTGTCCTTTCGATGGCTGAGCGGGGTGGGGTGTGGCGGCGATCAGAGGCCGGCCAGGCCCGGACCCACGGGGATGCTCGACGCGGTCTCGGTGTTGGAGCTCTCACCGGCGGTGATGACCTGCCGGTTGCCGTTCATGACCTCGATCATCTCGCCGAGCTTGTTCACGATGAACGTGCAGTCGTCCATCCAGGCCCGCATCGAGGTGTCGAAGGCCGCGGACGCGTCACCGGTCCAGGTCGACTTCAGCGTTCCGAGCGCGTCGCCGACGGTCTGGACACCGCTCTTGGCCACGTTCTGCGTGTTGCCGAGGTGGCCTGCCGCCGCCTGCATTCCCGGGGTAGTAGTTGACACTCCGGCCATTGGCTGTCTCCCTATGTGAACGAGCTAGTGGTCGCTGACAAACGAAGCTTGCTCAAGCAGCGCCCCGCCGCAGAAGAGCTTGCTCCGACTCGCCGGACCGATCAGCACTCTGCGGACGTTCTTTCCCTTCCACACACCTTTGGTGGCGCGTTCGCCCTCGCCTCCGGTGAACCGCAGGTGACAGGCTTGTCCGGATTCGGACAGAAGCGTTTGCGGTCAACCGACCGAGGCCACCGGACGCGCGACATCGCCATTCGCCGAAGATCGCCATTGCGAATGCGCGAAAGCAATGAGAACAACGAAAGATCACGCACGGCCGAAGAACGCCGAATCCGGCGCTCTTCTCACCGGACGCCCAGGACAGCGCCTAGGACGTCACCGGTGCGGGTTCGTCGACGTCGCACGACGCGAGCAGCTCACCGACCCTGCGCGTGACGTGGTCGTGCGCCATCAGCTCGGCCTCGCTCGACCCGGTCTCCGTCACGAGGTAGTGCTCGCCGTCCGTGCCGCACCACGTGAGAGCGGGGAGGGCGGAGGACCGGCCAGCCCCGGAGAACCCGATCCGGCCGGTCGCGGGAGGTCCGTCCGCGGCACCCGACCGAGCAGCGGACCAGCGGCCCTCCGACAACAGGTCGGTGATCGCCACGGCCAGCTCGTCGGGTCTGATCGAGGACAGCCACAGCTCGCCGCCGGCGAGCACGGCGAGGACGGCGTCGTCCGCACCGCGGGCGGCGAGCGCCTGCAGCGGATATCCCACGAAGGCGACCAGGTCGACGGCCTCGCGGTAGTTCCCGAGCAGGTGCAGCATCCGGGTGAGGCGGGCGTCCGCGCGGCGTCCGCGGTCGGCCAGACCCCGGTTGACCAGCTCTCGGTAGACCTCTTCGACCAGCACGGCGCCGCATTGGGACCGTCCCCCGGTCTTCGGCACCATCAGGGGGTACGGCATCGGGCCGGGGCAGACGTCCGCCCACAGCACCTCGAAGTCGTACGTCGACAGCGGGAACTGCGGCATGCGCATCCCCCGAGTCAACACCGCGGCGGGCCGCCGTGCAGCCCGCCGCCCGTGTTTGAGCCCGTTCGATCGCCCGGTCCTTCCCACTCGGTCAGAAAACGGGCGATGAGGTCACGAAATCCGGGCCAGCTCGATCTCCACGTTGGCGCAGCGGGTCGGCATCGCCATCTCGTCGAAGACGGTCCACGCGTACTCGAGCAGCTCGCGCGCCTCGTCGAGCGCACCCGCGTCGATGCAGCACCGGCCCTCCCACAGCGCCGCGTCGGCCGCGAGCCCCGTGGCCCCCACCTCCTGCTGCATGACGCGGGACCGCGCGAACAGCGGCACGGCCTGGTCGCACCGGCCCATCGCGTGCAGGCAGCGGGCCATCCCCTCGACGAGAATGGCCGTCAGGCGGTTGCGGGACTTCGTCTCCTCGCCCGCCTGGCCGCGGCGCACCGCTTCCTCGTGCAGCGCCTCCATGAGAGCAAGCGCCTGCTCGTGCTGTCCGTCGAGCAACAGCAGCGCACCGAACCGGTATCGGACCGGCAGCTGCACGGCCCAGAAGTCGTAGGAGGCGGCGAGCTCCACGGACTCCCGTGCGTGCTCCATCGCCGTGGCGCGGTCGACCTGGGAGTACTCGAAGTAGGAGGCGTAGGCCAGCGCCCACATCCGTTCCAGCCGGTCGCCGGCCACCTCGGCGCGGCCCAGGGCGAGCAGGTGCTGTTCCAGCGCGGCCTTGGTGTCGGCCACCATGGAATGCGCCCACCCCAGGAAGTTGAGCTGCTGCGCCTCGGCGGTCACGTCGCCCAGCGCCCGTGCCGCCTCGACACCGGCGCCGAAGACCTCGACCCACTCGACCACCTGCCAGCGGTCGTCGGAGTACCAGTGCATCGCCTGCGCGAGCGTCAGCACCTCGCTGTGCCAGCCCGTGCGCACCGCTTGCCGGAACGCGGCCAGCCAGCTCGACCGCTCCTGCTCCAGCCACGACCGCGCCTCGTCCAGCGTGTCGAAGACCTCGTTCGCGGGTTCCTCCGGCGAGAACCTCCTCCCCGCCGCGATCGCCATGTCCAGCAGGTGCTCCACCACCGCTTCGGTCGTCAGCGCGCGGTCGGCCTCGTCGTGCTCGGCCTCCCAGCGCTCACGCGCGAACAGCCGCAGGAGGTCGTGGAAGCGGAACCGGCCCTCCGCCGGACCGGCCAGCACCATGCTCGCGTCCACCAGCTCGTCGAGCTGGCCGAAGGCCTCCGACTCCGTCAGGCTTCCGACGACCTGGGTCAGCTCCACGCCGAAGTCCGCGCCCGGCACCGCCGCCAGCCGCCGGAACAACATCCGGCCCTCCGGTGACAATCCCCGGTAGGACACCTCGAACGCCGACCGCACCTGCAGGTCCCCCGCGGACAACGACGACAGCCTCGTCCGCTCGTCCCGCAACTGGCCCACGAGGTACCTCAACGTCCAGTGCGGCCTGCTCGCCAGCCGGTTCGCCGCGATCCGCAACGCCAGCGGCAGGTTCCCGCACAGCTCGATCAGCTCACCAGCCACACCGGGCTCGGCCCGCACCCGGTCCGCCCCGACGACGGCCTCCAGCAACGCCTCCGCGTCCCCGTCGTCGAACGGTTCCAGGTGCAACCACCGGACACCCTCGAGGCCCGCCAGCGTCCGGCGGCACGTGACGAGCGTCCGGCAGCCCGGAGCCGCCGCGAGGAACGGCCGGACCTGCGCCTCCGAGGCGGCGTTGTCCAGCAGCACCAGCACCTTCCGCTTCTCCAGCAGCGCCCGGTACCGGCTCGACTGCTCGTCCACCACCGCGGGGACCTCCCCCGGTCCCACGCCCAGCGCCTGCAGCAGCCGGTCGAACACGACCTCCGCGGGCAACGGCAGCTCGTCCATCCCGCGCAGGTCGACGGCCAGGCACCCGTCCGGGAAGTCCTCGCGCCTGAGGTGCGCCGCGTACGCCGCCAGGACGGTCTTGCCCACGCCGGGCTGCCCCACGATCGCCACCGTCGGGTTCGCCTGCAACAGCCGTTGCAGCTCCGCGAGGTCCGCTACCCGCCCGACCGGGTGAGAGGGCAGCGGCGGCATCTCGGCCGAGCCTGCGGCCGACACCGCGGGCCGCCGCCTGCGTCCCTGTTCCGCGACCCGCAGGAACTCCTCGCGTTCCTCCGCGCCCAGCTCGAAGGCGTCCGCCAGCACCTCGGCCGACCGGCGCTGCGCCGCACGGGCCCGGCCCTGCTCCAGCTCCCGCAACGCCCGCACGCTGATGCCCGACCGCTCCGCCAGGCCCGCCTGGCTCAGCCCAGCGGCACGCCGGTACCCCAGCAACAGCTCACCGAAAGTCGTCTGGCCATCCGAGTCGCGCACGAGGCAAACGTAACCGCCCGCTCCGGGCCGATCGAGACAGCGACACCCGTTCAGCCCAATCCGTTTCCATCACACCCTGGTGCGTGGTGCTCCGCCAGGGCGGTCAGCGCGGCGTCCACCCGCTCGCGATCGGTGCGGTAGACCGGACCGTCCAGCAGCTCGCGCGCGGAGAGCAGGCAGCGCCGCGCCCGGTCCGGCTCCCCCGCCTCGCGCCACGCGAGCCCCTCCCTGACCGCCTGGTCCGCCTCGTGGTGGGCCGACTCGTTCTCGACGGCCAACCGGCGCGCCTCGTGGTGGCTCTCGGCCGCCTCCCGCCACCGGCCGAGACCGGCGAGGCAGAGGCCGATGTTCTCCGTCATCAGCATCATCACCCAGCGCACCACCTCCTGGCCGGCCTCGTGCCGGTGCTCGTGCGCCTCGGTGAGCAGGGTCTGGTGCACCGCCAGCGCGTCCTCGTAGCGGCCCGCTTCCTGGAGAGCCACACCGAGGGTGCTGCGCATCCAGTACCGCATCTCGAAGAAGCCGTACTCCGCCGACAGCTCGTGGGCCACGCGGAGGTGGGCCAGACCCTCCTCGGCCTTCGCGAGCCGCGTCAGCTCGACGCCGAGGTAGCAGTGCGCGAACGCCTTCCCGCGGTGGTCGCCGATCTCCTCCGCGAGCGCCAGCGCACGCGAGCTGGTGCGGAGGGCGAGCTCGTTGTCGTTGCGGCACATGTACTGCGCCCAGCCGAGCTGGTTGAGCATGTCCACCTCGGCCACCTGGTCGCCGAGCCGCCGCGCGGCCTCCAGACCGAGCCGGTAGACCTCGTCCCAGCGGTAGTCGAACTCCTGGCTGTCCGCGAACCAGTGCATGGCCTGCGCCAGACCGAGCACCTCGGCGTGCCGGCCGAGCGCCGCCGCCTCGCGCTGCGCGGCCGACCAGTTCGTGCCCTCCCGCACCAACCAGTCCCCCGCGCTCTCCTGCGAGGGGAACGGCGAGCCGTCCGCGTCGGCCGGGCTGCGGAACACGGACGCCCCCGCGGCCGTCGCCGTGTCCAGCAGGTACCGGAGGGTGTGGTCGCGCAGCTGCTCCCGCACGTCCTCCGGTTCCTCCTGGGCCAGTCGCTCGGCGGCGAAGAGCCGGAGCAGGTCGTGGAACCGCAGGCGTCCCGGCGACCGCGCGGTGTCCAGCAGGGACGCCTCGACCAGTTCGTCGAGCAGTGCGCCGACCTCCGGCCGCGGCGCACCCGTGGCCACCGCGGCGAGCGCCTCGTCGAAGTGCTCGCCGGGGATCACCGCGAGGCGCCGGAGCACCCGGCGTGCGAACGGGGACAGCCGCCGGAACGACACCTCGAACGCGGACCGCAGCTGGAGGTCGCCCGCCGACAGGGAGCTGAGCCGCATCCGTTCATCGCGCAGCTGCGACACGAGGTAGGACAGCGACCAGTGCGGGCGCGTGGCCAGCCGGTTGCCCGCGATGCGGATCGCCAGCGGCAGGTTCCCGCACAGCGCCACCAGCTCGGCGGCCACGTCCGGTTCCCCGCGCACGACGTCGTCGCCCACGATCGAGGCGAGCAGGGCCACCCCGCTCTCCGCCGTCAGCGGCGCGACCGAGATCCAGCTCGCGGTCGTCAGGCCGGCCAGGACCCGGCGGCAGGTCACCAGGGTCACGCCGCGGTGGCCCGTGCCGAGCAGCGGCCGCACGTGCGCCTCGTCGACCGCGTTGTCCAGCAGCACGAGCACCCGCCGGTCGCGCAGCAGTGCCCGGAACAGCTCGACGCGGTCCGCCTCGGCCTCGGGAACACCCCTGGCGGGCACGCCGAGGGCTCGCAGCATCCGCTCCAGCGCCTCGTCCGCCCCCATCGGCCGGTCGCCGGAACCGCCCAGGTCGACCGCGAGGCAGCCGTCGGGGAAGTGGGCGGCCAGCCGGTGCGCCGCCGCGACGGCGAGCGAGGTCTTGCCGACACCGGGCGGTCCGGTGACCACGACGACGCCGGCGGGCTCCGCGGTGCCGAGGCCGATCAGCTCGCACAGCTCCCGTTCCCTGCCGACCAGCTCGGTGACCGCGGGCAGCGAGTGGAGCATGGTGGGGTCGACGGGCTTGGCCGTGCGGCGACGGCCCTCCCTGGCGAGCGTCAGGAAGACCTCCCGGTCCTCGCCGGTCAGGTCGAGGGCGTTCGCCAGCACCTCGGCCGAGCGCTCCTGGGCGGAGCTCGCCCTGCCCCGTTCCAGGTCCCGCAGGGCGCGCACGCTCATCCCGGACGAACGGGCGAGATCGACCTGGGACAAACCGGACTCCCGCCGGAGTCTGAGCAGCACCTGACCGAAGGCGGGAATCGCATCATCCGGGACGCTCACGGTCAGCATTAGACCTAGAACAGCGGCTTGATAATTCCTTGATGTTCGCGCGGATGACGACTACCGGCGAGATCGGCACCGACTCGGGTCACGCTTCCCACCAGGCAAAACATCGCTGACGTCAGTTCCACGAGGGCACCGTGGCACCTCATGGGGTGAATTCACTC
This sequence comes from Lentzea sp. NPDC037011, assembly GCF_055607425.1. Classification (NCBI taxonomy): domain Bacteria; kingdom Bacillati; phylum Actinomycetota; class Actinomycetes; order Pseudonocardiales; family Pseudonocardiaceae; genus Lentzea; species Lentzea sp. NPDC037011. Next base: position 66,080 of record NZ_JBVJRT010000018.1, on the reverse strand, counting down.
TGCACGTCCACACCATGATCGATGTACGTTCGGACACTCTTTCCAGCGCCGCGTTACTCCCTTTCAGTGAATTTCCCGGAAGACCACGCAGAATCTCCCCCGCCGTTCTCGGGTTACCGCCTGGGCTGCTGAACCGGAACAGCCGCGTCCTGCGGTGCGGGGAGCCCGAACCGCTCCGCGACCTCCTCCGGCACCTCCAGCGCACACGTGCCCGCCCTCTGCTTCCCGTCCGGCCAGTACCAGCGCCAGCCGTCGGCGGTGGGCCGGGTCACCGCGACGCCGAGCCGCGCGGCGAGGTCGGCGGCATCGATGCCGGGGTTCACGTCGTCGTGCGCGGTGAAGAGCCGGACCGCCTCGTCGCCGTTCCACCCGGCGGCCCGCAGCACGCGGCGCACGTCGTCCGCGCCGAGCGCGACGCCGCGGTCGAGCACCAGCGCCACGACGTCGTCCTCGGCGGGCAGGTACCGGGCCGCGGTGGAGAGCGGGCCGTCCGGGTCGGCCCCGACGAACACGCCCGCGTCGACGCGGACCGCGCTCGCCGCGGGCAGGTCGACGCTGAGCCGCTCGTGCCGGTGGAACGCGGCGTCGCCGGCGAACACCGACTCGGGCGCGGACCAGCCGTGGCGGTGGGCGAGGTCGCCGAACTCGGGCAGCGCGTGCAGGCGCTGTTCCGCCCGCCGCGGGTCGCCGAGCGCCACCAGGTTCCTGCCGTCGAGCCGGACCGCCCTGATGTGCACGGCGCTGCTCCCGCCGTGCAGCACCTGCCCCGGTCCCGCGGCGAGCCACGACCAGAAGCCGTACTGCGACCGGGCGGTCGTGAGCTTCGTCGAGACCGGGACCATGCGCTCCCCCGCAGCCGCGGCGAACCCGCCCCCGAAGGCCGTTCCGCCCGGCTCGGGTGCGAGCACGGCGCCCAGCGCGGCGAGGTACCCCGCCAGCTCCGGCTGCTGCCTGCGGCGCACCGGCAGGTCGACGAGCTTCAGCGCGGCGCCGAGCCCGCTGACGTGCGGGCGACCGGGCGCGGCGGTGGGGGTGAGCACGGGCAGCCGGGGCCCGGTGAGGTCCGTGGCCGCGAGCTTCTGCATCGTCCTCGACCACCGGTCGGTCAGTTCGCGCCAGGCCCCCGGGTGCTGGTCCGCGGCGGCGGCGAGTTCCCCGGCGCGCGTCCGGATGCCCGCGAACTCCTCTCGCGCGAAGGCGATCCGGTCACGCACGCGGCTGCCCTGCACGCGGCCCAGTGGCCGGTCCCGGTGCGTGCGGAAGTCGACGGACGTGGCGGGCAGCGCGGCCGCCATGGCACTCACGACGGCGTCGCCGGCGTGCAGCATCGACACGATCGTCAGCGCCCGGTCCCGCACGGCGATGTTCACCGCGGCGGGACCGCCGGTCGTCTGGAAGTGCCGGGGCTCGTGCCCGGCCGAGGCGAACAGCGACTCCGCGAGCGCGTCCGGGTTGCCGAGCAACGCGGTGAACAGCGGGTCGCCGAGCACCTTCGCGCGGGCCGGGCCGGTGAGGTTCACCGTCGCGAGCACCGCCAGCCGTGACTGCACCGGGGCGCCCACCGGGTAGGAGATCCCGTGCAGGAGGGACCCCTCGGTGGTGAAGGGGTTGTGGCCCTGTTCGAGGTGCCGGGCCACGTCGGTCAGCAGGTGGACGAGCCGGTCGGGGCTGAGCGGCCGGACTGCCCGGTGGTCACCGGACCGGGCACCACCGGCACGGACCGGTACGACCGTGGCGGCGAGCACGGCGTCGTTGAGCACCGCGCGCACCTGGTCGCGCAGAGCCGTGTCGGACACGGTCCCCAGCGCGTCGTCCAGGTTCCGCAGCAGCTCCGCCGTGCCGTCCGCGAGGTCGTGCTGTTCGACCGCGCCGGACGACAGCGCGACCACCTCGCCGGCCCAGTCCGCCAGATCGGTCTCGGACAGGGACAACCGGGCACGTCCGCGGGTCGCGTTGCGGTACGCCGAGGTCAGCCTGGTCCGGTGCCGCGGGTCCGCGTCGGGCTGCGGGCGACTGGTCGCGGGCGAGATCTGACCGGCGGGCGGAGCGCTCTGGCCGGTGCCGGCGCCGGGTGGTGTGAAGCCGAGTGCGCGCGCTCCCGCCAGGTCGACCTGCAACCAGACCTCGCCGTCCACGCCGTCCACGCCGTTCTGCCCGGTCGCGACGGCGGCGGAGGTCCTCCCGTCCCGGTACCCGAGCGTGAGCGTGGGGCGCAGCTCCGCCAGCACGAGGTAGGCGCTGTCCTGCCGCACCTCGGCGGGAACCGGCTCGGCCTCGCGGGAGGCGTACCGCGAGGCGGCCAGCGTCCGCTCGACCTCTCCCGTGCCGATGAGGTTCTCCGCGATCGGACCGGCGAGCAGGGCGGCCTTCCCGGTCACGTCCTCCTCGGTCGTGACGACCGGGCCGGTCCCCTCCGCCGTCGTCTTGCGCAACGACGCACCGGGGATCGGGCCGAACAGCTGCCGCCTGCCCAGGTCGAAGGTGATCTTCGCCGTGGACACGGTCCTGCTGCCGACGTCGACCTGGTAGCCGTCGGGCGACAGGCCCGCCACGAAGCGGGCGGCCAGCTGGGTCGCGGTCGTGGACACGAGCAGCCCGTTCGCCCGGCCCGCGTTCAGCTCCGGCAACAGCTCCGCGAGCCGGGCGTGCAGCCCCTCGGCGTGGAACGGCGTGGCGTTGATCGTGGCGTCGACGGGCAGGCCGGTGCCGTGCGTCAGCTCGCTCAACGGGGTGTCGATCGTCTCCAGCGGCGTCCTGGCGAGGTCCAGGACGGACGGCACCGGCGTCTGGACGGCCGACTCCAGCGTGAAGCCCGGCAGCACCTGCATGTCCCGCACCGGTGTCTGCCGCAGCCCGGGCAGGTGCCTGCGGTAGACACCCGACCGCGCCCAGGGCCGCACCTGCACGGTCACCCGCATGCCGTGGCCGTGCCGTCGCGCCTGACCGGACCACCGGTAGCCGATGGTGGTCCGGGACAGCACCCGGTCGTCCTGCCCGCGGCGGGCCGCCGCTGCCAGCTCGACCGCCGGGTTGACCAGGCCGTTGGTCAGCGCCGACCCGATCCACTTCGGAATGGACGGCGGCAGGGCCACGCCCGCGGACCCGGTCCACTCCGACCGCTCGCCCCCTCTCGACCGCCGGGTCGTCGTGACCTCGGAGTCGACCAGGAAGGCCTCCTCCACGCCCAGGTCAGCGCCGTCGACGCGCTGCGCGCTCACGACGACCAGCTGTTCGAGCTTGCCCGACTCCCCCAGCCGCTCGCCGAAGATCGGCGAACCACCGTTGAGGACGTTGGCCAGCACCTGGTCCCCGCCGAGCTCCAGCCGCCTGCCGAACGCCTGCACCATCTCGTCGTGCAGCCCGGCGAACTGCTTGCGCACCTTGGGATCGGTGATGGTCTGCTCGTAGTCGCGCAGCAGGTCCCGGAGGTCCCGCACCATCCGCAGGGCCAAGTCCGGCCGCAGCGGCTCCGGCATCCCCAGCTCGATGCCGGCCTCGCTCGTCGAGGTCGCGGGCGGCGTCACCGCGTCCGCGTTGTGCGCGGCCTCGTACGCCCGGAGGTCGTCGGGCAGCAGGACGTGGTCGAGGTCGTGCCGGCTGAGCTCACCGATCCTCGGCACCTCGCTCGCCGGAATCCACAGCGTGACGGCCCGCGGCACGTACTTGCGCCGGTCGCCGCCGGCCACCGGACCGTCGTGCTGATCGCCGAACGGACCGGTCCACGTGTGCCGGGCCGACGTCGTCAGCCGGTGCCGCGCGTCGAACTCGACCAGGTAGCCGCGCTCGACCCAGGCGACCTTCGTGCGCGCGTCCACGGTGGTGGTCTCGGTGGTCTCCGGTCCGCGCAGGTAGGAGGCCGCGGCTTTCGCCTCGGCCGTGGCCACCTCCCCCAGCTTCACCTTCGCGGTGAGCCCGGCGTTCGGTCCGGTGCGCCGCTGCCGGTGCGACTCGACCGTCGTGTGGGTGGCGTTCGAGCGGGTGAACTCGTGGGCTTCGTCCACACCGATGATCCGGGCGTTGCCGTAGGTGCTCGTCAACGTCGCCGTGCCGGTGATCCTGCGGCTGCCGAGCTCCAGCGGCGCGAACCCGCTGTCGCCGTTGTAGTTCTCCAGCCGCAGCTCGTCGCCGGGTCCTTCGGCGAGCCCCAGCCTGCCCTGCCGCGACTGCCAGCTCACCCACTGCTCCAGTGCCCGGCGCGACACGTCCTGCGCGTCGTCCTCGCCGGAGCTGCCCAGCTGTGCCGGACGCGCGCCGACGAGCCGGCGCTTCGCCAGCTCCTGGGCCCTGGCGCGGGAGCCCTCCGGTTCGGGAACCGCCAGCAGCCCGGCGGTCTCGGCGCCCAGGCGGGTGATCGCGGCCATCGAGTCGACCTCGAACCGCTTCGGCAGGTCCGCGGCCCGCTCGAACTCCGCGGCACCGCCCGGCCGGGTCCCGGCGTCGACCCAGTCGCTCTCGGTCCCTGGCTCGACCGGTCCGGCGTCCACCGCACGACCCGGTCGCTGGGCGACCGCGATCTCCAGCTCCGCCGCGATGCCCGTCCGGAGCTCCGCGTCGGCCGCAGGGTCCGGGCGCTCGGACCACGTCATCGGCGGGTCCAGGTCCGACCAGTCGGTGCCGGTCCGCACCTCGATCTCCGCCGGGTGCCGGTAGAGGTGGACCGGGACGTCCTCCCCTGTCCAGGCGCGCTCCTCCTCCATCGTCTCGCTGATCTGGCCGCGCCGCTGCTCGGACCGCGTCACGCCGGCCGTGCCGCCGAGCTCGACCGGCCCGGCGTCGCCCTCGACCGCGACCTTGAAGCCCTTCGACCGCGTCCGCTCCGCCGTCAGCTTCGTCGTCTCGCTGGTCGCGACGAACCCCTGCAGCTCCTTCGTCGACGCCTTCTTCACGTACTCGCCACCACCAGGGGCGACCACGCCGCCGAGGAACAGGTCCTTCTCGGCCCCCGGCAAGGAGATCCGCTTCGGGTCGCCGCCGAAGAGCGCCCTCGGGTCGTCGACCAGGGCGTCGCGCAGACTCCGCTGAACGTCCCGTGCGTCCTGCGCGCCGGAGACCACCCCGTCGGCGTAGAGCCTCCGCACGACCCGGCTGATGACCGCCTCACGGGACACGTCGCTGAGCTTCCACCGGCTCCGCGCGTAGCCGGCGACCTCGTCCGCGCTCAGCCCGGACCGGTCCCGCGCGCCGGCGGCCCGAACCGTCCCCGCGGGCGCCGGCTCGTCACGGGCACCGACGTTGTTGCCGCTGTCGCTGTCCACAGGGGAGAAGAGCAACACCGCAGCGGCTTCGACGTGCAACGCCACCAACGGTTTGTCCTCACGTCGGAGGAACCCGAACGAACGGTGCGCGTCGTCGGATGACAACGTTGCCAGCCGGTACCTCTTGCCCTCCTCCGCCATCACCACCAGGAACGGGAAGCTGATCGTGTCGTCGACGAAGTCGCCCTTGATCCGCTCGGTCAGCTCGTGCCGCACCTGCGACACCCGCTTGGAGAGGTTCTGGTTCACCCGGCTGCAGGACACACCGGCCCCGATCTTCACCCCGACCAGGCCGGCGAGCTCCTCACCGGCGTTCACCCCCAGCTCGAACCCGGCCTCGTGGGTGCCCGCCGCGACCACCGAGTGCCGGTGACCCGCCGCCACGGTGCGTCCCAGCGACCGCGCGGCCGTCTGCGCCAGACCGGTTGCGGACGACTGCCCCTCCAGCGCTTTCCCCTGGCGCACCACGATCTTCACGGGCTTGTGCCCCGGGAAGCTGAACGTCTCCTCGACCTGCTCGCCGGTGACGAGGCGCTTGCCCTGCTTCGGTCCGAGGTCGTCGAGCCACCTCTCCAGCCGGGTGATCTCCTGGTGCGACCCCGACAGCCGCAGCGAGGACTTGACCGCGCTGAAGACCGTGTCGATGCCGACGAACCGGACGTGTTCGAGCGCGTCGCGCGCACGTTCGAAATCAGCGTGGCTGCGCGCCCTCGCGAGGGCGTCGGGGGTGGCGGCGAGGTCCGGGTAGCTCAGCGCGGGGCTCGCCGTCAGCGGGCTCTCCGGCGGCGGGTCGCCCTGCTCGCTCGGGGCGGAACCGAGCTGCGGCCACGACAACGTCATCGTGACCGACTGCTTCCACTCCACCGGCTCCGGCCGCTCGCGGTGGAGGTGCCGCTTCGGTGGCTGGATCCGCAGGCGGTGGTGCACGTCGTGCGACGTCCGGGTCACCCTGGCGCCCGCCTGGGTGATCTCCACGGTCTCCCGTGTCGTCGCGGTCGTCGAGGTGCGCCGCTCCGACGCGGTGCCGAGCACGCCCTGCACCGAGAACGACACGGTCACCGGCCCGGCCGGCACCGATCCCTGCACCGGGTTCACCGGCGTCGAGACCACCTCGGCCGACGTGACGTCCTCCACCTGCCGGACCGTCTCGGACCTCGTCAGGTCCGCGGTCGTGCTGACGGCGTGGTGGTGGGGTGCTCCGATGCCGAGCGCGTGCACCTCGACCTCGAAGTCCTCCCACACCTCGCGGATGCCTTCGAGCGAGCGGTCCAGCTGCTTGAGCTTCGCGTCGGAGAACGTCACGTCGACCCACCGGCCCAGTTCCGCCGAGTCCTCGCCGAGCTCCCGCAGCTGGTCCCGCAGCGCGCTGCGCAGGTGAGCGAAGTCCGGTTCCCCGTCGACCTGCGGCTGGTCGACCTGCGCCCGCCAGGCGCGCGCCTCCTCCGCGGCCGTCACCCAGGAACCGGTCGTCGACAGGCTCGCGCCACGCCGGTGCCGCACCGACCTCCGCCTGCCCGGTCCCGCCGGACTGCCAGGACCACCGGGTGCCCGGTGCACCTCCGCGGGGCTGAGGAGGCTCGTTCCCCGCCGCGGCCTCGACGCTCCGCCTCTCAGCGCGGGCTTCAGCCCGGCCTCGCGCGCCAGCTGTTCGGCGAGTGCACGGACCGGTTGTCCCGGGGGCAGGCCCTCCTCCAGTTGGTACAGCCGGTACGCGACCAGCTCCACCACTTCGTCGTAGGCCAGCTGGAACCGCGACCCCGGCACCGCGAACTGGTTCACCGTCAGCGCCGCCAGGGTCCGCAGTGACGCGACCCGTTCCGGTGGCAGCTGCCGCCACTGCTGCGGCAAGCGGTCCACCTCGGCGACGCTCGACAGCACCGACGACGACGGGACGAGCGGGTGCGGTGCCGCGGTGTGGCCGCCCTGCTCGGGCAGGGCGCTGCGAAGTTCCGCGCCGGCATCCTCCCCTTCGGACTCCGGCCGCGGCGCCGCCGGGACGACGGTGTGCCGCGGCAGGCCGGCGACGGGGCGGTCGGGGAACACCGTGGCGAAGTCGTCCAGCGGCACGTCACCGATGAACAGGTCCAGCACGTCGGTGAACCGCCGCGGCATGCGCAGACCGCCTGCGGGCACCGCGTCCGGGCTCCACCGGCCCATCAGCGTTCCGCTGACGTCGAGCCCGCCACCCTGGTTCGTGGTCTCGTCGACGAGCCCCAGCATGTGGCCGAACTCGTGCGCGCTGTGCTCCTGCGACTGACCGGGGTGCCAGTTCGTCTGGTCGACCAGGCGGCCGGGGTCCATCGTCACCACGTGGTGGACCGCGGACGTCCCGTCGGCGGGCAGGAGGCGGAACCACAGCGGCTCACCGTCCGGTCTGCGCAGCGGCCCCCCGTCGCGTCCGCTGTTGAAGTAGCGGTCCACACCGGCCTGAGCGCTGCGCAGCAACGCCTCCCGCGTCGCCTCGTCGTGGCGCCCCTCGGGGTCGAGCGCGACGCGGACGGTGACCTCGGTGACCGGCCCGTCCCCGGTCGCGAACCGGCGCACCTCGAACGCCGACCTCTCGACCGCGTCGTGGCCGGGCAGTGCGCGGATGCGGCCCCGCTGCACCACGCCCGTGCGCTCCGGCTGCGCTCCGGCGTCGAGTGCCCCGCCGGACGTCACCGCGTCCTCGATGGCGTCGGCGTGGTCGGGCAGCAGGTGGAGCAGTCGCCGCAGCGGCTCGGGTTCCCGGTCGAACAGACCGCTCACGCCGACGGGTTCGCGTTCCGCGAGAGCGGACAGGGCGTCGTGGACCAGGTCGATGGACACGCCGGCACCGGAGGCTGTCTCCAGGTCGACGCGTGCGGCGATGTCGGCGAGCGCGCGGTCCACCCGCCGTTCGGCGGCAAGGGCGTAGAACTCGCGCATCTCGACGATGGCGGCCCGCGACTCGGCGTCGGCGTGTGCCCACGAGGTGTCGTGCGGGCCCACCAGGTCGGGGAAGCCGTACACGTGCGAGTCGGTGAGCACCAGCACCGGCACGTCGACGGGATAGCCGTCGTCCCACCTCGCCGGGAAGTTCCGCTGGTCGTCCATCAGCTGCTGCTGCACCGCCTCGGCGGTGCCCTGGTACCGCCGAACCCTGTCGGCGCCCGCGGCACGAGCCCAGTCGTCGATGCTCAACGGCCGTTCGGCGTTCACGGACGGGTCGAACACGACCCACTCGCGACTGTTCGGCGTCACCACGGCGACCGCGACGGCGATGTGGAAGTCCCACTCGACCTCGGCCGTGCCCAGCCCCGGTCCCCCGATGACGACCTTGCGCGGGTCGGCTCCCCGCTGCTGGAGCGCGACGGCCATCCGGTGGGCCCGGTAGGTGCAGCCGTCGTCCGCGTAGTCGTGGGGCAGGCGCCGCTCGCCGAAGAGGTGGTCGTCGAAGGTCAGCTCGCGCAGCTGCGCGAACCACGCGTCCGCCTGCTCCCGCGACACGGGGTCCGTGATCACGTCGCCCAGCAGGTGGTCGACGTAGGCGGACTCGTCCGGCCGCAGTCGGCGCAGCTCGGTGCCGAGGTCCTCGCGGAACTCGTCCCAGTAGGCGTCCTCGACGACCCTGACCGTCTGGGGGTCCCTGCTCAGACCGTCCAGCAAGGTCACCGCACCCTCGAAGTCGTCACTCCGGACGTGGGCATCGACCTCCCGCACCAGCTCCCGCACCGACGGCAGCTCGGCCGGGTCGGCATCCGGCCCCACCGCGATCGAACCGAGGGGCATCTCGGCGGCGGGGTCGGCGAAGAACGTGGTCACCCGCCCCATGACCTGCAACGCGCGCTCGTAGTCGGCGCCGGACAGCCGCCCGTCCTCGTGCGCGGCGGACAGCGCCTGCGCCAGCTGGTACGACCTGTCCTGCGCGCCCGGAACCTCCATGAGCCGGTGCAGCTCGACCAGCAACCGCCTGCCGTTGACGGCGGGCTGCTCCAGCGTGGAGACGACGGACCGGTGTGCGATGTCCGTGGCCTGCTCCGGTGCCACGGGCGTCTGGGCGCGCACGACTTGGCTGACGGCGTCCGGGGCCTGGCTCACGACGTCCGGGGCCTGGCTCACGACGTCCGAGGCCTGGCTCACGACGTCTGAGGCCTGGCTCACGACGTCCGAGGCCTGGCTGACGGTGTCCGGGGCCTGGCCCGGTGCCTGTGGCACCTCCGTGCTCGGAGGCAGTGCGGCGGTGACCCTGCCGCCGGAACCCGTGGACGTTGCCCCGGCCTCGACGGGTGGTGTCTCGTTCGCGGAGACCTGCCCCGCGGCGACGTCGCGTCCGCTGGGCCGGTCGTCGCTGGTCTGCTGGGCCGACGGCGCGGACTGCGGGTCGTTCACAGCCGCCGGGTGGGTGGCGGAGGAGTCCGCACCCGGCTGCCCGGACGGCGGGGAGGCGGTGAGTCCGTGTTCGGCACGCGGCTGCGCTCCCAGCGGAGCGTCCTGACCACCGGTGATCGGTGCCGTCCGCACCTCGTCCCGCAAGGCGGGCGACGTCTGCGGGGTGAACGGCACGTCCGCGGCGGAGGACTCGGCTGCCAGAGGCACGACCGCTGGAGAGGAACCCGCCGCCGTAGCCACCGCCGGAGACGAACCGGTTGCCGGAGCCACTACCCCCGCAGAGGGCCCGGCCACCAGAGGCACCACCGCCGGAGACGAACCCGCCGCCGGACGCACCACCGCCGCAGAAGAACCGGCCATCGGAGCCATCACCGCCGAAGGCGACCCGGTTGCCGGAGCCACCACCGCCGAAGACGACTCGGCCGAAGAAGACCCGCTGGCAGGTCCGGCCTGCGGCCCGTTCCCGGTCCCCGGCACGGCGGGAGGCCCACCGGCGGGAACATCCCGCGGAACCTCGACCGCAGCGGGAACACCGCCTCGCCCAGGCGCCACCCGCCCACCGAGCGGCGCGTCGGCGCCACCGTTCCGCGTCGACCCGGACGCCGGACCCGTCACGGCACCCGGCCGACCGCCTCCGGACGCTTGCGCGCCTCCGTCCGCGTGAACGCCTCCCCCGGCAGACGTCCCGCCCTTCCGCCCCGGCGGAACCGCACCACGAGCCGCGCCTCCGCCTGCCCACGTCCCGGCCCCATCGGTCGCCGACAGGTTCCTTTCCGCCACAGAACCAGGCGCGCCCTCATCGGCAACGGGCCCGTTCGCCGACGCACCTCCGACACCACCGATCGCCCCCGGCACGGGCACCTTCACCGCGTCCCCGTTGACCAGCCGGTCGATCGCGTCCCCGGCGTCGTGCGCCTTCTTCGCGGCGGCACCGCTGAAAGCACCGCCCACCGCACCGGCCCACAGGTCGTTCAGGCTGCCGCCGAGGACCCCCGCGGCACCGGCGCCCACCACGACGTCGGCGACCGCCTCCGCCGCGCCGTGGAACGCTGCCGTGTCCTCGACGCGCGGCTTCCACCGGCCCGCGCCCAGGTGCATGGCGCCGGCAAGGCCCTCCGCCGCGCCACCGGCCACGAAGCTGATCAGCGAGCTGGTGCCGTCCCAGCGGTGGCGGTTGCCCTCGGCGACCTGGGAGAGCTGTGCGATGGCGTCTTGCACGACCTCTTCGACGCCGCCCTCCACGGCCTCGCCGATCAACCGGATGGCCCAGTGCAGCCGCATCGAGATCTGCTGCACGGCGATGCGCGCCGAGGTGATGAACGACGGGACGAGCGGCGCGGTGAAAGGGCTCGACAGCGCCCACAGGATCGACGCGGCGAAGAAGGCGATCTCCACCATCATCGCGTAGACGGAGTGCTCGACGTTCAGCGCGAGGTCGAGCAGGCTGCTCGACTGCGCCCCGGCGATCAGCGCGATGCCGGGGACCTGGCCGAGCACGCGGGTGACCTGCTCGCGGAACGCGCGCCCTGCGCGGCCACCGATGGCGTGCTCGACCGAGCTCACCAGCTGCGCGACGCCGTCCGCCAGTTCCTGCAGCGTCCGGCCGCTGTCCAGCCAGTGCTGCGCGAGCGCACGCGTGGCCGCCACGTCGACCTTCGGCGCCTGCTGCCCTGCCACGAGGACCCAGAGCCAGTCGAACGACGGATCGAAGTGCAGGCTCACCGTTCCTCAGCAGACGTCCGTCGAAATCCTCGCAGCAGCAGCAGCGGTGTCAGCGGCGGCCGTCACCGTCCGGCTTCTGGCCGGGCGCGTTCCCGGGGCCCATTGCATCCTTGAGTTTCAGCGAGATGTCCGTGGCGTTCTCCTCCGTGCCCACGCAGAAGGCTCTGACCTGCTTCACGCTGCCGGCGATGACGCCGATGGCCTTCGCCAGGCTGGCGAGGCCGTTCAGGTACTCCTCCGAGCGCTTGTAGTACTTGGGGGCGAACGCGTTCCAGCTCTCGTCGCCCTGACCGGACGGCAACGGCGCGTAGGAGGCGAGCTCCCTGTTGCTGTTCGCGTAGTGGCGGAACCGGTCGGCAGCCGACTCGAAGCCCGCCGCACCCCGGTTCAGCTGGTCGGTGTCGACGGAGATCCGCCCCGACCCGTCTCCGAGGTTGAACGGGGCCGGCCTGCTGCTGCCGCCTCCGCTCTGCTCGTCACCGGAAGCGTCCTCGCCGGGGTTCTCCGACTTGATCATCGCGCTCAGTCCCTGATGTTCATGACGTCACGGGTGGTGGGGCGCAGCTCGGGCGTGGGAGGCAGCAGCGACTGCAGGTCCACGTCCCCGGAGAAGAGCTTGCGCGCGTCGACCCCGGGAGGGAGCGTCGGCGCGATCACGTCCGCGGCCTCGTCCGCCACCTGCTGCTGCGCGTCCGTGATGGTCTTCAGGACCGCGGACTCCAGTTCTGCCGGTGTCATGCGCTTGTAGGCGCCGCTCGGGAACTTCACGTCCTTCACCACGCCACCGTGCCCGACGGTCACCGCCACGACCCGGCGGGGAGCGGTGACGGTGCACGACAGCTCGCTGAGCCGTCGCTGCGTCTCGCGCAGTTCGGCGAACTGCCGCTCGTACTGGCTCTTCAGCTGCTCGACCTGTTCGGACTGGGGATAGGACACCGCACGCCTCCCTCGGCCTGCTCGCCGTGACCGGACATCAGCAGTAAACGGGCACAAGCAGAGCGTCCGCCCCCGAACGGACCGGTTCCGAACCTGAAAGGAACCGCATGATGCCCAAACGCACCCGATGCGGCGGTACCGATTGAGACGCGGCCCTCAAGAAGGCAGAGTTCGAGTCGAGAGATCGATTACTTCCCGGTGATATGGCTGCAAACAGCCGTGTCCCCACCCGGTGGACCAGGGGTAAGTTCGAGCTTCCCGGCAGCCGCGTCCTGGCACCGGCAGGCACCGGCGGTCGACAGGCAGCTTTGTCGTTTCGCAAACCTGCCCCCCGTTCTCGCTGGCCTTCCGCGTGGCTCGCACGGTCTCCTGTGAACATGACTTCGCAGACCGCCTGGCCGGACGGCCGGCGCCCCCTGGCACCAGGGCACGCAAGCCGCACGGCCATCCGGGTCTTGGTCCACGCCTCGGACCCGCTGATCGCATCGGGCCTGCTCGCGATGCTGCGGCCGACGCCCGGCATCGAGATCGTCACGGACCCGCAGAACGCCGACGTCACCGTGGCCGTCGCGGACGACTGCCTGCAGGAGGCGTTCCAGCCCGGCACGTCCCGCCTCGTCCTCATCGCGGACGAGCTCCGCCAGGCGGAGCTGTGGACGGCCATCGAGCACGGACTCGTCGTGCTGGTGCCGCGCGCGGAAGCCACGGCCAGGACGAGGCTGCTGCGCGCCATCACCGACGCCCGCGAGGGACGGGGCGACCTGCCCGCCGAGCAGCTGGGCAACGTCCTGCGGGGGCTCAAGCAGCTGCAGGAGACGACCCTCGGGCCGCGCGACCTCACCCTCGCCGGTCTGTCGCTGCGCGAGACCGAGGTGATCAGGCTCCTCGCGGACGGCCTCGACACCGCCGAGATCGCGGAGCGGCTCATCTACTCCGAGCGCACCGTGAAGAACGTCCTGCACAACCTGCTCAGCAGGCTCAACCTGCGCAACCGCGCCCACGCGGTCGCCTACGCGTTGCGCCACGGCCTCATCTGAGACCGGCCGCGGACGGCCTCCCGCCGTCCGCGGTCACAACGCCGTGACGCCGACCAGCAGTGGCCCCAGCAACGACTCGAGCCACGCCTGAGCGCTCGTGGGCCCGTCCTCGCAGCAGTCGCCGCACGGGTTGAGGGCGGCGAGCACGTCGCCGATCAGCCGGCACCAGGCGTCGACGTCCTGTGCGGTCTCGAGCAGCACCACGCCGCCGGACTCCGGCAGCGTGCGCAGGACGCGCCGTGCCGCCTCCGCGGTCTCCGCCAGGTGCACCGGCGCCCACCACGAGATCTCCCAGTCGGCAGCACCCGCGGGCACGTGCTCGCGCACGATCGCGGTGATGCGCTCGTCGTACACCGGTTCGTCGGCGACCAGGCGACCCGAGCCGCGGGTGCTGCCGTCCACCCACCGGCACCGGGCCAGCCACCGCTCCGCCATCAGGACGAGCCCGTCCGCGTGGGACCGCAGCAGTTCGACCTCACCCCCGGACAGCACACCGATCATGCCTTCGTCGCCACATCGGTCCCAACGGTTCACCGCTTCGTCTCCTCGCAGCGCGTGCTCTCACCTCTTCCGTCCGCCGCACGAGCTGACCGGGGTCTGCCGGGGCGCGGAAAGATCAAGCTAACGGGCGGCGAAGGACCAAACGAGACCCGAAGTCGTGATCGGCCCCTCCAGCCTCCGAAAGCTGCACCGAAGGCCGCGCCGCGGGGCGCGTGAGGAGAGGCTCGTCAGTGGACGGAGACACCGTGTCGCCCAGCGGAATCGACCCCCGGTTGCTCCGGCGCTGCGCCGCGGAGCAGCAGAAAGGCCCGCGAGCCGCACCTGTGGGCGAGCCGGCGGCGGAACCGGACGGGGCGGAGGTCGCCGAGCAGCCACCCGCCCGGCCGGGCACGCAGTCACCTCCTCGCGACCACGCGGAACCGGCGAGCGGGGACCGGTCCTCCCGCACCCCGGTCACGACCGCCGCGCCTCCGGAGCGGCCGGTGCCTCCGCCTCCGTGCTGAACCGCGGTGCGGCGGAGTCCTGCGCGGCCGGCGTCTCGTCCTGCCCCGGCCCCCAGGGAACGACGCGCATGCCCGACTCCTGCCGGAACCGCTCGTGGACGGCGGACACCTCGTCGTCGCTCATCATGAACGTCTCGCGCATGAAGTCGCCGGTGAGCCGGACGGAGGCCGGGCCGCCGGGGTTGAACAGCACGTCCACACCGTCGGCCAGCAGCATCACGAGCTCGTCGAGGTCGATGCGCCGCCACTGCGGTGAGCTGACCCTCCTGCGGTGCGGCTCGGCGGTGGCCACGACGACGCAGGCGATGTCGTCCGGCGACTGCACGACCAGCGGCTTGCCGTCCCCGTTCAGCGCGATGTCGAACAGGCAGTCGCGCAGCATCAGCTGGATGTGCTCCACCTCCGCGCCGCCGTGCAGGACCAGCCTCAGCACGGCGTCCAGCGGGTCCGTCGGCGAGTGCTCGTCGGCGGGTACGTAGTCCGGGTTGGCCCGGAACCGGCCGACGCGGCCGTCGCCCTCCACCGGCCACAGCCCGACGACGGCCTGCGCCGGCGGCAGTTCGTCCTCTTCGGACGGAGCCCACGCCGGGTCCATGAGCAGGAACCAGTTCTCGAGCGGCCCGCTGTCCCTGGTGTCCTCGGTGCTCTCGGTCATGTTCTCCATCCTCGTCCCTCACGTCTTCGCCGGCAGTGCCGACGCCCTGTTCCCGGGAGCGCTCGTGCTCACTGGTCCTGCGGTTCTTGCTTGATCTTGGGGAACTCGTACTCGTCGGAGTAGTCGGCCAGCAGGATTCCGAAGGGGTTCGCGGCGGGGTCGACGGCGTTGTCGAACGCGACCTGGACGCCGCCACCGACCTGGAGGAGGCCCTCGGGGTGGTTCGGGTCCGGGAACACGGCTTCGATGCCGAGGAACACGACGTTGACGCGATCGTGGTCGATCTTGCCGTCAGGGGTGAGGACGGAGTTCGCGAAGGCGGTCGAGTTGCCTGCTCCTTCGGCGCTGATGAGGTTCTGCTTCGTCCTAGAACCTCCGTGGAACAGGTATCCCGGGTAGTGCGGGTGCAGTCCCCTCCACTGCGCTTCCTCCTCCAGCTGCCCGTCGTGGTCCTTGCGGAAGTCGAACATGCCACCGAGGTAGAACTCCAGGAACTTCGCCTGGCTGAGCAGCGGCTGCTGGTCGACCGGGACGCTGCCGGGTGGGTTGGCGAGCAGGAGCTGGTACTGGCCGACCAGGACCTCCTCCCGGGGCTGGACGTGCCGCTGCTTCACACGGCCGACGTAGATGAGGTCGGTCGGGTGCTGGGGCCGCGGGGGTGCGATGGTGATGCTCTCCGGAGTCGGGTTGACCGCGGTGGCCACGATGTGGCGCAGGCGCTCGGTCATGTTGTACTCGAGCTCCTTCCACAGCGCGCGGAACTGTTCCGGGGTCATCGGGGGCAGGCGGTGGTCGTCGGGGTCGGCGGCGATGCGCTCGACCAGCTTCTTGCCCCTGGCGACCCGGACGGTGATCTGGTCGACCTCGGCGCGGATCACGGGGTGGATGTCGCCGTCGGGCCCGGCGAGCATCGGCGTGACCGCGTAGAGCGGGTTGGCCGGGTCGCGCCAGGGGAACTGCTGGTCCATCCCCATGATCGGCTGCAGGCTGTGGGTGATCGCGTGCGAGACGTACAGGTCCTGGGACAGCGCGGCCTCCTCGGCCGCGAAGGTCTGCTTTCGCCGTCCCTGGTCCAACCACGTCATGCCCTCGACGTCGGGCAGGGTGTCGTCGGCGATGTTGTAGAGGTGCGCGACCTGGTGCGTGGCGATCAGGCCGCCGGACAGCTCCGAAACCTGCGAGGGCGTGAACTTGGACGGGTGCTCCAGCATGGCCAGCACCCACTGCCCCACCACCCCGCGGGTGACGAGGTCGACCGGGGCACCACCGGAGTTCCTCGTCAGGTCCAGGGCGGGGTGCACGTTGGCTTTGACGTGCTCCAACGCCTCCAGCAGCGTGGCCAGGCCGTGTGCGGGTGGCACCAGGGTGACGATCCGGTCGCGCACGTCGTCCGGCAGATCAGCACGCACCGGTGCGGCGGGTGCTGCGGGTGCGGTGGGTGCGACCTCGGACGGGGTCTCGTGCGGGAAGGTGTGGACGTGCTCGGCCAGTGCTCCGGTGACCAGGCCGCCGGAGAGTTCCGCGACCTGCGCGGGCGTGAACCCGGACCGGTGCTTCAGCATGGTCGACGCCCATTGGCCGACCAGTTCCCTGGTGGTGGGGTTGGTGGGGATGCCGCTGGAGTCCCTCGTCAGGTCCAGGGCGGGGTGCGCGTTGGCTTTGACGTCCTTCAGCGCGTCGAGCAACGTCCCCAACCCGTACGCGGGCGGCACGAAAGCGATCACCCGCTCACGCACCACGGCCGGCATGTCCGTGCCCATCGGCACAGCGGACTCCACAGGGCCGGCCGTGACATCGGCCGGGGTGTCGTCAGGGACGTCGTGCACGCGTTCGTCCTGCCGCACAACGATCAGGCCGCCGGACAGTTCCGCGACCTGCGCGGGCGTGAACCCGGACCGGTGCTTCAGCATGGTCGACGCCCACCGGTCCACCAGCTCACGGGTGGCGGGATCGGTCAGGACACCGCTGGGGTCCTTCTCCAACCCCAGGGCGGGGAACACCTTGGCTTTGACGTCCTTCAGCGCATCGAGCAACGTGCCCAACCCGTACGCGGGCGGCACGAACCCGATCAGCTGTTCACGCACCGCGGCCGGCATCTCCACGAGCTCGGTCGCTCGATAGTTGTCGTCACCGTCGAAAACGACGTAATGGGTGGGGACGTCTTCGCCAAAAGCGCTGTGGGTCGACAGCCGGCCGTCCTCGCGGATCGCCCTGAGGTTGCGGCCCAGCACCTCCATCACCAGCTGCGGAGCCAAGAAGGCGCTCTGCCTGTTCGAACGTCCCGGCGTGCGCAGACCGGTCTCGACCTCATCCGCCGGGAGCCCGAGCTCGTCCCGGCTCCGCCCGCCCCGCTCGGGCAGCTTCATGCGGCGGTAGGTGTCCGCCGTGGCGTTGCGCAGACCCGTCACGGACGGTTCCTGGCCGAGGCGCCCGAGCCGATCCGACAGCACGGCCCCGGGCACGGACCTGAGCACGGCTTCGTAGAAGGAGTCCGGACCGGTTGTGACGTCGACGATGCGCAGCCCGAGCCCCGCGGCGGCGACGGACTGCTCGGCGTTCTCGACCCGGGCTTCACCGGGGGCTTGCTGACGCGGGGCTTGCTGACGTGAGGGCTGGGTTTCCGGCGCCGGCCGGTTCCCGTCGTGCGAGCCGCTCTCCACCGCAGGGGGTGGTTCCGCGTGCGATGGGGCGGGGCCGGACGGTTCCGGCGGAGTGTGAACGGCGGAGATCCCATCATCGATCACGGTCACACGCGGCAGGTCCGGTGCGTGGACCGAGCCACCACCCTGGACGACGGCGAGCGGGGCGGTCGCGCGGTAGTGATCGGCACCGACGTGAACGACGTAATAGGTGGGGAGGATGCGACCGAGGGCGAGGGTGGTCGCCAACCGGCCGTTCTTGCGGATCGTCTTGACGTCGACGCCCAGCACTTCGGCGATCAACCGCGGGACCAGGTCGTGACCCGGAACGGGCGAACGCTCCAGGACGAGCAGTCCTTCCTCCACCTCGCCCGCCGGGAGCCAGATGCGGCGGTAGGCGTCCGCCATGGCGTGGCGCAGACCCAGCGCTGTCGCTTCTCTGCCGAGTTGCGTGAGCCGGCGCGACCACACGTCCTCGGGCACGGACCTGAGCACGGCTTCGTAGAAGGAGTCCGGGCCGGGAGCGACCTCGACAACGCCCAAGCCGAACCCAGCGGCAGCGACGGACTGCTGGACCCTGTGGATCAGATCCGCCAACCGCGCTTTCCTGGTGGCCACACCCGACACGCGAAGAGCCAGGACGATCACCTTGTCGGTGTCGTCGGGGTACTCGGCGAGGTGCACGCGGATCAACTCCCCGATCCGCTCATCATCGAGGTTCTTGACGGGTACCGACGCTGTGACGACCTCGTAGACCAGGGCACGCACCCGATCGGGGTCGACCTCGGAAACCTGACCGCTGACAGCGTTCACGATTTCCCGGACCGCGCTACCAGGATGGCCGCCGTGGTACTCCTTGATCAGATCCTTGATCTGGTCGTCGGTCCGCACGCCGTGATCCCGGCTTCCCGCGTTCTCCTGAGCGGGTGCCGGGGCGTCCGGCGCCGACCAGCTCCCGCTGCCCGTCGCCTCGTCGTTCCGCGGGGCGGCTTCGAGCCGGATGGTGGCTCGGTAGTGGCCGCTACCGTCGCGAACGACGTAGAAGGTCGGGAGCTCGTCGTTGATCAGGACGTTCTCGGCCGCCAGCCGGCCACGTTTGAGAGTCATCGTCTTGACGTTGACGCCCAGCACCGCGGGCATCAACGTCGAGACCCAATGGCTGTTCCGCACGTCCCGAGGCCCCGGGTTGCGCACGCCTTGCTCCACCTCGTCCGCCGGGAGCCCCAGCTCGTTCAGGCTTCGTGACTCCAGGTGGGGCAACGGCATGTTCCGGTAGGCGTCCGCCGTGGCCTGGCGCAAACCCAGCGCCGTCGCTTCCCTGCCGAGTTGCCCGAGCCGGCGCGACCACACGTCCTCGGGCACGGACCTGAGCACCGCTTCGTAGAAGGCGTGCGGGCCGGTGGTGACCTCGACGACGTCCAGCCCGAGCTCAGCGGCGGCGATGGACTGCTGGACCAGGCGGAGCAGGTTGAGCATCTCCTCGTTGTCGAGGGAGACGCCTTGCTTGCGAACGGCTGCGGCAGTCGAGACCTGGTCGGCACCGGGATGCTGCTCGAGGTGCTTGCGGATCAAACCCAGGACGTGGGTTCGAGTGAACTTGTTGCGATGCCGGACCGGGGTTCCCATGACGTCGCGGAGCAGGGCGGCCACTCGCGCGCGGGAAGCTGCGACACCCTGAGCGAGGACAGCGTCCACGGTGTTCGTGATGCTGATCTTGGGGTGGGCCTCGTGGTAGTCCTTGAGCACGTCCTTGATCTGGCTCGGACTCCACGCGCTGTCGTCCTGCTCACCGGTGAGCTGGAAGAGCAGGAGTCGCAACTTCCCTTCTGTGCCGGTGGCGTGCGGACCGACAGCCTTGAAGATCGCCGCGAAGTCGTCTCCGGGATGCTCGGCGAGATGCCTGCGGATCAGGTCCCCGTCCCGCACGTCATCCGCGTTCTCCTGAGCGGGAGCCCGGGTTTCCGACATCGGCCGGTTCTCGTCGTGCGAGCTGCCCTGGACACCGGCGGACGATCCCGCAGCGGTCACGAGCGGTCCCGGTGCGCCGACCGGCGCCTGGGCCGAGGCATCCGGGACGGTCGCCTGGTAGCTGACGCCACTGTCGTGAACGATGTAGTGGGTGTCCCGGTTGTCGGAGAAGGCGTCGCTGGTCGACAGTTTGCCTTCTCTGTTGATCGTCTTGAGGTTGATGTTCAGCACGTCGACCATCAACTGTGGAGCCAGGTCGTGGATGCGCGCGTCCCAGCGCCCTGGAGTGCGCAGGTCGGTCTCGAGTTGATCCACCTCCAGCGCATCCAGGTGCTGCTCGCCCAGCACGCGCAACCTCAGGCGGCGGTAGGCATCCGCCGTGGCGTGACGCAAACCCCGCACGGACGCTTCCCGGCGGACTTGCCAGAACCGGGTCCACCACACGTCCTCGGGCACGGACGCGAGAACGGCTTCGAAGAAGGCGTCGTTGCCGGGCGCGACGCGGACGATGCGCAGCCCGAGCGCAGCGGCAAGGGCAGACCGCCTGACCTCCCAGATCAGATCCGAAAACCGCGATGTCTGAACGGCAACACCGTGCGCACGAGCAGCAAGATTGATCATCTTGTTGGTGTCTTCGAAGTACTCGTCAACGTGCTTGCGGATGAAGTCCTTGATCTGGTCGTCACGGAACTGCCGGCGCCGGACCGAACTCGCCATGACCTCGTAGATCAAAGCGCGCAGGTAGTTGTCGTTGGGCACACGGCCACGTCGGGCAACGGCACGCGCGATGGCCTTGACACCGCTGCCGGGATCACCGTCGCGATACTCCTTGATCCAATCCTTGATCTGGTCGTCACTCGGCGGTTCCACAGCCACCTGTGCAGCGGATGGGGCCGGCACGGCGGGTGTCACAGGCGCGGCGGGTGTCACAGGCGCGGTGCCGCCGGAAGCACGGTGGATGCGCTCGACCACGTCCGCCGTGACCAAGCCGCCGGAAAGTTCCGCTACCTCCGCGAGTGTGAACGCACGCCGACTCCTCAACATGGCCTCCACCCACTGGCCGACCAGTTGCTGGGTGGCGGGGTCGACCGGGACACCGCCGGCATTCCTCGTCAGGTCGAGAGCGGGGTGCTCGTGGGTTTGGACGTACTCCAAGGCATCGAGCAGCGTGTTCCAGCCGCGGTCAGGCGGCACAAAGGCGATCACGCGTTCACGCACGGCGGTCGGCAGGTCCTTGTGCTCGGTCGCCTGGTACCAGTCGTCATCGCGATGAACGACGTAATGGGTGGGAAGCTCGTCATCGAAACCGACATGGGTCGACACCCAGCCGCTCTTGCGGATCGTCTTGAGGTTGACGCCCAGCACGCCGGCCACCAACTGCGGAGCCCAGTGGCCGCTGTGCGCGTTCTGATGCTCCGAAGTGCGCAGTCCCTCCTCGACCTGGTCCGCCTCCAGCTCATCCGGGCGTTGCTCGCCGGGCTCGCGCGACCTCTGGCGCCGGTAGGCATCGGCCGTGGCCTGACGCAACGCCGCCACAGGTCCTTCCTGCCCGAACCGGTCGAGCTTGGCGGACCACACGCCCCTGGGCACGGACCTGAGCACGGCTTCGTAGAAGGAGTCCCGGCCGGCCGCGACGTCGACGATCCGCAGCCCGAGCCCGTCGGCGGCAATGGACAGCCTGGTGTCGTCGATCAGCCTCGTCAACCACGTGCTTCCGAGGAGGATCCCCTGCTCACGAACAGCCCGAGCAGTCGACTCGGTGTCGTCGAGGGGGTTCTCGACGAGGTGCTGGTGGATCACACGCTCAGCGGCGCGCTGCTCCTCGACCGTTCCCGGCTCATCCGACCCGTGCCTGACGAAGTGCGTCAGACGCTGCAACCGTTCGTTCCTGACCTCGCTGACCAGGCTGTGCAGGTGATCGTCGGAACCGGTGGCGCCCCATCCGCGAACCGTGGCGACAACCGCAGCGTCGCCGTCGTCGGGATGACGGGCGACGTGCTCGCGGATCAGGTCCACGTCCCGCTCGTCAGCCGACTTCTCCTGAGCGGGTGCCCGGGTTGCCGGTGCCGGCTGGGTCTCGTCGTGCGAGCGGTCCTCGGTACCGGCTGTCGCAAGGGGTTCCGCGCGCGACGGCCCCGGTTCGCCGACCGGTGCGTGGATCGAGGCGTCCTGGGCGGCGTCGAGCGGCGCGGTCGCCCGGTAGTGGTTGATGCCGTCGTGAACGACGTAATAGGTGCGGAGGCCGGGGTCGATGTCGACGCCGTTGGTCGACAGCCCGCCGTCGTTCGTGATCGTCTTGAGGTTGATCTTCAGCACTCCGGGCACCAACTGCGGAGCGAAGTCACCGCTTTCGCTTGCCCAGTGCCCCTGGGTGCGCAGCCCGATCTCGATCGCGTCCGCCGGCAGGCCCAGGTCGTCCGGGCTCTGCCAACCCAGCTCCAGCCTCCTCAGGCCGCGGTAGGCGTCCGCCGTGGCGTGGCGCAAACCCAGCACCGTCGCATTCCTGCCGAGTTGCGTGAGCCGGCGCGACCACACGTCCTGGGGCACGGACCTGAGCACGGCTTCGTAGAAGCAGTCCCCGTCGCGTTCGATGTCGACGACTCGCAGCCCCAGCCGAGCAGCGGCCGCAGCGGACTGCGCGGAAGGGCCGTGCTCCTCCGCTGACGAAGTTCCCAGCCCCTCCTCCACCGCACCCGCCGCGATGCCGTGCTCCCCGGTCGCCCTCGGCGTGGCCCGCTCGTCCCGAACAGCTTTGATCAGCTTCATCATCTTGTTGGTGCCGCCGGCGCCGTTACGCTGACGAACAGCCTTGACGATCGCCTTGACGTTGTCGCGGGGATGGTCGGCGATGTGCTCGCGGATCAAGTCCTTGACCTGATCCTCCTCCGACCCGCCCTGGATTTCCGTGACCTGGCTGACCAGGAGCCGCAACCTCTCCTCGGTGCCGATGGCGCCCCGCGCGGTGACAGCATCGACGATCGCCTTGAAGTCGTCTTCGGGATGCTCGGCAACGTGCTCACGGATCAACCCGGTGTTCCGCTCATCAACGACCTGGCGAACCAGGTCCCCCAACCGCTTGTCGCCGCCACTGGCGCCCCGCGAACGAACAGCCTTGACAGTCGTCCAGACACCCGCATCAGGCGTCTCGGCGAAATACTCGCGGATCAACTCGATGACCTGACTGTCACTCGACTTGTTACGGGCCTCGGCCTGGGTTCCCCTGGCGTCGTGAACCAACGATGACAAATACAGGTCGGCGCCAGTGGCGCCCTGCCTGCGAACAGCCTTGATGATGTCTTTGACGCGCTCGCCAGGATTTTCGTCAAGACGCTTCCGGATCAAATCACTGATTTGATCTTCACTCAACCCACCATAGGCCTGGACCTGGGTTCCCCTGACCAGGTGAACCAGGTTCCGCAACTTCCCGTCGCCGCCGATGGCACCTCGCAGACGAATGGCGTCCCTGACCGCCACGACGCCGGCATCGGGATTCTCGGCAAGGTGCTCCCGGATCAAACCTTCGATTTCCTCGTCACTCGAGACACCAGAAGACTGGGCCTCGGTTCCCCTCGCCTTGTGAACCAGGTGCCGCAGCAGCTCCTCGCCGCCGGTGGCGCCCCGCTGACGTACGGCCTCGACGAGCAGCATGATGCCGGCATCAGGATTCTCGGCAAGGTACTCCCGAGCCGCAGCGATGACCTGATCGTCGCTCAACCCCCTGCGGGGACGGGACGGTGTTCCCGGTACCGGCGGGTTCTCGCCGTGCGAGCCGTCCTCGGCGCCCGGCAGCACCGGCGCTGGTTCCGTGGGCGACGAGGCGGGGCCGGACCGCACCGGCAGATCCCGATCGGCGAGCGGCCCGACGGCGAGCTCGCTCGGACGTGGCCGGTCCGGGTCGCCGACCGGTGCGTGGATCAAGGCGTCCTGGGCGGCAGAGAACCCGGCGGTCGCCCGGCGGTGCCCGGTATCCGGGATCATGTCCTTGAGCCGGTCGTCACTCGGCAGGTCCGCATCCCCCGGCACCGCAGGCGCAGCGGGTGCGGCAGGCGTGGTGTCGCGAGCGGCACGGTGGATGCGCTCGACCGCCTCCGCGGTGACCAGACCGCCGGAGAGCCGCGCGATCTCCACGGGCGTCAACGCAGGCCGGTTCTCCCGCATGGCCGACACCCACTCGCCGACCAGCTCCGCGGTGACGGGACTGACCGGGACGCCACTGGGCCCCCTCGTCAAGTTCAGAGCGGGGTACTGGCGGGCTTGGACGTGCTTCAACGCATCGAGCAGCGTGTCCCTGCTGTGAACGGCCGGCACGAAAGCGACGACCCGCTCGCGCACCTCGTCCGGCAGAGTCGCGCGCTCGGTCGCCTGGTAGTCGTTCCCATCACGGTGGACGACGTGATAGGCGGGAAGTCCGTCGTCGAAGCCGGGATGGGTCGAGACCCAGCCGTTCTCGTGGATCGTCTTGAGGTTGACGCCCAGCACGTCGACCACCAGCTGCGGAGCCCATTGACCGCTTTGCGCGTTCTGGTGCCTCGACGTGCGCAGACCGTTCTCGACCTCGTCCGGCGCCAGTTCGTCCGGGTGCCGCACGCCGAACTCGCGCGCCTTGAGCCGACGATAGGCATCCGCCGTGGCGTGGCGCAACGCGGTCACGGACCCTTCCTGACCGAGCTTGGCGGACAACACATCGCCGGGCACGGACTTGAGCACGGCTTCGTAGAAGGAGTCCTTGCCGGGTGGGACGTCGACGACGCGCAGCCCGAGGTCGCTTGCGACGGTGGCGAGCCTGATGTCGTTGATCAGTTTCACCAGTCCCGAGGTCCCGAGGACGACACCCCGGTCACGAAGGGCCTGAACGATCGACTCGTTGTCGGCGAGAGGATCCTCGACGAGGCGTTCGTGGATCGAACGCGTGATGGCGCCGTGGTCCTTGACCGCCCTCGGCTCGTCCGCCCGCCGCCTGACAGCGCGCATCAGACGCTGCAAGCGTTCTTTCCGCACCTCGCCGATCAGCTCGTGCAGCCGGTGGTCGGAACTCGTGGCGCCCCCTGCGCGAACCATCGCAAGGATCGTGCTGTCGTCGTCATCGGGATGACCGGCAATGCGCTCACGAACGAGTTCGAGGTCCCGCTCGTCGTCCGACGGCTCGTGAGCAGGGACGTTCGAGGCGTCGTCGAGCGAGGTGGTTGCCTGGTAGTGGTCCACATCGTCGTGGACCACGTAATACGTGTCGAGGCTGTCGTCGATGACGACGCCGTTGGTCGACAGCCGACCGTCGTGGGCGATCGTCTTGAGGTTGATCTTCAACACTCCGGGCACCAACCGCGGAGCGACGTCAACGCTCTCGCCGTCCCACTGTCCTGAAGTGCGCAGACCGTCCTCGACCGCATCCGCCGGGAGCCTCATGCCCTCCAGGCTCCGTCCGCCCAGCTCGGGCAGCTTCAAGCGGCGGTAGGCATCCGCCGTGGCCTGGCGCAACCCCGCCACGGACACGTCCACGCCGAGCTCGGCGAGCCGGGCCGACCACACCCGCTCAGGCACGGAAGCGAGCACGGCGGCGTAGAAGTGGTCGCCGTCGGGTGCGATGTCGACGACACGCAACCCAAGCGCAGCAGCAGTGGCAGCGGGGCTGTTCTCCTCCAGGGACAGGGCCACCAGCTCGTTCGCGACCGCGCCGGCGACCGATGGCCTGCTTCGCTTGTGCTGTGAGGTCACCACACCTTCGACGGAGGAAACCGGACGTTTCGCCGCGGAGCCGGACGCGCCCGGCTCGTGCCGCCTCTCCCCGCTGCGGTCCTGGTTCACCCTTTCTTCCGCCTGGCGGTACAGGGCCTGCCACTTCTCGTGGGTGGCCGCCATGCCGATCAGGCCAGCCGCCTCGATGGCGGTCTCGAAAGTCCCACCCGCGAGGATCTGCCTCTGCAAGAACTCGGCTTTCTCCTCGTCGGACCCGAACAGGTACGGCCGGGATTCGGTTCCCGTAACCCTGTGGTACGCGTTCAGGAACCGCTCGTTCCTGACCCGGACGCCCTCCGCGCGAAGTGCTTCACGAACCTCCTCGGCGGTGCTGTGACCGAAGAGGTGTTTCCGGATGAGATCCTCGATCTGCTTGTCGGTCCAGGTTTGCTTCTTCCTGGGGACGACACCCGTGGCCTTGTAGTAGAGCTTCAGGAGCCGCGTGTCGCTGCCCGTGACACCCTGCAGACGCAGAGCGTTGAGGGTGTCCTTCTGCGTTTCGCGAGGATGCTCGGCATGCCGCCTCCGGATCTTGTCCTCGATCTCCTCGTCGCTGAACCTGCTGCCCACGTAGGCCTCGCCCCCCGTGGGTAGCGGTTGCGCGCTCGACGAGGAGGCATCGGGTCGTACCGGGAGGTCCTGATCGCCGGGCGCTCCACCGCGGGGCCCGCGCGGGCTCGTCAGTCCCAGGTCCTTCGCCAGTGTGCGCACCAAATCGTCCGGGCTCAGGGCCGGAACCGCCGACACCCCCTGGTCCGTGGTGTAGAGGTGGTGGGCAACCACCTCCACGGCGAGCTCGTGCTTGTTCCGCTGCTCCACCTGCTGCGCACTGGGCTCTCCCAGGGACATGGGCGGCACCGAGTGGCGTTCCACGATCTTGCGCGCCTGGTCGTGGAACGCGCTCAACGCGTGGGCGGGCATCTTCTGCCACCACACCGGAGCCGGCTGCCGCGGATCCGTCCACTCCGGCCGCTGCTCAGGCCCGGCCGGAACGGTCCGCGGTGAACCGCTGCGGGCAGCGTCCAGGTCGTCAAGGCCCGCGAAGGACGTGGTGCCCGACTCCGTCCTGATCGGTTCGCCCGAGACCTCGACGACCGCCTCCTCCGGCGGAGCCGCTGAGTCGGCACGCGTGGACACACCGTCGCGGACGGTGGCCGTCGAGTCGACCTCCGGCTTCGACTCCGGGTCCACAGTGGAGGGAGTGTCGCCGGTCGGGTCGGTGTCCGCGGTGTCCGCGACCTCAGCGGCGGGCGCGGCGTCATCGGCGGGCGCGGCGAGCGGCCGGGGTGGCGGAGTGGAGCCGTCCTCGTGCGAGGCGGGTGGTGCGTCGTCCGGGACCGGTGGTGCGTCGTCCGGCGTCGGCGGCACGTCCTCCGCAACCGGCACCTCAGCCAGAACCGGTGGGGTGTCGTCCGACATCGGCGACACATCACCTGACACCGGTGTTGCGTCGTCCGACAATGGCGACACGTCACCCGACACCAGCGGCAAATCCTCCGACAACGGCGACACATCACCCGACACCAGCGGCAAATCCTCCGACAACGGCGACGCATCACCCGACACCAGCGACAGATCCTCCGATGACAACGACGACACGTCGTCCGGCACCGGCAGCACGTCGTCCGACAACGACGACACGTCGTCCGAGAAGGGCGGCAACTCCACTGACAACGGCGGCAACTCCACGGGAGCCGGCCGCACCTCCTCCGGACTCGGCGGCACATCACCACGGACGGGCGGTGCGTCGTCCGCGGCGAGCACGGCCCGCAACTCCACCCGGACGTCCCCGGCCTCCGCGACGTGCCTCATCTCCACCTGGACGGGCGGGCGCGGCGCCGATCCCGCACCACGCCGGGCGGAGCGCGTGATCTCCGCCATCACCGCCGACACCGCGGCGGCCGGTGCCGGACCGGTGAGGTCGCCGTGGGCGACGATCTCCAGACCGGTGGCGGAGAGCTCGCCCGCCCGTCCGAGGACCCGGCCGACGCGGACCCGGTCGGCGGGGGTCAGCCGGGGCGCTGCCGGGGACAGGCGGATCTCCGCGGTGGGGTTCGGGCTGGGACGCGGTGCGGGCACCCGTGCACCGGACTCGTCCACGGCAACGGGCGTCTCCATCGTGTCGTCGAGGAGGTCCCGCAGCTCGGCCGGTGTGTCGCGGGGGCCGAGGTCGAGCGGCGGCAACAGGTGCTCGTCAGCGGGTTCGGTGAGCGTGCCGACCTGAGCCTCGTGCGCGTGCAGGGCGTCCCACCAGGCGTCGAGCGCGTCGGCGTGGGCGTTCTCCGCCCGCGCCAACGCTTCCGCCGAACCCTCGACGTCGCGTTGAGCGGCGTCGAGGGCTCCCGCGAGGGCGGACGCTGCGGCCACGAGCGTCGCGTCGGCCGCCGCGAGGGTGCGGGCGGTGTCGGCGAGCTCGGCGGGGATGCGGTCCTGGTGGTCGTCGTCGACGAGCACGACCGCGTCGCGGACCCCGAAGTCCACCACGGCGGCGCGGTCGCGGTGCCGCGTGCGGCCCTGGGTCCTGGCGACGAACCGCACCTCGATGTCGTTGAGCCACAGCCCCGCCAGGCCCGTAGAGCTCGACGCGGGAACGGACTCGCCGTCGTGGTGGTGCTCGGCCTCGGCCTCGCCTTCGGAGCCGGTGCCGCCCACCACCCGCAGCGGCACCGCGAACGCCGCGCCGCCGCCGAGGGTCTTCTGCTCGCCGAACTTCTCGTGGCCCGGCGGCTGTGTGCCGCCCGGACCGAGCAGGGGGCCGGCGGCCATGCCGAACTCGGCGGCCGACTCCTCCGCCACGGTCTCGGTGCCGGAGCTGTTGCCCTGCGTCGAGACGGTGGTGCGCGCCGAGACGCCGGTCAGCGTCGGGGTGCCGGTCCTGCGCGCGTGCAGTTCGAGTGACCGGCCGCCGCCGAGCGGGATCTCCAGGGGCGTCCCGGTGGTGGCGTGCAACGGGAGCAACGCCTTGAAGCGCGGCCCGGTGAGGGTGGTGCGCAGGGCGCTGCGGACGTCCGCGGGGACCTCGCGGAGTCCCGTTCCCTCGCGGTGGGCGAGCTCGGCCGCGGCGACCAGGTCACCGACGTCGAACCTGAGGTGCCCGGCCCAGCCGCGGCCCAGGCCGGTGTCGCCGCGCCAGCGCGTGAGCGCGTCCGGTTCCGCTTCCTCCTCCGGCTGCACGACGGGGGCCACGACCGCGGCGGGGCGTGCGGGAACCGTGTCCTCCGGCAGGTGCAGGATCGAGACGTCGTGCGCGGCACCGGCCTCCGCCACCCGCCGGCCGTGCCGTTCGATCGCGACGGTGAACTCGACGGGCGCGTGGAACCTGGCGAACGTGCCGGACGTCTCGGCGCTGCTCTCACGCACGACCTTGTGCGTTTTCTTCGTCGTCTTCTTCTTGCGTCCCAGCAGGACGTCGCCGATGACGCCGCCGCCCATCATCGCGTACGGGTTGCTGCGCGAGGCGTTCTCGTCCGGCGCCGGGCCGCCGGCCTGGAGTGCGGGCAGCACCACCGGCTCCAGCCGCAGCAACGTCCTGGTGAAGGTGCGGACCCGGGAACCGAGCGTCGTCGTGCCCCTGGTCTGCTTGACGTCGCCGTGTTCGAGGCCGGCGAACACCGGCCGGTCCAGCAGCTCGTTGGTCATGACGACGTCGTAGGTCTCACCGGTGGTCCGGTCCTCCAGGCGCAACGGCTGGGGAACGCCGCCGCGCGCGGAGTCCTCCAGCGTGGTCTGCGCGTCGGAGAGCCACGAGCTGATGGCCGCGTAGTTGTCGTGGCCCGTGCTCAACGGTGAGAGCGGGATGAGGCGGCGGGCGCGCTTGGGGCCGAGCGAGCGTTCGAGGTCGCGGCGCAGCTCGGGCAGCACGGACCGCAGGTCCACCACGCCGTCCACCACGCCCAGGCCCACCGACAGCGGTTCGCCGGGACGCAGGAACGCGGGAGGTGCGACGACCCGGTCCCCTGCCGTCTCCCCGGTCTCGTCGTCCACGGCTGCGGCCGGGTCGTCCGCGAACGCGTCGGCGACGGCGGAGGGAGCGGCCGGTGCCGTGCCGGCCAGCGTGGTGACCGCGAGCGCCGCGAGCGCGGACGTGGCGGGATCGCTCCTCGTGGCCAGGTCGCGGACGCGGGCGTCCTCTTCGGCCTGCTTCGTGCGGATGGCGTCCAGCTGTGCGGTGGTCACCCAGGCCGTGACGGCACGCGGAAGGTCGAACTGCTCGTTGGCCGTCGCCGGAGCCGCGGGCCGCAGCACGCCCCAGGCGTTGCGCCAGCGGCGCGACCGCACCTCCGCGACGACCGTGGTCCGCACACCGAACCGCACGAGGTGCAGGCGCTCGGGCTGCCGCGCGGTGGAGGTGCCGGTCGCGACGTCCGTGGCGACGTCCTCGGTGCTGGACTTCTCCAGCACCATCGGGTCGCCCTCGATCACCAGCAGCGCACCGGGTTTGACGGTCGCGCCCTCCTTGCCGTCGGTCGTGACGTCCTTGTAGAAGGCGAACGCCGTCAGGTCGGCCGCGGCGGTCACCGCCGCGGTGAACTCCTTGCCGGCACCGACACCCGTCTCGACCGCGGCGGACGTCACCGCCTGCCGCCAGCCCTCGCCCAGCACCTCGACGTCGCGGGGCTGGAAGGAGACCTCGGCCGCCGCGAACCGCTTGACCCGGCGCCGCGCCCACTGCAGCCCGCGGACACCGGTGGTGCGGCTGAAGACGCGCTGGTCGGCCATGACCGAGTCGGGCGACAGAACGGTGTCGACCAGCACGCTGTTGTCCGACTCCGCGAACGAGAAGGCCGGGTCCCCCGAGGCGCGGGTGAGGGCGTCCTTCACGGCGGCGCGCACGTGCGCCAACCCCTCGAAGCTCAGCACCCTGATGCCGTCGAGGTCACGGGAGAGACCGCGGCGCAACGGGTCGGCGGACACCGGGGCGTCCGGTTCCGGTCGCAACCGGACGTGCGGCTGGTCCTGGCGTCCGGCGGTGCGCTCCACGACGACCGGGTCGGGCCGCATGCGCGACACGTGCGCCTCGGGAACCCACACGTCGGCTTCGACCCGGAACGTCGTCTCCTCCGAGGTGGCGCCCGATTCCGGGTCGACCAGGGTGACCGGCTCCGTCCGCGGCACGTGCAGGCCGGGCCGGCCGATGCTCAGGCCGCGCACCATCGCGTTGTGGCGCTTGTAGGTCTGGCCGCTGAGCGTCCAGTCGACCGTGGCGGTGAAGCGGTGCTTCGGCTCGGCGACGACGGCACCGGTGTCGTCGAGCGCGCCGCCCTCGCGCCGTTCCTCGCCCCGCTTCGCGGTGACGCCGGAGAGCCCGGACCTGGTCCAGGCGAAGGCGCTGTAGAGCGACGCAACGACGACGACGGCGCGTTCGGTGATCGTGGCGGTGACGCGGCCCGCCGCGCCGATGCCGGTCGACTTGGTGCGGGACTTGGTGTGCTGGGTCGCCTGCGTGTCGGAGGTGGTGACCACGGCGGGGTCGGCGGCGGTGCGCACCTCCCCGGTGTCGCGCAGGTCCGACATCGACGCCTTGAGCGTGAACGACACGTGGTAGTCGTGGCCCCAGCCGTGCTTGGGCTGCACCGGGATGCGCAGACCGTCCGCGGACAGCGCCCGGTCCGCGAGCAGACCGAGCTCGCGGTCGGTGAGCAGGCGCCGCAGGGCGTCCCTGCGGCCCAGCGCCT
This sequence comes from Lentzea sp. NPDC037011, assembly GCF_055607425.1. Classification (NCBI taxonomy): domain Bacteria; kingdom Bacillati; phylum Actinomycetota; class Actinomycetes; order Pseudonocardiales; family Pseudonocardiaceae; genus Lentzea; species Lentzea sp. NPDC037011. Next base: position 35,106 of record NZ_JBVJRT010000018.1, on the reverse strand, counting down.
CCTGGAGCTTGCGGCCGATCGTCCTGCCCGCGGAGGGGTCGTCGAACTGGGACAGGAACCGGTCGCTGCTGAGGTACCACCGCTTGTGGCCGGGAACGGTGCGAATGGAGTTCTCGATCAGGCCGAGGACCTGGGACGCGACCTGCGACACCTCCAGCGACGCTCCCGCGAGGGCCCGGCCGGACTCCAGCGCCTCGGGCCCGTAGAGGCGGCGCGGCGGCACGGCGTCCGTCTCCGGTGCGACTTCGGCCCTGACCTCACGCCACTCCACCGCGCGCACATCGCCGGCGAAGGTCATCGCGGGCTTGCCCGGCACCCGCACCTGGAGGTCGAAGACGCGTTCGACCTGCTGCGCGCGCCCACGCCGGGTGCTCATGTGCTTGACCTCGCCGGAACGGCTGATGGACTGCTTGTGCGCGCTTTCCACCCCGCCCATGACCACCGGACCGGCGACCAGGCCTGCGACGCCGAGGTCGAACCCGGGGCCGGCCATCATCTTCGAGTTGGCGCCGTGGCTGGCGGTGCCCGAGTCGGAGACCTCCGCACCGATCGACTCGACGTCGGTGAACGTGACGTCGTCGAGCGTGCGGAGCACCACCGGTTCCTCGCGCTCGACCAGGCGCATCTCGACGGCGCTCGGCGTGTGCAGCCACGCGACGAACGGGTGCTTGCCGGTGAACAGCATCTCGGACCGGACCCAGCCGTGCCCGCGTTCGGCCTGCTCGGCGGTCACGGCCATGTCCTGGTAGCGCTTCTTGAACGTGCTGTCGTCGAGGAACTCCCTCAGGTTGTTGCGTCCGGGACGGCCCGGCTTCACCAGCGAGCCCGGCAGCGCGGAGACGACCTTGTCGAACAGCCGGTGCTCGCCGTCCGCGTCCGGCGGCAGCGGCCTGCCCCGGTAGCTGCCCGGCGCGTTCCGTCCGATGTGGACCGACTCGACGAAGGCCGGGCCGTCCGCGAGAACGCCTCCCGGCTCCCCGCCCGGCACGTCGGGCACCGAGAGGTCAGCGACGACGTCACCGACCTCGACGGGGTCGCCGACGACCCGGCCGCGGGCGTCGCGCAGGGTCAGCTCGATCCACACCGGCACCGACACGTCCCGCGTCGGGAACGCCACGGCCACCTGCCGGCCACCGCTCGCCGTCGCACTGGCACCCACCGCGACCGAGTTGCTGGCGTCGGTGGAGGCCCCGACGGTGCCGACCGCGGTGAACCCCGGGGTGGCGGGGATGAGGACCAGCGCCAGCGCGGAGTTGGCCTGGGCCGCGCTCGACGCCGCCGAGAGCGTCGCGCTGCCGGTGGGACCGTCGAGCCCGACCGACCGCGACGCCGTTCCGCTCTCCGTCGCGCCGTCCCAGAGGTAGCGCGCTCTGGCACTCAGCTCGTAGTGCTTGCCGCCGATCTCGACGTCCTCCGACCGCCCGTCGCCGAGGAACCCGCCGACACCGGTCTTCAACGCCGTCACGAAGTGCTCGACACCCTTGCGCTCGCCTTCGGGCAGCAGCGCGTCGATCGCGGCGTCCACCGCCGCGCCGCCCGCGATCTCACCGCGCTGGGTGACGAGCCCCGAGGACCGGTCGCCGGGGAGGTCGAGGCCACCGGCGGTTGAGGACTCCTCCGCGGAGGGTGCGCCGTCCTCGACCGCAGCACCGTCTGCTTCGGACCTCACCAGGGTGACGAGCGGGATGTCCTCGACCGCGGGGTCCGGCAGGAGGGAGGCCGCGTCCTCCCGCGCACCGCTCAGGTCCGGCTCGGCCTCGCGACCGTGCACCGCGTCGGCCACCACGTCGCCGGTGAAGGGTTTCGGCGGCATCGGCACGAAGGACGTCGCGGGCAGGGCATCGTCGTCCTCGGAACCTTCGGCGACGCGCAGCGCGGCCTCCAGGCGGTCCGTGCCGGTACCGGACGGCTCGTTCGCGAGGGTGAACTCGACCCACTCGACGGGACCGTTCTCCCCCACCGCCACCAGGTCACCGGCCGAGTCGAACCGCACGTCCCCCGTGGTGGCGAGCACCGGCGCGCCGATCCGGTTCGCCAGGTGCTGCGCGAGCCCGGTGCCTCCCGAGGTCAGCAGGACGACGCGACCGGCGGGCGTCCCACCCTGCCAGTCGACGCTCTGCCGCTCACCGATCCCGCGTTCCTCGGCAGCGGCCGCGAAGTCCGCGACCGACCGGGTCTGACCGTTCCACAGCCGCACGTGCCGGCCGTCCGGTGTCAGGCTCACGGACAGCAGCAGGTCGTCGCGGCGGCGGGGCAGCCGGTCCAGCAGGGCGAGCACCTGGCGCAGCTCGGTTTCGGGTGCGGGGAAGACGATCGCGTCCTTCCTGCCGACCTCCTGCGAACGCAGCGTGGCGTCGACCTCGGGGCTGAAGTGCCAGGGGCCGCTCATCGCCGCGCGCTTGACCAGCTCCTGCTGCGCCACCGGGCTCAGCGGCAGGAGCTCCGCGAAGGACAGCAGGCGGTCCAGCCAGAACTCGCGGTCCTCCACCCGGCCGCCCGGCGCGAGCAGGAGCGGTTCGCGCATCATCGCGGCGATCCGGTCGTGCGTGCTCGCGTCCGTCGCCGCCCGGTACATCGCAGCGCTGATCTCCGACTGGACCTGCCACGTCGCCGGGTCGAGGCTGCCCGTCCAGAAGCGGAACTCGACGCGGCGCAGCGCCTCGTCGGGCTCCCCGAGGTGTTCGAAGTTGACGGCCTCGTTCCTGTTCGCGTTCAACGACCACACGACGCGCTGGTCGTGGCTCTCCGCCCGCATGCCGTCCGCGTACTCGTCGACGGAGTGCGGTGGCACCGGGTTCGGCCCCAGCAGGTCGATCCTGCGGTCCTGGCCGTCCGCCTCGACGCGGTTCCCCAGCCAGAACAGGACCTCCTCGTTGGCCTTGGCCAGCTGGGCAAGGCGCACCGCCTGCTCCGCGGTGAGACCGCCGGGGAGGCTGACGTTGACGTGGCCGCCCATCGCGCTCGCGTCGGGCGTGTCACCGTCCGCGTCGGTCTGCCGCCGCACGGTGCTGAGCACGGTGCGAAGGCCCTCCCACGCTTCCCTGCCACCGTGCAACACCGGTGACACGAGCTCGGCACCGTCATCGTCCGAGTGCTCCGCCACCAACCGGTAAAGCCCATCGGACGCGGAAGGGGCCTCGTCGTAGAAGCGGACGCCGTCGTCCCACCTCAGGAAGCCCTGCTCCTCCAGGCGGCGACCGATCTTCTCCGGCACACCGGTCTCGAACTCGACCTCCAGCCCGAACCTGGCCTCCGGAGACGCGGTCAGGCCGCCCGGGATGCCGGCGGGGTGGAAGCCGAGGGGGTTGCCGCCCCGCTCGACGACGGCTCGTGCGCGGTCGTAGATGCCGGTGATGTGGCGCAGCCGCACGGCTCGGGCACGGGTGAGCAGGGCGTCGAGGGCATCCAGCCGGTCCTGCAACGCATCGGCCACCGTCGGGGGGAACGTCTCCGCCGGCCGGGCCGCGACCTGCCGCCAGTGCACGGCCCGGTCGCGCAGCTCGGCGCCGAACGCGCCGGGCAACGCGGTCAGGTGCCGGTCCAGCTGAGCGAGTCCGTCGGAGATCGACCGGAGCAGCTCGGGCACCGACCTGTTCCTGGGCAGCGGTGCGTCCGCGGTCCGCGCGGCCGGGTCCACCAGCGGCGAGGTCCGGTCGGGCCGCACGGGGTTCCAGCCCTCGAGGGGCCCGAGCTGGCTGACCATCGTCCGCTCGATCATCCAGGCGTGCCGCGGCTTGAGCACCGGCAGTCCATCGTGGACAGCCGGTCCCATCGGGCCGTCGTCTGCCACGACGCGGCTGCGCGAGTCGTCGGCGAGGAACACCCGGCGCGGGTCGACGTGCTCGTCCACCAGCCCGACGAAGTGCAGGACCTCGTGGGCGAGCGCCTCGCGGTCGTCGGAACGCCACCGCGTCTGGCGGCTGGCGTCGTCGTCACCACGCGGCCGGATGTCGACGTCGGAGTGCGCGAGCTCGTGCGGTCCCGCGAACTCGACCCGGACGTGCAGCTGGTCGCCGCCGGGAAGCCGGTACCCCGCGTTCGCGATGGTGTCGAGGCCGCGCTGGACGTCGGCCTCCACTTCCAGCCGGAGGTCCGGGGCGATGTCGCCGACCGGCCGCAACCGGACGGTGAGCTCACGGACGTGCCGGTCCCCCACCTCGATCCGGCGCACGTCGTACCGCACGCGCTGGACGTACCCCGCCGGTCCGCTGCGGGAGAGCCAGCCGCGGGCAGGGTCGAACAGCTCCGTGTCGACGGTGCGGACCTCGGCACCCGCACGCAGGTGCTCCCAGTCCGACGGCCGCAGTGGCGCGTCCTGGGGGTCGAACCACGGCGCCCGCTCGGCACGGGAATGCCGCCAGCGCTCGTCCTCGACCACCGGACGCGGGCGGGCGGGTTCGACCTGATGCGCGAGGTCGACCGGTGACGCGGTCTGTTCCGATCGCGTCGCCACCTCGTGGTGGGACGGGTTCTCGTCCACCGCCGGACCGCGCCGGACGGGCTGCGCCTGAGCACCGGAGCCGAGTCCGACCGGCTGCGGGGACTGCACGGTCGCCGAACCACGGCGAGCGAGCGGCGCGAACGCCTCGTTCATGTCGTGGATCGCCTGCGGGAAGCCGGGTCTCGCCTCCACGGCTGCCAGCTGCCGCGCGCCGAGGATTTCAGGTGGGAGTGTCACGATGACGCGGGCGGGCGGCTCCGAGCCCGGTGTCGCGACGTCGACGGTCACGCTGACCCCGATGACCCAGGGGTCCACGCCCAGGCCGAGCCGGTCGAGCTGCGCGCTCTCCGCGGCCACCGCCGCGCGGAACATCCGCTCGATGCCCTCGGCACGCGCTTCCGCCAGCGCGCGGTCCACGCCGTCGAGAGGCATCTCGTGCACGATGATCTCCACCGCGGGGAGACCGGCCTGCTTGAGAGCCCGCCACGCTGCCGCGCGCGTCACCAGGCGCGCCGTCTCCCGGACGTCCGCGGCCTGCAGGTACGACAGGTAGGTCTGGCCGGGGTCGAACTGCACGGTGGTGTCGTCGATCCGGTACGCCACGAGATCGGACAGCGGTACCTCGGGGATTGGCGCCAGCGGGTCGGCCGCGGTGAAGCTCCCCTCGTTCTTGACGGCCCTGACCGCGTTGTTCGTGTGCACGCTGACGACGTTCGTGGCGGCGAAGACCTGGGACCCGTGGTTCCGGTCCAACTCCCGCTGGAACAGCTCCGCGGCGGTGGGGGTCGTGGGCGAGATCGAGGAGTTGAGCCAGCACTGCACCAACGCGACCGGCGTGTCGGAATCCGGAGCCGCCGCGGCGAAGAGCGTCGTCCCCGCCACCACCGCAGCGCTGTCGACACCGTTCAACGTCTGCGTGTCGCCGAAGACGAAAGGACGATCGGTCTGAAGACCGAACATGAGCCCACGAGGGGCACCGTGCCCGTCGACGAGCCACGGGACACGACTGGAGCCCGCCCACGGTGCGACGTAGGCCTTCATCACGGCGGTGCCGCCCGGTCCGGTCATGACCTCGCGGAGGTAGTACTGCAGCTCCACCTCGTCGCTGTGCCGCGCGGCGGCGGACATGTGGTGGTCATCGACCAGGGTGAGCGGGAAGTACTGGCCGTGCTCGCCCAGCCGGTCGCTCACCAGGGGACGGGTGATCACGTCGGCGGAGGACGCCTTCGACGGCGGAGAGGAGAGGAACTCCCCGCTCTGCAGGGAGATCGTCCCGTCCTGGTGCAACGTGGCGACACCGCTGGGCGAGTACGTCCACCTGGAGTACCCACCGGCCGCGAAGACGCTGGAGAACGCGTCGAAGTCACCGGCCACGCCGTTCAGCGCGAGCAGCACGACACCTCGGCTGTTCTGCTCGCCGGTGTCGGTGGTCAGCGCGGCGCGCAGCTCGTCGTCCGCGCGCATGACCTTGGCCAGAGCCGCGGGGGTCAGGTCCACAGCTGCCTGGTCACGGCGCACCGCCTGGACCCCGCGCCTGCCGGAGCTCGCGATCAGGAAGACCGGGAGCCGGTCCAGCCACGGTGACTGCTCGCTGCCCTGGGCCACGCGGAACGACTGCACGGTGTCCGCGGTGACGTTCTCCGCCCACTGGCTCGCCCGTTCGAACTCGGTCTCGTCTCCGGGAGCCCTGAGGTAGACGGCCACGGCGACCTCGTCGCGGTTGCGCAGCACCACCGACTGGAGATCACCGGCGCGCAGGGGGGACACGAGGGGGAACTCGGTGGCGGGGTCGTGGGTGACCGAGTCGTCCCTGATTTCGACCGCACCGTCGGGGGCGTAGACGTCGGTGAAGAAACCCGCCTCGTGCAACGCTCCGGCGAAGTCGAACCCCAGCTGGCCGAAGTTCGCCTCGGTGCCGGCGAAATTCGCGAGCAGCACCACGGGACGGCTCGGATCGGCCTCCAGCGCGGCCCGGGAACCGCTGTCGGACAGCCACAACCGGCCCAGGTCCCCGCCTCCGAGCTCCAGCACCGCTCCGGCCTTGGACCGCACGCGCACGAACGTGCCGTCGGGAGAGTCCACCACGACGACCAGGGGCGAGCCGGGTGCCCACGGACCCGTCGGCCCTTCCGTGCGGCCCGTCCGCAGGGCGTCCGCGAAGTCCTGGATCGTCGCGGCTTCCAGGCCCGCCACGGGGAACCCGGTCACCGGGCCGCCTGCGACACTCACCACGTCGCTGGCGGTCGGCGTCCCGCTCTCCTCGACCCGTGCGTCATGGGGGATCACCAGCGCGCCCTCGTCGGAGAACTTGAGCCTGCCCCCGAAGTCGTGGCCCTGCACGGGTCCGGTGAGGTCGCGGAGGGTGGCCAGCAGCTTCGCGTTCGCTCCGCTCACCGAGCCGGTCGGCAGTGACTCGTCATGGGTGAACAGCAGCAACTGCGGGCGCACCGGACCGGCCGTCGCCTGGCGGAACAACGCCGATCCCGCCAGCATGTGCGCCGCCACCTCGGCGTCCACGGGCAGGGTGGAACCGTCCACCAGGGGCAGGGTGTACCCGTTCTGGCCGTGTTCGCCCACCAGCGTCACCGGGCGGGTCCGGGCGCCCGTCGTCGCGGGAGCCCACTTCCCGGCGCGGTAGTGGTGCACCACGTGACCGTCCGCGTCCTTGAGCTCCTCGGCCACCAGTCGCTGGGACTGGTCGGTGGACAGGGCCATCGACCGCAGCACGTCCCCGTCGAGGACGCCGGGGGTGGCGAACCCGATGCCCACCAGGCCGCCGTCGTTCCTCCTGAACGAAACCCAGCCGACATCACTCGGCCGGACCTGGGAGACGGGCTCGTAGTAGCCGTCGTTGATCACCACGGTGCTGTTGGACGGGCCGAGCCCGAGCGGATCGGTGGCCGCGCTCACGAGGTGGCGCGATCCGGCGTGCCACAACGCTTCCGCGAACTCCTGCGCCGCGCGCCGGGACGCCTCGGGACGGTCGGGGTCGGCACCGACGAGCCGGATCGGCGTGGCGGGGGTGACCCAGCGCCGGTAGGCGGGCGAGTTCCGGACGCGGGACGCGAGGGTCGCCGGCGTGACCGGCACGCCCCGGACGAGGAACCGGTCCCCCACGAGCGTCGCGTAGACGTAGAACGACTTGCGCGCTCGCGGGTTGACCGGCTGCCGCGCGTGCAGGAACACCCAGGGCGGCTCGTCCGGCAAGCCGGAGCCGAAGCTCAGGCCTCCCGCCGCGGCCGTGGTCGGTGCGTGCTCGTGGCCCTGGGGCCAGTCCGGCAGGTCCACGACGACGCTCACCGCGGTCGACGGAACCGCCAGCTGCAGCACGTCCGGCGCCGGCTGGGAGGGGTCCACCGCCTGGCCGTCCCGCAGCAGGGCCGCGACGACGGTCGTCTGCTCGGGCCTGCCGGAGATCAGGACGACCGGCATCGCCGAGCCGGAGTCCTGCTGGAGCGTCACGGCGGTGGCGAGCCTGGACCTGAGCACCGCCAGGTCCGCCTGTTCGGCGGGGTCGGAGAGCTGGTTCGACACCGGGTCGACGTGGAAGAGGCTCGCCTGCGCCAGCTGCTCTTTGACGACGTCGCGCAGTGCGGGCGTGACCGGTGGCTGCACCAGTTCGAACCCGGCCGGGATGGAGCCCGCTTCGCTCACGGTGTCCGAACCGGAGTCGTCGCTCTCCGCGCCGGGGACCGGCGTGGCGGGCCGGGGCAGGAGGGCGACCGGCGGTGCGGTGTCACCTCCACGCGTCGTGCGGACACCGTCCGAACGGTCCACCGTCCTCGACGGACCGTCGAACGCCGCGCGCGAGACCGCGACGGTGGCCCGCCCGCTGCCGGAGTTGCTCATCGCGGGGAAGGCCGCGCCGATCGCGGTACCCCGCCGGTCGCGGAACAGCTCCCGGATGCTCTCGTGGTTCCCGGTGCTGACGACGTCCGAGTCGGGTCGTGCCTCCAGCGCCACCTCGATCCTGACCTCGTGCGGCCCGACGCCGTGGTCGCCCTGCGGCCCCCTGGTCGTGATCCGGACGTGGTCGATGTCCACGGGCATGCCGCGGTCGGCCATGTCCTGCGCCTCGTCGGCCAGCGCCGCGCGGAACCGGCGCTCGACCTCGGCCACCCGCGCGGACGAGAGCAGCCCGCCGGTCTGCGGGTGCACCGGACCGCGGTTCGTCCCCCCGCCCACGATGGTCACGGCCGGCATCGCCGTGACCCAGTGCTCCTGCGCGAGCCTCAGCTGCCGCCACGCGGCGGCCCGCACCACGGCACGAGCGGTCGTCTCGATCTCGGCGTCCGAACCGGCGAGGACGTCCGTTCCGGCCGGGTCGAACGCGGCGGTGACCGCGGGAACGTCGTTGGCCGCCAGTTCCCGCAGTTCGACGGGCGGGCGTGCGCGGCCGCCGGGAGGGACGACCTCCACGATGTCGCCGCCGTCCTCGACCACGTAGTTGTCGCCCTTGCCGGGCAACAGTTCCCGGGTGGCCGCGAACATCCTCGGGACCGCCCGCTGCGGCGCGACCGACCGCCACGCCCGCAGGATCGCGCTGGCCATGCTCTCGCCGCTGTCACCGGGTTCGACACCACCCACGAAGCACATCTCGAGCATCAGGGCCGGGGTGGTGTTCGGATGCGCCTGTGCGAACAGGTGGTGGCCGCTGAGAACGGCAGCCGCCGCTCGCGGGTCCAGCGGGACCGCGTCACCCAGCAGGTAGGGCCGATTTCCCGGCAGCGCCGCGTACACGGCCGACCGGTTCCCGTGCGCCCCGGCGTACCAGGTCTCAAGCCCGAAGAAGGGACTGAGCTTCGGCACCAGGGTGTTCGCTCCGGTGCCGGACGAGTCCTGGAGCACGCGGCTGGAGAAGTAGAAGTCGCGGTAGCCGGCGCTTGCTCTGCCCGCGTCGTTCACGTCGTCGACCAGATCGAAGTCTGCTGACGGGAAGATCACACCGTGAAGACCGTGGAGGTCGTTCTTCTTGGGGTAGGAGACGAGGCTGGAGATCTCGACGGGTGGCGTGGCCGCACTGTCGAACCGGGGCACCTCCACGACGACTGAACCGTCGGACGAGAACCCCATCCGTCCACCGGACCAGTGGATCCTGCGCGAGTAGCCGCCTCCGGCGAGGCCCGTCGCCAACTCGTCCGGCCCCACCACGGGACCGTCGATCGCGGCGAACACGACCGACGGTTCCACCAGGCCCGTACCGTCGGCCTCCGTCGGTCCGCTGCCGAGGAGGAACCGCAGCCTCAGGTCGTTCCGCAGCACCGTCATCATGACCTGCGGGGTGACGTCGAGATCGCGCAGTCCTCGCAAGGAGGCGCGATAGCCGACCGGACCGGTCCGCACGAGGACGAACCCCGGCGTGCTGTCCTCGTTCGACCAGCTCGCCGTGACCGGAGTGCCGTCCGGAAGCCTCGGGAACCACAGCGAGTCGTCCTCCGCTGCGGCGGCCCACGCCTGGACCTGGGCGAAGAAGTCGTCGTCGCCCAGGGTGCGCACGACCAGGGCCCTGGGGTCGCCCTCCCGGTCCAGCACCAGCGTCACGTCGAGGTCACCGGCTCGCAGCCCCGACACGTCGGTGTAGCCGGTTCCCGGATCAGCGATCGTCGTGAGGTCGCCGCCGCCCCGCAACGCGTACACCGTCGGGAACAAGCCGGACTCGTGCAGCCGTGTGACGAGGTCGAAGGCGAAGGTGCCGAAGTCCTGCTCACCGGACAGGTGCGGTTTGACGATCACCACGGGACGGGTGGGATCGGCCGTCAGCGCCGAGAAGAAGCCCTGGTCGGACAACAGGGCCGTTCCGCCCCAGGCACCATCCACGTCGACCTGCGCGCCGTCGCCGAGAGTCGCGCGGGCGGCACCCGCGGCATCACCGGGGGCGGCGACGAAGAACGGCCGTGCGGCGCCCCACGGCCCAGGAACCACGAAACGGCCGCTTTCCACGGCGTCGGAGAACGCTTGCAACGTGTCACGTGACCACGGGCCCGTCTGCTCCGCGCCGGGAAGACCGAACACCGAACCGGAGCGGAACACCGACGTCGCGTCGACCGGCAGCGGGTGGTGGCCGAAGAGAACGCCGGTCGCCACTATCGTGACGCCGTCCGTCCTCATCCCGATCTCGCCGGCGGCGGTGTGGGTTTCGAACGTCTTCCCGGTGGCTCTGGAGAGTTCGGCAGCCAGTTCAGCGGTGAGGCCGAGCGCCTGTTGCGGGTCCCCCCAGACGTTCCGGTTCAGCAGCACCAGGGCCGGTTGCTCGGGTCCCGTGACCGCGGTGAGGAACTCCGGCCTGTTCACCAGGAACTCGGCGGTCTCCCGCGGGGTCGACAGCAGCATCCTGCCGTCTTGACCGACCGCGAGGTCGAAGTGCCCTGGTTCCGGGGTCGACGACAGTGCCACCACCAGGGGGCGCACCCGCCCCGGTTCGGTGAGCACCGCCCACGGAAGCGGCAGTTCACGTCCCTCCGCCCTGGGCCGGCCCGGAGGAACCACCGCCGAGACCCGTTCCGCGTGCACTGTCGGGACGGTTCCCGGTAGAGGGGTGAACCAGCGTGCTCTGGAGACGTCGAACCCGATCAGAGCGCCGGTCGAGTTCGTGATGGGACCGGAGACGACGTTTTCGGAGGTGGTCAGGTATTCCCGGTCGAACAGCAGGTCGGCCGGCTCCAACAGGGTGCGGAGATCGTCCGGTTGGTCTTGATCGACCCTGGTCCACACCGGTCGGTTCGGCGCGTCCGCCAGAACCACCTCGGCGAACCGGTGGACGAAGTCCTCGGCGGCACGCACCTCGCCAGCCGGATCTTTGGTCAACGCGTCGGGCGAGCTGAACAGGAGGATGACGCGAAGGGGCAGCTCCCGGTCGAGCGACCGGAAGGTGTCCGAGTCGCGCACCACCCGGCCGGCGGTGTCCGCGTCGAGCAGGTGGTCACCGGCGACAGCGTGACCGTCCTCGAACTCCAGCAGGACGAACGCCGATGAGGTCGCCGTCCAGTCGCCCTCCCCGAGCCACTCGTGCACCCGCTGCGGCCACCCGTCCGATTCCGACTCGTCGGACACCAGGGCGATCGCTTCGCGTGCGTTTTTCGTCGGTGGGTAGGTGACAACGGCGTACGGGGATGTCGAGGGGCTTCCGGCGGTACCGGCCGGACCGGCGGGAGAAGCGCCGCCGGGCAGTCCCTCGCGCTCGCGCTCGACCACCTGGGTCCCGGTCTCGGCGGCCAGGTGCGCCGCCAGGTCCTCCGGCCTGTCCCCGTCGCCGACCAGACCGCGGAGCTCCTGGTACCTGCGGTAGGCCACCAGCGTGACGATGGCGTCGTGGTCGAGGTTCTCCTGCGCGGGGACCTCGATGAACAACGGAGGCCTGCGCACGTGCCGGTCGACGATCCGGCGCGCCTCCTGCCGCAGCGCGTCCACCTCGCGTTGCGGCGCCTTGCCCCAGCGGCGGTCCACCTCTCCCACCTGGTCCAGGCGCGAGAGCAGGTCCGGGGCCGCGGTGCGGGGAGCCTCCTGCTCCTCGACCTCCGGTGCCGGATCGGGGGTGACCTCCTCCTCGGCGACCTCCTCTTCGGCGACCTCCTCGTCAGAGACCTCCTCGGCGATCTCCTCGTCGGCTTCCCGGCGTTGCTCGGCGGCGATCTCGCGGTCGTGCTCGGCCTTGGCGGCCCACCACTCCTGCTTCGCCTTCTCCTCCTCGCGCACGGCCGCGCGTTCCGCCTCGACGGTGGCGGCGTGGGCGGCGGTGACCGCACCGGACTGCGCGATGACGCGGGCGAGTCGCGTTTCCTGGTCCACGAGCCTGCGCAGAGCCGCGTCGGCGGCCGCCCACTCACCGCGCCGCCGCTTCACCTCCTCGCGGTGGTGCTCCCTGGACTCGGCGGGTGCGTTCTTCCACTCCTCGCGCGCCCGCGTGAACTCGTCGCGACGCTCACGTGCCAGCTCCCGCTGGGCCTGGACGAGGGGCCGGATGTCCTGCCGGTCCACGATCGCGGTGGAGCGCCGCTGGTCGGCGGCCTCCAGCGGCCGGGCGGCGACCTCCACCCGGTCGGACGCGGCGATCCGGGCCCGCTCGGCCTTCAGCCAGGCCTCGGCCTTCTCCGCGAGCACCGTCGTGGAGTCCACCAGCTGGTCGGGCAGCTCCCTGCCCGTCAGTTGCGTGGCGTTCGTGTCGTACATTCGCACGGCGAACGCGTCGTGCACGCGGCGGTCCTTGTAGGCGACCGCTTCCGTCTCGCCGTGCTGCGTGCGGGGACGGGCGACGACACGGGTGTCCACGCTGGCGACCAGTGCCCGGGTGAGCTTCTCGTCCGTCCTGGTCTCGGAGCTCATCGGCTCGGCGCTCCTGGACTCGTCCGTCCGGGAGAGCTCGCTCTCCTCCAGCTCGGGACCGAGCGCGGTGTGCGTGGTCCTCGTCGTGGAGGCGCCCTTCGCGTCGAACGGGCTGCGGAACGGCTTCGTCCCGGACTCGGTGCCCTTGCCGGAGCCGGTCGAGGTCGCCTGGCCCAGCGCGCCGAACGGGGCCGTGTTGAGCAGCTCCGCCTCGTTGCCGCTGGTGAAGCCGACCTCGGTCTCCTCGGACCGCACCCGCTGGGCGTCGATCCGCACACCCGCGCTCGTGCTGGCGAACCTCGGCGTGCGCGACGGCCGGAAGTGGATCTCCACGTCGTGGTCGAGGCCGTCGTGCAGGGAGAGCACGAACCGGCCGTCCAGCGCGGCCTGGAACGCGGCGCGCACGCTCGTGGGGGTGATCGCGGTCCGGAGCACGCGCAGGACCTTCGGAGTGATGTCGACGCCCGCGGCGCGCAGCACGTCCACCGCGTCGCGGCGCAGGACGTCGATGTCTCCGAAGTAGTGCTCCGCCCAGTGGGCGCCGAGGTCCTTCATCGGCGGAACGGGCGTGCCGTCGGGCAGCGTCGTCCGCCACGCCGCCATGTCCTCGTCGCTCAGCGGGCCGGTGCGGACACCGCTGTCCGCCTCGGCCGAGCCGAACCGGCCTCCCCGCACCGGCGGGGGGAACGCCTCCTCCGCGAGCTTGGTGACCTCGGCCTCCTCGGTCACCTCGACCGAGCCGTAGTCACGTCCGTGGCGCTGGACCCGCAGCGTGACGTCCAGGCGTCCGGTGTGGACGGCGACCGGGCCCTCGACGGTGGCCGACTGGCTGTACTTGGTCCGTTCCTCCGTGGACTTCTTCAGCTCCCTGCGGCCGAAGATCCCTTCGAGACCGGGCCCCGCGCCCGCCTGTCCCTCGGTCCGCTTGGGCTTGGCGTTCTCGTCCTGCCCACTGCTCGGGTCGGTCGTGCCGGGGTTGCGCACGACGACGGCCGCGCGGGACGACGCGATGGCGGTGAACAGGGTCCGCACCCGGCTCGTGACGCCCTTCGCGCCGAGCTCCGTGCTCACCCCGGCCTTGAGCTTCGCGACGTTCCGCACCGCGCCCTGGGAGGGTTCCTCGGTGAACGACGCGTCGATCACGAGCTCGTAGGTCTCGCCGTGGAAGCGGTCCTCCAGCCTGTTCGGGGCCACCTGCCCGCCGTTGATCAGGCTGTTGACCATGCGGTTGGCGTCCGACAGGAAGTTCTTGACGCTCGCGATGTTGACGTTGTTCGGGTCGAGGGTGGAGTCCGGCAGCAGCCTTCCGGCCTTGTCCGCGCCGATGGCGGGGTGGCGTGCCAGCTCGTCGCGCAGGGCGTCGACGTGCTGCCGGAGGTCGATCGGCCGGCTGATGCCGCCGAGGCCGACCGACTGGCCCTCGGTCCGTCCTGGGCTCAGCCCCGGCGGCACGGCGAGCGTTCCGTCGGGGCGGGGCGCGGCAGGAGGGGTGCCGGTCGCGAGCTCCGCGAGCTGGTCCGCCGTCACCCAGGCGAGCACGGACTCCGGCAGGTGGACCACCTCACCGGCCCTGGTGAGCGGTTTCGGGGCGGTCAGGCCGAAGGTGAGGTTGTTCTTGTGGACGGCCTCCGCGACGACGGTCGCGTCGACGTCCAGGCGGACCAGGAACATCTTCTGCGGCAGCTCGCTGATCGAGAGCTTCTCCGCGGTCTCGACGTAGCCGGAGTCCGACCGGCTGTCGCTGCCGCTGTACGGCGATCCGAGGAGGACAAGGATGCCGCGGGGCATCGCGTGCGTGCCCTGCTCGCCGGCCGTCAGGCTCCTGTCGGTCAGCACCGGAACCCCGACGACGTAACCGCCGAAGCTGTCCGTGGGGCCTCCGACACCGGTGACCTTCGACGTGCCCTGGACCTCGCGCACGACCTGCTGGTACTCGTGCGCGGTCACGGGTGTCGCCGACAGGCGCGGTGCGAAGGTGACGCCCCAGCTGCCGAACAGGTCGTGCACCCGGCGGCCGTGCAGCTTCTTGGCGGAGTCGATCACCAAGGTGTCGCTGAACAGGCGCAGGTCCTGCGTCAGCTTCTCGGAGGCGAGCTCCTCGCTGACCGTCTGCGCGATGACGCCGGTGCGGCTGCGCACCACGGGGTCGTGACCGGAGGCGGCGCTCATCACCTCCAGCGCGGCCTGCTGGAGCTTCTCCGCGCCGTGGAACGACACGATCTCGACGTCGTCGAAGCGGTGCGACATCGGCGGGCGCAACGCGTGCGGTGCGGGCGGGTCGGGCAGCGTGCGCGTGGGCGTGGGCACGACCGGCGCGGCGGGCTCGGCGTCGAACGGGTTCCCCGGTGCCAGCAAGACTTCGGGGACCAGCGTGCGCATCTCGACCGAGATCTCGCCGGGCACGCGGGGCATCTCCGCGTGCGTGGGCAGCTGACGACCGCTGCGGCCGGGGATGATCCTGCGCACGGCCTCGGCGTGGCGGCGCTCCGAGTCGACCCTGAAGTCGATCGTCAGCGTGGACTTGAACTGGCGGACCGCCCGGTCGCCGATCTTGCCCTCCTCGGTGAGCGAGTCGCCCTTGCGCCGTTCGACCCTGCGCTTCGCCTTCGAGCCGAAGGTCGTCTCCTTCGACCAGTTCCGCGCTCCGCGCACGCCGAACAGCAGGACGCCGAACGCGGTGGTCGAGGGCCCCGAGCCGGGAAGGAGGCCCATGAACCGCAGCTGGGGTCCGCCGCCGACCTCGGCCGACCTGGAACCACCGCTCTCGATGCCGTCGGTGGCCTTGCCGACGTAGACCTCTTCGAGCTCGTCGGCGGTGAGCGGGTCACCCTCCTCGATGTCGCTGACCCGTGCCGTCACGGTCACCGTCGTGCGGTAGTCGTGGAACCAGCCCTTGCGCCGCACCGGGATCAGCAGCCCGCCGTCGCTCAGGCGCCGGGTGAGGCGGGCGATCTCGTTCTCGTCCAGCGCTTCCGCGAGCGATCGGCCCCGCTGGATCGCCTCGACCGCCTTCGCGGTGAGCCGCCCGTCCTCGACGTCGCCGTCGGTGAACTGCCGGACGAACATCGAACTGCTGACGTACCACCGCCTTTGCAGCGGGACGTCGTGCAGCAGCGGCACCAGCGCCTGTTCGAGCAGCCGGCCGCTGTCGACCTCCTCCACCACACCGAGGATCGCCTTGCCCCGCTCGAACTCCGGCGGCCCCTGCACGGTCCGGTCGGCACCACCGCGGAACCCGCCGTCCTCCGGGTCGGGCCCGGCGAGCCCGACCCGTGCCGCGTTGCGCCGCGAGGTCCAGTGCAGTGCGGTGACGTTGCCGTCCAGCTTCCAGGGCCGCTGCCCCTCCTTGCCGACCTGGCGGACCTCGATGTCGTAGACCATCTCGTAGCGGACGGCGTCGCCCGTGATCTTCAGCGCCTGCTTGCCCGCGGTCGAGCCGGAGACCTTCCCCGACGCGTTCCGCTCGACGCTCGCGCTGCCCGTGAGGCCACCCGCCGCCATGACACCGGGGATCGGCTCGCCGCCACCACCGATGAAGCCGGACAACGCGAACTTCCGCTTCACGGCGTACTTGCCGGAGTGCTCGAAGTGCGCGTGCGTCCGCTCGGTGATCTTGACCTTGTCCCTGACCTGGTCGACGCGCACCCACCGCGCGACGGCGCGCATCTCCAGCTGCGTGCTGCGCGGACGCCACTCGAACCCGCGCCCACGTCCCTTGAAGATCGGCGGTGAGGCGACCCACCCCTTCTCCGGGTCGGCTTCGCCGTCGTAGACGGCCATCTTCGGCAGGTTCTCCGCGATCGTGCTCTCGCTGAAGAACTCCTCCACGACCTCGCGGCCGTCCGAACCGAGCGCGGTCGCCTTCGCGAAACGCGGCTGCAGGCGGGACAGGACCTGCTCGGCGAAGGTGGCCGTGCCGGGGTTGTTGACCACGGCCGACTCGGTGGCGACGCCGCGCGGCAGGCCGGTCAGCTCCGGCAGGCGGGTGGTCTCGTCCCCCTGCTTCTCCTGCCACACCGGGTCGTCGGCGACGAGCCGCTCGCGGTCCGCCCTGGTGACCGGGGCGATGTCCGCTCCGACGACGTCGCCGATCCGCGGCCCGATCTCCTTGTGGAGCACCGCGCGGCCCGCGTCGTCCTTCGTCGGGAGGTCGGTCGGCACCGTCAGGGTCACCCGGCCGCTGACCTCGACCTCCTGCTCCCCCTCCGGTGACATGACCCTGCGGCCGTCCTCGTCGAAGAGCCGGAACGACAGGGTGACCGGGACGTCGGCCTTCACCGCCGGGGTGTGCTCGACCTTCGTCGACCTGCCCAGCTCCTTCTTCTGCTCGCTGCTCACCTGCTCGACGGGCGCGGCGGGGATCGTGGGCATGACCTGGACCACGACGCCGGGCAGACCGGTGAACTGCAGGGGCGGCGAGAGGTTGTTCTGCCGCGTGCCGTCCTCCTCGACCGAGGACGACGTCTTGGTCTTCGACGAGGCGACCTGCTTGTTCTCGGCCTCGCCGAGGACCACCACGCGGTCCCAGTGCGCCGTGGCCTTGACCTCCAGGCTGTGGAACCGGTCGTCACCCTTGACGGTGGGACGGCTGCCGTGCTCCTGGAACGCGCCGGCGACCGCGTGCTCGAGCCCCTCGGACAGCTCGGCGGCACCGTCCCACTTCTGCACGCCGGGTGCGAGGCGCCTCAGCGCCTGCTCGACCTCGACGCGCGCTCCGTCGTCCCCGCGGAGCACGTCGATCTGCTCGGCGGCACCGAGCCCGCGGCTGTCCCGGAGATACTGCGGGAGGCTGTCGCGCAGCCGTTGTTCCGCCGACTCGGGTGTCTGCTCCTCCGGTGTTGTACCGCTTTCCTGTTCCTCGTCGGGTTTCTTGACGGGTTCCTTGTCCGGCAGGGCGAACCGCACCCGGCGCCCGCCGGCCCCCTTCTCCTCCGTGCCCCGGTACAGCCGCGGCTCCACCGCGCCCGTGGGCAGATCGGCCGTGACCCGTCCGCGGGGGACGTCGGCGAGCAGTTCGACCGGCCCGATCACCCGCGACAGCACGGACAGGTACCGCGAGGGCACCTCGACCTTCGTGACCGCCCGCGGCACCCCGTCCGGCCCGGTCCGCTGGTGGCGCCCCATCAGCGTGCCCTCGACCGTCGGCCGGTTCGCGCCACCGGTCTCGTCCACGAGCCCGAACATGTGCCCGACCTCGTGCGCGGAGGCCAACGGCCCCTGCCCCGGCGTCCAGTGCGTCTGGTCCACGTCGTGCTCGGGGTCCAGGTGCACCACGTGGTGCACCACCGGCGAGCTCCCGTCGTGCGGAACAACCCGGAACCGCAGCAGGTCCCCGTCGTCCGTGCGCAGGTCCGGCCCGTTGAGGTACTGGTCCACCCCGTCCTGGGCGTCCCGCAACACCTCCCGCCGCACGTCCTCGCCGAAGCGGCCTTCGGGGTCGATGTCGACGACGACGGTCAGCTCCGTCGTCCACACACCGTCCTGCACCGCCCTGCGCACCTCGAACGCCGACCGTTGCACCTCCGGTTGGCCGGGCAGGCCGCGGAGGGTTCCCCGCTGGTGGGCGGGGGCTTGTTCCAGTGCGTCACGGCGGTACTGCTGTGCGGGGGCGGCTGGGGTGGGCTGCGCTTCCAGGTCTGGCTCCGACTCCACGTCGGAGTCGTCGGTCAGCGTGTCGTCGAAGACGGATTCGGTGTCGGTTTCGCGGTCGGAGTCGTGGTCGGTCTCGCGACCGGTCTCGCGGTGGGAGTCGCGATCAGAGTCGCGGTCGGTCTCGCGGTCGGAGGCGCGATCGGTCTCGCGGTGGGAGTCGCGGTCGGGATCGCGGTCGGTCGCGCGATCGGAGTCGCGGTCGGTCGCGCGGTCAGAGTCGTGGTCGGAGACCGTGTCCACCTCGGCCGCGTGTGGCGTCGGGGTGTGGGAGACCTCCGGATTCTGGATCTCCGTTGTCCCGCGGTCCACTCCGAGCTCGCTCGGCGCCTCGACCACCGGGAGCACGTCCGGCCTCACCGGCACGTGCTGGGGTGCGGGTGTTTCGACCGACGAAGGCAGGGGCGGTGCCACGACATCGTCCCGGCCAGGTCGGCCCGTGGGCTGCCCGGTCTGGGGTTGCCCTTGCTGCGGCTGTCCTTGCTGGGGTTGCCCGGTCTGCGGCTGCCCGGTCTGCGGCTGCCCGGTCTGCGGCTGTCCCGTCTGGGGCTGTCCCGTCTGGGGCTGCCCCGTCTGCGGCTGTCCCGTCTGGGGCTGTCCCGTCTGGGGCTGTCCCGTCTGGGGCTGCCCCGTCTGCGGCTGTCCCGTCTGGGGCTGCCCCGTCTGCGGCTGCCCCGTCTGCGGCTGCCCCGTCTGCGGCTGCCCCGTCTGCGGCTGACCTTGCTCGCTCTGGGGCGTCTGGGACTGACCCGGCTGAGGCTGATCCGGCTGAGCCTGGTCCGGCGGAGGCTGTGGCGTCTGGGACTGCGGTGTGTGGGACTGCGGTGTCTGAGGCTGCGACGCCTGAGGCTGCGGTGCGCTGGACTCACGCCGTTCTTCACCCACGGCATCGACATCGGTGCGCGCTTCACCCCCGACGGTCGGCGGCAGCTGCGAGTGCACGGCCCCTGGCGGGGGAACCTCCGACCGAACCCCGCCCGAATCCTGCGGACTCAACGCCGGCGAGTCCAGACGCGGAGCGTCCACAACCGAAACGTCCCCACCCTGCGGCGAAGGCGAGAACACACCCGGCTGCACCCCACTAGGCTGCGAGCCCGGCGTCTGCGAGCCCGGCGTCTGCGAGCCCGGCGTCTGCGAGCCCGGCGTCTGCGAGCCCGGCGTCTGCGAGCCCGGCGTCTGCGA
>NZ_JBVJRT010000018.1:0-15416 GCF_055607425.1 Lentzea sp. NPDC037011 | reverse complement strand
CGGCGTCTGCGAGCCCGGCGTCTGCGAGCCCGGCGTCTGCGAGCCCGGCGTCTGCGAGCCCGGCGTCTGCGAGCCCGGCGTCTGCGAGCCCGGCGACTGCGAGCCCGGCGACTGCGAGCCCGGCGACTGCGAGCCCGGCGACTGCGCACCCGAGTCAGGGCGCGTGGCCGCGCCCGTTGCCGGGGGTGCTTCCACTACGGGTGGCACGGAAGGCGTCGGGTGGCCACCCGGGACCTGCTGGCCACCCGGAACCTGCTGGCTACCCGGAACCTGCTGGCTACCCGGAACCTGCTGGCTACCCGACTCGCCGGCGTTTCCGGCCGGGCCGCCACCCGGCACCGCGCCGGGAACGGCACCGCCGGGCACACCGGCGCCCGCTTCCGGCCGTCCGCCCGTGCCCTGACCGGAGTTCGCGCCTTGGCCGGAATTCGTGCCCTGACCGGGATTCGACCCCTGACCGGGATTCGACCCCTGACCGGGATTCGACCCCTGGCCGGGACTCGCGCCGCCGCCGGCGACCCCCACACCCGACGGCGGACCAGCCGCGCCCTCGGCCTGCGGACCCACGCCGTCCTTCTGACCGCCGGAATCCGCACCGTCTCGACCGGCACCACCAGGCACCCCACCACCGGGCACCCCAGAACCAGGCACGCCAGCACCGGGCACACCCCCAGCGGGCACACCCCCAGGCACCCCACCGCCCCCAACGGCAGCGTCGGCCCCATCGCCCCCGGCCGAGCCCCCCTCGCCGCCCGCCGCCTCAGAACCGTTCCCCCCGGAACCATTCTCGCCAGAACCATTCCCCGCAGACCCGTTCCCCCCGGAACCATTCCCCGCAGAACCGTTCCCCCCAGGACCGCCCGCACCAGGAACATCCGGCGCATCCGGCCGACCGATCTCCCCGATCGGAGGCGACTTGATGTACCCGGTCTCCCGAAGGTGGTCCTCGATGGCATTGCCCGCGTCGTCGGCCTTCTTCTGCGTGCCACCGCTGAACATGCCGCCGACCGCACCGGTCCACAGGTCGTCCATGCTGCCGCCGAGGATGCTCGCGGCGGCGGCGCCGACCACGACGTCGGCGGTGGCCTCGCTGGTGCCGTGGAACAGCACGTTGTCCTCGACCTTGGGCTTCCACTCCCGCATGCCGGTGTGCATGCCGCCCGCGATGATCCCGGCGCCGAGGCCGGCGACGCCGCCGACGATGGTGCTCCGGACGTCCCACTCGAAGCGGTTGCCCTCCAGGAACTGGGTGACCTGGGCGATGGCGTCCTGGAAGATCTCGTCGATGCCCTCCTCGATGCCTTCCATGATCAGCCGGATCGCCCAGTGCAGCTGCGCGCTGATCTGCTGGATGGCGGTCCTGGCCGCGGTGATGAAGGCGGGCACCAGGGGTGCGGTGAACGGGCTCGCGAGCGCCCACAGGATCGAGGCCGCGAAGAACGCGATCTCGATGAGCATCGTGTAGATGGACTGCTCGACGTTCAGCGCGAGCTCCAGCAGGCTGGTCGACTGCTTGTTGGCGAGCTGGACGATGCTCGGGACCGCGTTGACGATGCTCGTCACGCGGTCGCGGAACGCGCGGCCCGCCCGGCCGCCGATGGCGTTCTCGACGTTGCTGACCAGGTCGAGGACGCCGTTCGCCATCTCGCCGAGGGTGCGACCGCTCTCGACCCAGTTCTGCGCGAGGGCACGGGTGGCCGCCACGTCGATCCTCGGGGCTTTCTGGCCCGCCACCAGGATCCACAGCCAGTCGAACGTCGGATCGAACTTGATGTCCATTCAGTCCACTCCGAACTGCCGCTCAGCTCGCCTGCCGCGACGGCTCCTCTCTGGCCATCGAGTGCGCGGTGCGGACTCGATCGGACCGCGATCGTTCCGCAATCCAGCCACTCCGCCGGGGCAGGATCAACACGAACGGCCCAACCGGGAACCACAAAGGAAGTCTTTCCTGCCTCAACGCACCCCGGACCGGGGTCAGTGGGCGGGGATGCGGGCGAGCTCGACCTCGACCTCGGCCCGCTGCTCCGGCAGCGACAGCTCGTCGAAGGTGGCCAGCGCGCACCGGAACAGGGAGTCCGCGACCTGGTGCTCACCCGAGTCGAGGCGGCAGCGGCCCTCCCGGAACGCGGCCCGCGCCGAGTGCACGGAGGCACCCACCTTCTCGAAGAGGCCGCGCGCCTCGGCGAACATCGGCGCCGCCCGGCCGCACTGCCCCACCGCGTGCAGGCCCCGGGCCACGCCCTCGATGCACATCGCCAGCAACCTCGTGCGGGACAACGCCAGCTCACCGTTCTGGTTGTGCCGCAGTGCTTCCTGCAGCAGCTCCTCCAGCACCGCGAGCGCTTCGCGCGGCCTGTTGTCGAGCAGCAGCAACACGCCGAACTGGTAGCGCACGGTCATCCGCACCGTCCAGAACCCGAACGGGGCGGACAGCTCGACGGCCTGCCGCGCGTGCTCCAGGCTGTTCTGGCGGTCGCCCAGCATGAACTCCTGCGCGGTGACGTGCGCCAGCGCCCACACCCGCTCCAACCGGTCACCGGCCTCGTCTGCGCAGCGCAGGGCGATCTTGTGCTGTTCCACCGCGCCCGCGCAGTCCTGCGCGGTCACCAGGGCCCACCCGAGCAGGTTGCGCTGCTGTGCCTCCGCGGTCACGTCGCGCAGCGTGCGCGCCGCGTCGACCCCGGCGCCGAAGACCTCGACCCAGTCGACGCCGTGCCGGTCGTCGTCGGCGTACCAGTGCATCGCCCGCGCGAGCTCCACGACCTCGCGGTGCCGCCCGGTCCGCGCCGCCTCGCGGAACGCGGCCAGCCAGCTCGACCGCTCCTGCTCCAGCCACGACCGCGCCTCGTCCAGCGAACCGAACACTTCGTTCGCGGGTTCCTCCGGCGAGAACCTCTCCCCCGCCGCCGTCGCCATGCCCAGCAGGTGCTCCAGCACCGCCTCCGTCGTCAGCAAGCGGTCGGCCTCGTCGTCCTCGGCCTCCCAGCGCTCACGGGCGAACAACCGCAGCAGGTCGTGGAACCGGAACCGGCCCTCCGCCGGACCCGCCTGCACCATGCTCGCGTCCACCAGCTCGTCGAGCTGGCCGAACGCCTCCGACTCCGTCACACCCCCGGCCACCTGCGTCAGCTCCACACCGAAGTCCGCGCCCGGCACCGCCGCCAGCCGCCGGAACAACATCCGGCCCTGCGGCGACAATCCCCGGTACGACACCTCGAACGCCGACCGCACCTGCAGGTCCCCCGCGGACAGCGACGTCAGCCTCGTGCGCTCGTCCCGCAGCTGGTCCACCAGGTACCGCAACGACCAGTGCGGCCTGCTCGCCAGCCGGTTGCCCGCGATCCGCAACGCCAGCGGCAGGTTCCCGCACAGCTCGATCAACCCGGCCACCGCGTCCGGCTCGGCCCGCACCCGGCGCTCACCGACGACGGCCTGCAGCAACGCCTCCGCGTCCTCGTCGTCGAACGGGTCGAGGTGCAGCCACCGCACCCCTTCCAGGCCGGCCAGCATGCGGCGGCACGTCACGAGCGTCCGGCAGCCGGGAGAGGTCGTGAGGAACGGCCGGACCTGCGCCTCCGAGGCGGCGTTGTCCAGCAGCACCAGCACCTTCCGCTGCTGCAGCACCGCGCGGTACTGGCCCGACTGCTCGCTCACGGCGCTGGGCACGTCGCTCGGCGCCACGCCCAGCGCCCGCAGCAACCGGTCGAACACGACCTGCACGGGGAGCGGTTGCTCGTCGACCCCGCGCAGGTCGACCGCCAGGCACCCGTCCGGGAACTCGTCGCGCATCCAGTGCGCCGCCGACGCCGCCAGCACCGTCTTGCCCACGCCGGGCTGACCGACCATCGCCACCGACGGACTCGTGCGGATGCACTCCTGCAACCGGGACAGCTCCCGCCCCCTTCCCACCCGGTCCACGGGCAGGGGCGGCAGCTCGGCG
Organism: Lentzea sp. NPDC037011; assembly: GCF_055607425.1. Taxonomy (NCBI): domain Bacteria; kingdom Bacillati; phylum Actinomycetota; class Actinomycetes; order Pseudonocardiales; family Pseudonocardiaceae; genus Lentzea; species Lentzea sp. NPDC037011. Next base: position 11,476 of record NZ_JBVJRT010000018.1, on the reverse strand, counting down.
ACACCGGAGACCGACACCGGAGACCGCCGCCTGCGTCCGTGCTCCGCGACCCGCAGGAACTCCTCCCGCTGCACGGCGCCCAGCTCGAAGGCGTCCGCCAGCACCTCGGCCGACCGCCGCTGCGCCGCACGAGCCCGGCCCTGCTCCAGCTCCCGCAACGCACGCACACTGATACCCGACCGCTCCGCCAGACCCAGCTGACTCAGCCCAGCGGCACGCCGGTATCCCAGCAACAGCTCTCCGAACGTCGACCAGCACTCCGACTCGTCCACTAGACCAATGTACCTGATAATAGGAATTAGCGGTCACGCCGTGAAGGAATGACGAAAAGCGGACGTACTCGGTACGGGATGCTCCGGTGCGAACGAGCAGGATGCGCGGTCCACCAGGGCGGATTCCGCCGACGTGCTTGCACCGCACCTCACCGGCGCACTAGGCCGGAAAGCGCACCACCGCCGCGCCGGAGCCGAGAACGGGAAGAACCAGTGACGAACGCCGAAGAGCTCGCCGACGTGCAGGACGCCGTGTGGGAGTGGCTGGCCGCCGACCTGAACTGCAGCCTGGCCCGGTCCACGGTGCTCCGGCCCGATCCGGGCGCGTGCCGTGCGGCGCTGCGGCGGTTGCGGCTCAGCGCGGAGTCGCGACTGGGCGCGATCGTCCTCAACACCGGCGGCATCCTGCTGCACGAGAGCTGGGTGCGGGTCTACGGCGGGTCGGGCGGTGGACCGGAGGGCATGCCCGGCATCGCCGAGGTGAACGGCGTGCACCGGCCGGCCGCACCGGACGGCTTCCACCGGCCGGCCGAGGTGGACCGGCGGCCGGCGGCCGGGCTGGTGGTCGCGCACGACGCGCTGGGGGGCGTGTTCGTGCTCAACGGCCCCGAGCCCCGCTCGCACGGCAGACCGGGCCGCCCGGACGACGTGATCTACTTCAGCCCCGCCACCCTCGCGTGGCAGACCACGGGACTGGACCACGACCGCTGGCTGGACTGGCTCGTGAACGGCGGCGCGGCTGGGCACTACCGCGAGGTCCTGTGGCCGACGTGGCGGGACGACACTGCCGGGCTGGGTCCGCGGCAGGGCATGTCCGTGCACCCGGCTCCCTGGTCGGCGGAGGCCGAGGACGGCTTCACCCCGCCGGTTCGCAGGCCGGCGCCCCTGCAGGAGGTCCTCGACGGACACGTGGCGGCCTGCGTCCGGCTCGGCCGCCCCCACCCCGGTGCACTGGGGACCGTCGAACCGCGAACGCCACGCCGGCGCCGCACTGTCCAATCCGGACGGTGAGGCGAACGCACCCCCGGCACTCCGCGCGCGAGGGTGACGTGGTTTCCTCCCGCTGAGGACATCATCGGTACAGACGGACACATCACCCTGCCCCTTTGCACCTCACGGGTGGCGGGGTTGAATGGTCCGCGTGACAGAGCTGCGCGATGAACCACCCGGTCCGTCCTTCGGCCACTGTCTGCTGAGGTACCGGACCTCGGCGGGCCTGTCGCAAAGGGAGCTGGCGCTCGCCTCCGGGTTGAGCGTGCGCGCGCTGCGCGAGCTGGAGCACGGACGGGCCGCGGCCGCTCAGGAGAAGTCCACCGAGCTGCTGGCGACCGCGCTGGGGCTGACCGGCGACGAACGCGAGTCGTTCCTCCTGCTGGCCAGGGAGGGCAGGCGCAGGTCCAGCGCGTCCGGCACCAGGACGATGCTGTACGGCTTGCCCGCCGTGCCCGCTCTGGTCGGCAGGGACGACGAGCTCGGCCGGCTGTCCCGCGCCGCGCGGGCAGGGGGCACCACGGTCGTGGCCGGGCCTCCCGGTGTCGGGAAGACCTCGCTCGCCGTGACCGCCGCGGACCGTCTGAAGGGGCACTTCCCGGACGGCTGCCTCGCGATCGACCTGCGCGGTGTGGACGACCAGCCCGTCCAGCCCGGGTTCGCGCTGGAGCGGATGCTCACCGCGCTCGGCGTGCCCGCCGGCCGCGTCCCTCCCGGGGAAGCCGCACGGAGCTCGCTCTTCCGCACGCTGATGCGGGACCGCCGCACCCTGGTCCTGCTGGACAACGCCGCCGACGAGGCGCAGGTGCTGCCGTTGCTGGCCGGTGCCGACCGCAGCTTCACGATCATCACGTGCCGGCGTTCGCTCCCGGACCTGGACCTCGCGGACCTGGACCCGGTGCAGCGCCTGGTGCTCGACGTGCTGCCCGAGCAGGGCGCCGTCGACCTCCTGACCACGATCGTCGGCGAGGACGTCGTGCTGGCCGATCCCGCCGCCGCCAGGGAGGTGGTGGACCTGTGCGGCAACCTCCCGCTGGCCGTGCGGATCGTCGGCAACCGGCTGGCGACCCGCCGGCACTGGTCGCTGTCCTACCTGGCCGGACAGCTCCGCGACGAACACCGGCGGCTCGACTCGCTCGCGGCGGGCGACCTGCGGCTCAGGCCCGCCTTCGAGCTGTCGCTGCGCAGGCTCAGCCCCGCGGCGCAGGAGGTGTTCCGCAGGCTCGCCCTCATCCCGGGAGCCCACTTCAGCGAGGAGCTCGCGGCGGTCGTCACCGGGGTGTCCGCGCAGGAGGTCGAGGCACAGCTGGACGAACTGGTCGAGGCATCGCTGCTCACCGTGACGGCCGCGCGGATGCGGTTGCAGTTCCACGACCTCGTCCGGTTGTTCGCCGGGGAACGCCTGGCAGCGCAGGAACCGGAGGACGTCAGGGACCGGCTGCAGGACGCCCTTCTGACCCACGTGCTGCGGAAGACCACCGCCGCCGCCCGGCTGTTCCTCGCCACGGTGGCGGACGTGCCGCCGGACAGCCCGTTCGGGTCCCAGGAGGAGGCGAGGGAGTGGCTGGAGCAGGAGTCCACCAACTGGCTCCTGGTGCTGCACCGGGCGACGGAGGCCCACCGGTACCGCGAGGTGGTCGACTGCACCTGGTCGTTGTACAACTACGCGCACGGGCGTTACGCGGGGCATGACTGGACCGACGTGTTCGAGCTCGGTGTACGCGCTGCGAGGCAATTGGGAGACCAGAAGGCGGAGGCCGACCTGCTCACCCAGTGGGGAGCAGCGTTCCAGTGGGGCCACGGCGACAGCGAACGCGCTCTGAGCACCATGTTCGAGGCGCTGACCCTCGCCGAGGAGATCGGCCACCACCAGGGCGCCATGGTCGCGCACTCGGCGCTGGGGTGGCCGCTGGTGTTCGCGGGAAGGCCCGAGGAGGCGCTGCGGCACGCCGAACTCGCCTTCGAGATGTCGGAGCCGTACGACTTCTTCGAGACCCGGTTCTGGATGCAGCTCGGGTGTGGTGGTCTGCGGCTTGCGACCGGCCACTTCGCCGAGGCCCTCGCCGTTCTCGCCCCACTGCTCGTGGAGGCCTCCGAACGGATCGGTGAGACGAACCAGGAGGTGGCCGGGAAGACGGTGGTGCTGGTGCGGATGAACATCGGCGACTGCCTCGCCGGCCTGGGTCGCTGGGCCGAGGCCGCCGAGCACTACCACGAGGTCGTCAGACTGCTCGGGACGGACCGACCCACCTACCGCAGCCGGGTGGAGCTGCTCGTGTGCGAGGGCACGGCGTGGCGCCAGGCGGGCGACTTCAAGCGCGCACGCGAGTGCCTCACGCGCGCACTCGACCTCTGCGACGACCCCGCCGACCGCGGTGACCGCGCGCCGGTGGAGGCCGAGCTGGCCCTGTTGCCGGTGGCGGAGACCGCCACTCCCGGATGACGTTCTCCCGAACCTCATCCCCGTTCCACATCAGTCGGCCATTCAAGGCAGGGAGAGTGAGGCCATGAGTGCCACCCACACCTCGGCGTCCGAGTCGCCGTTCGGTGAGGTCCTGCTGAGCCTCCGGACGGCGGCGGGACTGACGCAGGCAGGCTTGGCCCTCGCCTCCGGGATGAGCGTCCGTGCGTTGCGCGAGCTGGAACGCGGCCGGGCGAGTGCGCCGCAGGAGCGCTCGACGGAGCTGCTCGCCGACGCGCTGGGACTCGCGGGGGGTGCCAGGGACTCCTTCCTCTCCCTGGCGAGGCAGGGGCGTCGCCGCTCGGCCGGGGCCGCGAAGAACGCGGCGTTGCGCAGCCTGCCGGCGGTGCCCGGCCTGGTCGGACGGCAGCAGGAGCTCCTGCGGCTGTCCCGCGAGGCCGAAGCCGGTGGCGTCGTCGTGATCGCGGGACCACCGGGGGTCGGGAAGACGTCGCTGGCGGTGGCGGCGGCGGAGGACCTGCTCTCCTCCTTCCCCGACGGCTGCCTCGCGCTGGACCTGCGCGGCGTCGACGACCGGCCGCTCAGCCCCGCCGCGGCGCTGGAACAGATGCTGGCCTCGCTGGACGTGCCGCCGTGGCGGATGCCCGCGACGCTCGACGAGCGCAGTTCGTTGTTCCGCAAGGTGTTGCGCGACCGGCGGGTGCTCGTGCTGCTGGACAACGCCTCCGACGAGAGCCAGGTCAGGCCGTTGCTGACGATGAGCGAGGGGTGCCTGACGGTCGTGACCTGCCGGCGCGTGCTGGCGGGGCTGGAGTCGGCGCGCTGGGTGCTGCTGGACACGCTGACGCAGGACGGTGCCGTGGAGCTGGTCGCGGCCGTCGCCGGCGAGCAGGTGGTGCGCGAGGAACCCGAGGCCGTGCGGGAGCTGGTGGCGCTGTGCGGGAACCTGCCGCTGGCGGTGCGGATGGTGTGCACCCGTCTCGCTGCCGGGCGCGACGGGCGATCGGTCGCCGCGCTGGCGGGTGAGCTGCGGGACGAGCGGAGGCTGCTGGACTCGCTCTCGATGGGCGACGAGGACCTGCGGACGGCGTTCTCGACGTCGTACCAGGCGTTGTCGCCGCGGGCCCGGTCGGTGTTCCGCCGGCTGGCCGCCGTTCCCGGCGTGCACTTCGACGACGATCTCGCCGCTGTGGCGACCGGTGTGCCGGTGGCCGAGGTCGGTCTGGTGCTGGACGAGCTCGTCGAGATGTCCCTGCTGACGATCACGACCGAGTCGGTGCGCTTCCAGTTCCACGACCTGATCCGCATCTTCGCGCGCGAACGCCGGCTTGCGGAAGAGCCGCAGGACGTGCGCGACGAGCTGCGCGACGCCTTCGCCACGCACGTCCTGGACCTGGCGTCCGCGGCGGGCGGGCTGTTCTTCCCGGACGTGCGGGAGGTGCCGCGGGACTGCCCGTTCCGCTCGTACGAGGAAGCGGCCGAGTGGCTCGACCGGGAGGCCTCGAACTGGTTGGCGGTGCACCAGGAGACCGCGGCACTCGGCCGGCACCGCCAGGTGCTCGACTTCGCGGATGCGATCCACTGCTACGCCATCGGCCGCGAGCAGAAGCACCGCTGGAACGAGGTCTTCGAGCTCGGCCTGAAGGCCGCCAGGGCACTGCGCGACCGGCGCGGTGAGGCCGAGATGCTGAACCTGCTCGGCGCGACGCAGCACCGCTGCACCGACGAACAGGAGCTCGCGCTCGCAACGCTGCGGGAAGCGATGGCGATTGCGGAGGAGATCGGACACCGCCGGATCGTCATGTCCGCCAACTTGTCCACCGGGCTGGTGCTCGCACACCTCGGCAAGTTCGCGGAAGGGCTCGAACACATCACCTTCGCCTATGAGGGGTCCGGGGAGTTCGACTACTTCCAGCACCGGGTCTGGACGTCCCTCGGCCTGGGCGTCTGCCTGCTGGCAGCAGGCAGGTTCGCCGACGCGTTGGAGCGGTTCGCGTCCACACTCGACCAGTCGAAGCAGAACCGCGACCAGACCAACCAGGAGACGCTGGACCGGATGTTGGCGTTGCTGCTGACGCTCATGGGCGACTGCCTGTCGGCGTTGGGTCGCTGGAAGGAAGCGGCGGAGAGCTACCACGACGCGAGGACGACGATCGGTGAGCTCCAGATGAGCTACCGCACCGAGGGGGAGCTGGCGCTCAACGAAGGCGTCGCGCGGCGCCGCGCGGGTGAGGTCGAGCAGGCTCGGGCCTGCCTGACGTTCGCGCTCGGCAAGCTCGACACCCTCGGCAACCGCGGGCAGCGGGAAATGGCGGAGGCGGAGCTCGCGCTGCTACCCGGTTGATGTCCGGTCGGGAGCAGGCAACCACTGGTGCCGCGGGTCGAACGGGCGGTGGCGGGCCCGCACGTGGTCGGCGAGCAGCGGCAGTGCCGGGTGGCGGTTCGCCTGGTGCCACAGCAGCGACCAGGGGTAGACCGGCGTGGGATCGACCACGGTGAGCTGGACGACGTCCCGGTGCACGGGGAACTGCCTGGTGTTGCCGAACGTGATGAGCTCGGCCGAGGCCCCGATCTCGTCCATCACGTGCTCGCCGCCGAACACCGGGCCCGAGCTGTCGATCCGCACGCCGAACTCGGCGCTGAGGAAGCGGTAGTACTCCGCCCACTCGCTGTCGCCGGTGTTGCCGGGCATCCACGCCGTCAAGCCCGCCAGCTCCGCCATCGGCACGCGCCTGCGCCGGGCGAGGCGGTGCCGGCGGCCGACCAGCACGGGAATCGGTTCCAGGCAGGCGGGGACGCACTCGATCCCCGCGGGAAGGGGTCCGGTGACGCGGCCGAACGCCGCGTCGACCGAGCCGTCGGCGAGTGCCGCGTGCCGGGAGACGGCTCCGCGCGAGATGACGACGTCGACCTCCACGTCGCCGGCCTCGTAGAAGGAGCGGACCAGGTCGATCGGTGCGGCGACGCGGGCGAGCACGTCGATGCGCAGCGGGCGGCGGCGGGCGTGGAGCATCGCGGTCGCCTGGTCGGCCAGGCCGATCAACGCCCTGGCGTGCGGGAGGAAGGCCGCACCGTCCTCGGTGGGACCGGCACCGGTGCGGGACCGGGTGAGGAGGACGACGTCCAGGTCGGACTCCAGCCTGGCGATCCGCTTGGACACGGCCTGCTGGCTCAGGCCCAGGTGGTCGGCCGCCTCGGTGAAGTGCCCGGTGTCGACGACGGCGAGGAAGGCCCGGACGGCACCGAGGTCCATCGACAACTCCTGGTTGTTGTTCGTCGGCGTGTCGGTTGTTGGACACCACCGCGCGGAACTTGATCTGCTCAGCGACGTCGAGTCTGCCAACAACCACCAGGAGTTCAAAGTTGTCTTCCGTCGAGATCCCGCTGACCGGTGGCATGATCACGCAGGGCGTGGTCCGGGTGGGGGACACGGTGCGGCGCCCGGTCGGGCCGCATTCGCCGTTCGTGCACCGGCTGCTGCGACACCTGGAGGACGTGGGGTGCGAGGCCGCGCCGAGGCTGCTGGGCATCGACGACAGGGGGCGCGAGGTCCTCAGCTTCCAGCGGGGTGAGGTGGTGACCGAGTTCCGGGCCCGCGACTGGTCGTCCGCCCAGGTGACCGCCGCGGCCCGGCTGTTGCGCCGACTGCACGACGCGACCGCGGGAGCGCCGCTCGCGGGTGCCGAGGAGACGGTGTGCCACAACGACTTCTCGCCGCTCAACGTCGCCTTCTCGCGCGGTCTTCCCGTGTCCGCCTTCGACTTCGACCAGGCGGCCCCCGGTCCCCGCGTCCACGACGTCGCCTACGCCGCGTGGTTGTGGCTGCTCGGTCCCGAGATCACCCACCCGCTCGACCACCAGCTGGGTCTCCTGCGCACCTTCCTCGACGCGTACGGCCTGGCCGAGGACCAGCGCCGGGGTTTCGGCGGGCGCATCGTCGCGAGGGTCGAGGCCGAACGCGACTTCCACGCACGCGCCGGACGCGTCCTGGGCCCCGGGACGTGGCTGCACGACGAGATCGCCTGGTTGACCGAGCACATCGCTGTCGTCGATGCGGCGTGTTGACCGTTCGACACCTCATCGACACGATCCGTTGACGCCCGAGTTGCCGTCGTGCTCTCATTTAGCTCGACCGAAGGATGTTAACGCTAACACTCATTCGAAACCGCACAGCAGCTCGCCGAATGAGCCGCACAATCGAATGTTGTTAGCGCTAACTCGACGATTCGCCCCGTTCGACGATGATCGGAGCCGTCATGAACCGAGGGACCCGCCTGCTCACGGCGTCCTCTCTCGTCGTCGCATCGACCCTCGTCCTGCCCGCAACGCCGGCGTCCGCGGCCACCCTGCCCGTCGGCGCGCGGTCGCTGGAGGCGGTGAGCCACCCCGGCCGGTTCCTGCGCCACGCCGACTTCCTGGGCCGCCTCGACACCGTGACCTCGGCCAGTTCCGCCCAGGTCCGGTCGGACGCCACGGTCACCGTGGTCAACGGGCTGGCGTCACCGTCGTGCTACTCGTTGCAGGCCGCCAACGGGATGTTCCTGCGCCACCGCGACCTGCGGGTGCGCCTGGAGGCCAACGACGGCACACCCACCTTCCGCGGGGACGCGACGTTCTGCCCCGCCGACGGCTCGGTGACCGGTTCGGTGTCGCTGGTGTCGTTCAACTACCCCGACCGGCGGTTGCGGCACAAGAACTTCGAGCTGTGGGTGGAGTCCTACCAGGACACGGACAGGTTCCGCGCCGACAGCTCCTTCAAGGTCACGGCACCGTGGCAGCCGAAGACCGCCAAGGGCCCGGTGATACCCGGCCTGTTCGCCGACCCGCACATCACCCACCTCAACGGCCGCTTCTACCTGTACCCGACGACCGACGGGTACGCGAGCTGGTCCTCCCCGTACTACAAGGCGTTCTCGTCGACCGACCTGGTGAACTGGACCGACCACGGCGTGGTCCTGGACCACGGACCGGACGTCTCCTGGGCCGACAACTCGGCGTGGGCGCCCGCGGTCGTCACCAAGAACGGCCGGTACTACCTGTACTTCAGCGGTGGCGCGGCCACCGGTGACACGCGCAAGCACCTCGGCGTGGCCGTGTCCGACTCCCCCACCGGCCCGTTCCGCGACGCGCTCGGCCAGCCGCTGGTCCGGGCCGGCACCCACCCCTGTCAGGCCATCGACCCGATGGTGTTCACCGACGACAACGGGCAGTCCTACCTGTACTGGGGCAACGGTGCCGCGCACGTCGTGCCGTTGAACGCCGACATGGTCTCCTTCGACCCGGCTGCGGTGCGCACCATCACCACGCCGGGGTTCCGCGAGGCGTCGTTCGTGCTGAAGCGCAACGGCACCTACTACTTCATGTGGTCCGAGAACGACACCCGTGACGAGAACTACCGGGTGGCCTACGCGACCGGTCCCTCGCCGCTCGGGCCGTGGACCGCACGTGGTGTCGTGCTCCAGAAACGCCTGGAGCTCGGCATCAAGGGCACCGGCCACCACTCGGTGGTCCAGGTACCGGGCACCGACACCTGGTACGCCGCCTACCACCGGTTCGCCGTACCCGGTGGCAACGGCACCAACCGCGAGGTCGCCGTCGACCGCATGACGTTCAACGCCGACGGCACCATCGCCCCGATCGCCCCCACCCTCTGACCGGAGGAGAACAAACCGTGCAACGAACCACGTCGCGCGCCGCCGCGGCCTTGGTCGCGGCGCTGCTGGTGCTCACCGCACAGGTCCTCGTCGCCGTGGACCGGGCATCGGCCGCCGACCCGTTCACCGGCTACCTGATGGCGCACTTCACCGGTGAGTCCGCGAGCGGGGAGCAGCTCTACCTCGCGCACAGCAAGGACGGCCTGCACTGGACCGACCTCAACGACGGCGCACCGGCGCTCCTGTCCACCGTGGGCACGAAGGGCGTGCGCGACCCCGCGATCGTCCGCTCCCCCGACGGCAGCCGCTACTGGATCATCGCGACGGACCTGCGCATCGCGAGCGGCACCTCGTGGGACGACGCGGCCAACCGCGGCAGCAAGTCGCTGGTCGTGTGGGAGTCCACCGACCTGGTGAACTGGTCGGCGCCGCGGTTGCTCGACGTGGCCGGCGCGATCCCCGGCGCGGGTGACGCGTGGGCGCCCGAGGCGATCTTCGACCCCGCCTCCGGCGACTACGTCATCTACTGGGCGACGAACGCGACCCTCAACGGTGTCAAGAAGCACCGCATCTACTACACGCGGACCCGCGACTTCCGCACGGTCAGCGCGCCGGCCGTGTACATCGACCGCAGCGGCAACCAGGGCGTCATCGACACCCAGATCGTCGAGTCGCCGACCAGCACCGGCGGGTTCCGCTACTACCGCGCCTCCGCGGACGGTCACATCACCATCGAGGGCAGCAACTCGGTCCTGGGAACGTGGACGCGGATCGGCGACCTGTCGCACATGGGCATCTCCAACGGCGCCACCGGCGGCAACGTCGTCGAGGGACCGATGTGGATGCCGTTCAACAACCGCAACGAGTGGGCGCTGTGGCTCGACCAGTTCGCCACCGGCCGCGGGTACATGCCGATCGCGTCCACCAACCTCGGCAGCACGCGGAACTTCCGCACCGTGTCGGACTACTCGCTCGGCGGCACCCGCAAGCGCCACGGCGGGATCATGGGCCTGACCGCCGCGGAGGAGAGCCGCGTGCTGGCCAAGTACGGCACGAGCCGGCCGGTGAACCGCCTGCAGTCGTTCAACTTCCAGGACCGCTACGTCCGGCACGCCGACTTCGACGTGCGCATCGACGCCAACGTCAGCCCGGCGCAGGACGCCCAGTTCCGGATCATGCCGGGCCTGGCCGACCCCTCCGCCGTGTCGTTCCAGTCGGTCAACTACCCCGGCTACTACCTGCGGCACGTGAACTACGACTTCGTGCTCGCGCCGCTGGACGGCACCACCCAGTTCGCGGCGGACGCCACCTTCCGCCAGGTCGCCGGGCTGGCCTCGTCGTCGTGGAGCTCGTTCCAGTCCTACAACCACCCCGACCGCTACATCCGGCACTACGCCTACCTCCTGAAGCTGGAACAGATCACCACCGCCACGGCGCGCAGCGATGCCACGTTCCGCCTGACCGGCTGACCACACCACAGCTCGGGAGGGGTGGGTGCCGGCTGGCGGCCACCCCTCCCGTCCCCACCCGACCCATCCCGGCAAGAAGGGCACATGCGCGCACTCACCTCCCGGCTCGCGGCACTGGTCGCGGCCGTTGCCCTGTGCCTGGTCTCCCACTCCCTCGCCGCACCGCAGCGCGCCGTCGCCGCCGCCGAGCCCGGCTACCTGATGGTGCACTTCACCGGTGACTCCGCGATCGACCAGCAGCTCCACCTCGCGCACAGCAGCGACGGCCTGCACTGGACCGACCTCAACGGCGGCGCACCGGCGCTGCGCTCCACGATCGGCACGAAGGGCGTGCGCGACCCCGCGCTGGTGCGCTCGTCCGACGGCAGCCGGTACTGGATCGTCGCAACGGACCTGTGCATCCGCTGCGGCTCCACGTACACCAACGGCAGCCCCAGCCTGGCAGTGTGAGGGTCAGGGGTTCGAGTCCCCTCAGCTCCACAATTGGATACAGCATAAGAATCGCCCGCTGACCTGCGTAAGCAGGTTCAGCGGGCGATCTTGCTTTTCCGTCCCAAGTGGACGGTTGTATGCCTAAGAGGTCCTAACAGAATGATCAACGTGGTGGCGTGCAGCATGTCGGATGTGGATCATGTTTGACCGTGAGGAGGGGTCAGTCGCCGCCGTGGA
>NZ_JBVJRT010000017.1:0-126212 GCF_055607425.1 Lentzea sp. NPDC037011 | reverse complement strand
CGTGGTACTTGAGAGTCACCCCACGACCAGGGCCGGACACTAACCGCTGATCACCAGCGGCACCACCAACTCTGACACCGAGTAGTACTTGCAGACGCCGTTGCGGGCTGACGCTGGCGTGGCGGAGTCGGGTGCACCTGCTGGGGCGGGCCAGCGGCACCCCAGAACCGCGCGCGTCAGCCGCGGTGCAGCGTGGTGACCATCGCCTCGATCGCGATGCGCGGCTTCACGTTCACCTCGATCGCCTCCCGGCAGGACAGCACGGCCTCCAGGCGGCGCAGGATCGACTCCTGCGACCACTGGGCGGCGGCGGTGCGCGAGTCCGCGGCGCGGTCGGGGTGCATCAGGGACGCCTCGGAGCCGGTTTTGGTGACCAGGGCGTCGCGGTAGAAGCCGGCGAGGTCGACCAGGGCGAGGTCGAGGGAGTCGCGCTGGGTGCGGGTGGCGCGGGACTTCTGGCGCTTTTCGAGGTCCTTCAACGCGCCCTTCGCGCCGCGGGTGGCGGCTGCGGTGCCCTTGCCGGTGCCGCCGGCGCCCATGGCGGTTTCCAGGGCGGTGCGTTCGGCCTCGTTGCGGGCCTCGTTGGCGGTGGTGGCGTCTTCCTCTGCCGCCTTGATGAGCTCGTCGGCGCAGGTGAAGACGTCGGCGGGTTTGCGCAGGGCAAGAGGAATGCGCAGGACGGCCTCGCGGCGTTCGCGGGCTTCGGGGTCGACGGCCAGGCGGCGGGCGCGGCCCACGTGGCCGCCGCACACGGAGGCGGCCCAGGAGGCCATCTCGGGGGACACGCCGTCGATGACTTCCAGTGCTGAGGCGATGGCCGGGGGGCGGGGGGAGCCGAGGGGGACGAGGCGGCAGCGCGAGCGGATGGTGATCGAGACGTCCTCCGGGTGGTCGGAGGGGGCGCAGAGCAGGAAGACGGTGCGCTCCGGGGGTTCCTCGACGGCCTTCAGCAGCGCGTTCGCGGCGCCCTCGGTGAGGCGGTCGGCGTCCTCGATGATGACGACCTGCCAACGGCCGGACGTGGGGCGACGGGCGGAGATCTGCACGAGGGAGCGCATCTCGGCCACGGAGATCGAGAGGCCTTCGGTGATGACGACGCGCACGTCGGCGTGGGTGCCGTGCAGGGCCGTGCGGCAGCCGGTGCACTCACCGCAGCCTGGGCGGTCATCGGTGACAACGCACTGCAACGCGCCGGCGAACGCACGGGCCGTGGACGAACGGCCGGAGCCGGGTGGGCCGGTGAAGAGCCAGGCATGGGTCATCACGCCGGGTGCCGGGGTGCCGCCGGCGACGATCGTGGCGGCTGCCTCGGCCGCCGCGGACAGGCTTGCCACCGCGTCGGGTTGGCCGACCACCTCGTCCCACACGCTCATGGGTGCAGTCTCCCAGCGGCCGGGCCGGTCACGACGTCGGGGCGGGGGCTTCCGCGGGCACCTTCTTGCGGGACGCGAGCAGCGGGAGCACGGCGGTGTGGACGCGGTGCGCGGTCGTGTCGGCGTCGCCGTCGGTCTCGACCACCAGGTAGCGGTCGGGGTTCGCGGCGGCCATCTCGCTGAGCAGGCGCTGGACCCGCCAGTGCTGTTCCAGGCCGATCGCCTTGCCGTCGGACACCGGGCGGTCGAGCAGGATCGTCAGGTCCGGGCGCAGGCGGCCGGTGGCCCACTCGACCAGGCCTTCGAGCTCCTGGTGCTCCAGGGTGCCGGTCGCGCTGAAGTGCGCCAGGGGCGAGTCGACGTAGCGCTCCATCACGACGATGGACCCCTCGTCCAGCGCGGGACGCACCTGCCGTTCGACGACATCGGCGCGCACGGCGGCGGCGACGAGGGCCTGCGCGCGCACGCCCGCCAGCTCGGCGGACGACAGCATCGTGCGCAGACGGCGTTCGTCGTGTTCGGGGTCGGCGGCCAGCAGCACCTCGAACCCCTCGACGCGAAGAGCGGCCGCGAGCCGACGGGCCTGTACGGACGTGTCTTGACGCGTGTCGCCCTCGACGGCGATCAGCAGACCCTTGGTGCGCGAGCGTCCGCGGATGGCGGCGAACAACGACGACAGCACGCGCTCTTCGCGACGGTCGTCCATCTGCCGGTAGGCGACGAGGCCGAGCACGATCGCGATGACCGCACCGCCGAGCATCACCGGACGGGTCGCGTCGACCTCCATCGGGTGGCCGAAGATGCTGACCGTGCGCTTCTGCAGCACCGCGACCAGCAGCGGAGCACCGGCCGACGCACCGAACAGCACGACCTTGAGCAACGACTGGATCAACGCCACCGTGCGGCCGCGCATCTCGTCCTCGACCTGCGAGCCCACGATCGTGAGACCGGTCAGGAACGCCACGCCGGCGCACAGGCCGACCAGCGACACCATCAGCAGCGCCAGCCACAGGCTCGGGGCCAGCGCGACCAGCGTCAACGTGACGCCCGCGCCGACGATCGTCACGCCGAACAGCCGGTTGTAGGCGAGCCTGCGCGCGAACCGGGGTGCCGTCGCCATGCCGACCGCGAGCCCGAGGAACACGGCCATGAACAGCAGGCCGAACGTCGACGCGCCACCGAGGAGCGAGGTCGCGTAGAGCTTCGCCGTCGCGATCACGACACCGGCCGCGGCGAACGCGCCGATCATGCCGATCACCAGGCCACGGACCAGCGGCGTCGCGGCGGCGAACCTGACCCCCTCGCGGAACATCGCGACGAAGCCCGGCTTGTCGGCGTCGACCTCCTTCTTCTGCCGCGCGGCCCGGCCGGACAGCTCCGGCAGCCGGGTGGCGATCAGGACGGCGGAGGTGAAGTACAGCAGGCCGTTGATGATCACGGCGATGGTCGCGATGCGGAACTCGAGGTCGCCGCCCTGCAGGTTCAGGTACGCCGGCACGCCCGCGATCAGCGAGTACAGGCCGAACCCGCTGATGGTCGAGATGCCGTAGGTCATCACGAGGCCGAGCTGGTTGGCCGACTCGACCTGGTCGGGCCGGCGCAGCAGGTTCGGCACCGCCGACTCCTTGGCCGGAATCCACAGCATCGCGCAGCAGCCGACCAGGAAGTTCGCCACGAACAGCCAGATCGGCGACCCGATCAGCGCGATCGAGATGAACAGCGACCCGCGCAGGACGTCGCAGACGACCATGACCTTGCGCCGGTCGAAGCGGTCGGCGAGCACCCCGCCGACGGGGGCGAACAGGATGCCGGGCAGCAGCTGGGTCAGCACGACCAGCGACAGCGCGAACGACTGCCACTGGTAGCTGTTCAGCATCTCGGAGACCAGACCGGTCAACGCGAGCAGTGACAGCCAGTCACCGACGCTGCACAGGTAGGTGACGAGCCAGAGCCGGCGGAACGGCCGGATCGCGAGCACCGACCGCAGCCGGTGGACCGTGGACACGCTGGACTGGGCGGACCCGGCCGGGTCTGCCTGCGTCGCTGGTGTGTCCGCGTCCTGAATCTCAGTCACCTCTGCTCGCCCGTGCGGGTGCGATCAGGGTAACCGGATGTAGTGGGTGACGACGCCGGACTCTCGGCGTCGAAAGGTCACTATCCGCTGAAGATCGCGCCGAGGACGCTCACGAGCACCAGCACGAAGAAGCCGAGGACGACGATGCAGCCGACCACGGTAGCGGCGGTGTTGGGCTTCTGCACGGGCTGCTGCGCCTGTGCGGCAGGCACTTGCGGCCACTGCGCGGCCTGCTGCCCCGGTCGTGGCCGGCGGCTCTGCGGGCGCCGCCGCTCCTGTTCCAGCTGGGCCTGGACGGCCTGCCGCACCTGCTCGGTGGGGTCGGGAGGTGTCGGCACCGCCACACGTGACGAGAACGACGCGGTCCGCAGCGAGGACCACTGGGGTGCCACCCACGTGTCGGCCGTCACCAGCCCGGCGAGCGGGTCGGGGAACAGCGGGGGTGGCGGCGGGGCCTGCGTCCCGTCCGGACCGAAGTCAGAGCTCGGCACCCGCCACCCCCGTCACGTCAGCTCTTCGTCTTCGCCGGGGCCTTCTTGGCCGCCGGCTTCTTCGCCGCGGTCGTCGCCTTCTTGGCCGGTGCCTTCTTCTTCACCGGGCCCTTGGCGCGCTTCTCGGCCAGCAGCTCGGCCGCGCGCTCGTCGGTGATCGACTCGACGCTGTCGGTCTTGCGCAGCGACGCGTTCGCCTCGCCATCGGTGACGTACGGGCCGAAGCGGCCCTCCTTGATCACCATCGGCTTGCCGGACACCGGGTCGTTGCCCAGCTCCCGCAACGGCGGCGCGGCGGCGGCCCGGCCGCGCTTCTTCGGCTCGGCGTAGATCTTCAGGGCCTCGTCGAGCGTGACCGTGAAGATCTGCGACTCGTCGGCCAGCGACCGCGAGTCGGTGCCCTTCTTGAGGTACGGGCCGTAGCGACCGTTCTGCGCGGTGATCTCGGCGCCCGTCTCCGGGTCCTTGCCGACCACCCGCGGCAGCGACAGCAGCTTCAGCGCGTCGTCGATCGTGATCGTGTCCAGCGACATCGACTTGAACAACGAGCCGGTGCGCGGCTTCGGCAGCTTCGACTTCGGCGTGCTCTCCTCCGGCTCGGGCAGCACCTCGGTCACGTACGGGCCGAAGCGGCCCTCCTTGGCCACGATCTCGTTGCCCGAGACCGGGTCGGTGCCCAGCGAGCGGCCCTCCTGCGGCGTCGAGAACAGCTTCTCGGCGATCTCCGCGGTGAGCTCGTCGGGCGGCAGGTCGTCGGGCAGGTTCGCGCGCTGCGCGGCACCGTCGACCTCGCGCTCCAGGTACGGCCCGAACCGGCCGACGCGGACCACGACCGTGCGGCCCTCGGAGTCGCTGAACAGCGGGATCGAGTTGACCTCGCGCGGGTCGATGTCCTCGACGCCCGTGCCGACCAGCTTCTTCAGGCCACCGGAGCGGCCGATCGAGCCGTCGGGGCCGACGCTGCCGCCGAAGTAGAACCCGGACAGCCACGTCGTGCGCTGCTGGCGACCGGCGGCGATGCCGTCGAGCTCGTCCTCCAGCGCGGCGGTGAAGTCGTAGTCGACCAGGCGGCCGAAGTGCACCTCCAGCAGCCCGACCACGGCGAACGCCACCCAGGACGGGACCAGCGCCGCGCCCTTCTTCCACACGTAGCCGCGGTCCTGGACCGTGCTGATGATCGACGAGTAGGTGGAGGGGCGGCCGATGCCGAGCTCCTCCATCGTCTTGATCAGCGACGGTTCGGTGTAGCGCGACGGCGGTGAGGTCGTGTGGCCGTCCGGGGACAGCTCGGCGATCGTCAGCGCTTGGTCCTTGGCGAGCAGCGGCAGCCGCGACTCGGCGTCGTCGGACTCGCCACCGGCCTCGGCGTCGACGGTCTCGACGTAGGCCTTGAGGAAGCCGGCGAACGTGATCGTGCGGCCGGACGCGGCGAAGGTGACCTCCTGGCCGGTCGCCGCCTTGCCGACGATCCGCACGCTGGTCGTGTTGCCGCGCGCGTCGGCCATCTGGGAGGCGATCGTGCGCTGCCAGATCATCTCGTAGAGCTTGAACTCGTCGGAGTCCAGCTCGGAGGCCACCTGGCCGGGCGTGCGGAACACCTCACCGGCGGGCCGGATCGCCTCGTGGGCCTCCTGCGCGTTCTTGACCTTGCGGGTGTACTGGCGCGGCTTGTCGGCGACGTACTGCGCGCCGTACAGGTCCGTGGCCTGCGTGCGGGCCGCGTTGATCGCGGTCTCCGACAGCGTCGTGCTGTCGGTGCGCATGTAGGTGATGTAGCCGTTCTCGTACAGCTTCTGCGCGGTGCGCATCGTGCGGTCGGCGGAGAACCGCAGCTTGCGGCCCGCCTCCTGCTGCAGCGTCGAGGTCATGAACGGCGCGTACGGCTTGCGCGTGTACGGCTTCTCCTCGACCGAGGCGACCCGGACGGGGGCCTGCTCCAGGCCGGCGGCGATGGCACGGGCCTGCGCCTCGTCCAGCACGACCACGTCGGCCTTGCCGGTGAGCTTGCCGTCGGAGCCGAAGTCGCGGCCGGTCGCGAGGCGGGTGCCGTCGAGCGCCACCATGCGGGCGCCGAACTGACGCGGCGTGGCGTCGGCACCGGCGTCCATGACCGCCGAGATGTCCCAGTAGCCGGCGGAGACGAACTTCATCCGTTCGCGTTCGCGCTCCACGACCAGGCGCGTCGCCACCGACTGCACGCGGCCAGCCGAGAGCTTCGGCATGACCTTCTTCCACAGCACGGGGCTGACCTCGTAGCCGTAGAGGCGGTCGAGGATGCGGCGGGTCTCCTGCGCGTCGACCAGGTCCTGGTCCAGGTCGCGGGGGTTCGCGGCGGCGGCCTGGATCGCGGACTCGGTGATCTCGTGGAACACCATCCTGCGCACCGGGACCTTGGGCTTCAGGGTCTCCAGCAGGTGCCACGCGATGGCCTCGCCCTCGCGGTCACCGTCTGTCGCGAGGTAGAGCTCGTCGACTTCCTTCAGGGCTTCCCTGAGCTCGGTGACCAGCGACTTCTTGTCGGCGGACACCACGTAGAGCGGCTCGAAGTCGTGGTCGACGTCCACGCCGAGCCGGGCCCAGGCCTGGCCCTTGAACTTGGCGGGCACGTCGGCGGCACCGCGCGGCAAGTCCCGGATGTGTCCCCTGGAGGACTCCACGACGAAGTTGGCGCCGAGGTAGGACGCGATCTTGCGCGCCTTCGTGGGCGACTCGACGATCACAAGTCGTCGGGTGCCACCCGCTCCTCCGCTGCTCTTTCTCGTCCGTGTCGATCCAGCCACGCCGTCCCGCTCTCTTCCAAACCCGTTCCCAGGCCCGCCAGTGTTGCCCAGCGCCGGCCGAAAAGCACACCATCCGTCATGTCTTCTGCGACGCCTGTTCGACGAGACAGAGTGACACAACCCCGCCGGACTGCCCCGCTCAGGCCGCCGGCCAAGTGCTCATCGCCACCCCGTGGGGAGGGCTTCCGACCAGCTCAGCGAGCCTTGCGAGCCGTCGGCGGCCGGTTACCCGCAGCGCCGGTGCCCCTACCAGGGTGCACGGAAGTCCGGACTGGAGCAGGGCATTTTGCAACGGTGCGTGTGTCTGGGGTGCGTTGGGGTCCAAACCGAGCAGGTAGGCCGACTCCGACCAGCTGCCGGCGGCCAGCGCCCAGACCCGGAGCACCGCCCCGTTCAGCTCGAAGCCTGCGGGCACCGTCTTCGCGGTGCCGTTCAGCCAGTGGGCGGCCAGCGGGGTGAGGTCGGTGCGGAACGGCGTGCGGACGAAGCGCGTGCCTTCGTCGTCGACGCACAGCTCGGAGGTGACGCCGCGCTCGTCGCAGGCCTGCTTGAGGGGCCGGTAGCGCCACTCGTCGCGCAGTTCGACGTACACGCGGGCCGCTGTGCCGCGTGCGAAGCTGACGGCCTGCCCCGGCCCGCAGAGGAAGCCGGCGAGGTCCGCCTTGGCCGGCGTGCGCGCCTCGGCCGAGAAGAAGGACAGCTGCCCCACCACGGCCCACAGAGTAGAACAGGCGTTCGACTGTGACCAGTGGCGCACGCGTGGCCACACCGGTTGGACTACTGCTTCGCCTTCAGCTCGGAGCACGGTCGCGACCGGCCGACGGCGGCCGCGTACTTGGGCGACCGCTCCAGCGCGTCGAACGTGGCCCGCAGCTGTTCGGGCGTGCTGACCTGCGACGTCCTCGCCAGCACCTGCTCGGCGTCGTCCCAGAACCCGGCGTCCGCGGCGAGCACGGTGATCGGGTCCTTCGCCGCCTCGTAGGACTTCGCGGACTCGGTGAAGTACCTGACCGTGCCGTCGTGGACGTCCCGCAGTTCATCCGACGGTGAGCCGAGCTCGGTCAGCTCCCGCACCGCGTCGGTGAGGGCGGCGGCGTTCGCGATGACGAGCTTGAGGTAGGCAGCCTTGACCGCGGCCGGGTCGGCGGGGTCCTGGGCCTGCAGCTCCTGCCCTGCCCTCAGACCGGGCAGGACACCGCCGCAGAACGCGTCGACCCACCGGCCCTGGGCGTCGGTGAGGGGCTTGTCCTCGTCCGAACCGCACGCCGTCAGCAGCGCCGCGGCGGCCAGCACCGCCGTGACCAGCCTGGTCCGGGTCACCGGGGTAGCTCCTCGCACTTGCCCGCCTTCTTCATCGGCTCGGCCAGCCCGCTGTCCTCGAAGCGCTTGCGCACGTCGGCGCCGGTGTTCTCGAACGCGGCGGCCTTGGTCATCAGTTCGGTGAACGCGGTGACCACCGCGGTCGCGTCGGACGAGGAGTCGATCTTCGACCTGGTGTCGGAGAGCACCGCCTTGAACTCCCCCGTGCTGTTCTCCACCGCCCCGACCAGCTCCTTCGCCTTCGGGTGCGGTCCGTCCTCCAGCGCCTTCAGGTCGTTCACCGACCGGTCGGCGGCGGTGATCTGGGTGGTCAGCCAGCCCGAGAGGCCGGCCTTGAGCTTCGCCGGGTCGCTCAGGTCGATGGACGGCTCCCCCGCCATGGCCTTCGTCGTGCCGCCGACGGCGCCGCAGACCTGGTCCAGCCACGCCACGACGTCGGCCTCGGTGGGCGCCGCGGGCGTGGACGCGGGGGTGCCGCCGGTGCAGGAGGCCAGGGCCAGGCCCGTGGCGACGGCGAGGACTGCGCGTGCGGTGGAGCGGGTCATGGGCCGCAAGCTACTCCGGGCGGTGGTGCCGCACAGGTCGGGCTCAGCCCGTGGGGGCGGCGCCGAGCCGCTGCATCTCCTGGCACTTCTGCGCGCTCTGGGCGGCCTTCTGCAGCTCGGGAACGGCCTTGAGGTCCCTCAGCGGGTCGGCGAGCTCGGAGAGCTTGGAGATCGCCTCTCCCGCCGCCTGCAGGCCGCCGGTGGCGTCGTTGGCGTCCGCCTGCTCGATCTTCACCTTGGCGTCGGCGAACAGCGTGCCGAGCGCGGTGAAGGTCTCCGACATCTTCGTCACGGCCTCGTCACCGCCCGCGACGGGCGACGGCCCGACCTGCTTGAGGTCGGCGGCGGACTTGGTGAACGCGTCGGCGTGCTGGCCCATGTAGGCGGCCATCTCGGCCTTGAGCTTGGCGGGGTCGCCCGCGTCGAGCTTCGGCGCCGTCTTGTCGACCTTGGCGAACGCGGACGCCGCGCCGCAGACCTTGTCCATGTAGGTGACGGCGGCGGCGTCAGGCTGGCCGCTGGTCGGCGTGGACGTGCCGGAGTTGCCGCCGTTGGTGCACCCGGCCAGCGCGATGGCGGCAACTGCGGTAGTGGCGACGAGGCTGCGCCTCATGTCGTAACTCCTCGGTCGGGGTACGTCGGTGGACACCCGAACGTACCCCGACCGGCGGTGGAACTACGCGGCGCCGTTGCTGACAGCCTCCGCGGGCGAGTCGGCGATCGCCGTTCCGCGGCGCTTCGACACGATGATCGCGCCGATGATGATGACGGTGGCGACCACCGCGATCGCGATGCGCAGCGGCGCGGACGCGTCCGGGCCGATGGAGAACGTCACGACGGCGGGGGCGATCAGCACCGAGACCAGGTTCATGACCTTGATCAGCGGGTTGATGGCCGGGCCGGCGGTGTCCTTGAACGGGTCACCGACGGTGTCGCCGATGACGGTCGCGGCGTGGGCCTCGGAGCCCTTGCCGCCGTGGTTGCCGTCCTCGACCAGCTTCTTCGCGTTGTCCCACGCCCCACCGGAGTTGGCCAGGAACACCGCCATCAGCGTGCCGGTGGCGATCGCACCGGCGAGGTAGCCGGCCAGCGGGCCGACGCCGAGGCCGAAGCCGACGGCGATCGGGGCGAGCACGGCCATCAGACCGGGGGTCGCGAGCTCGCGCAGCGAGTCCCTGGTGCAGATGTCGACGACGCGGCCGTACTCCGGCTTGACCGAGTAGTCCATGATGCCCGGGTTCTCGCGGAACTGGCGGCGCACCTCGAACACGATGGCACCGGCGGCGCGCGTCACGGCGTTGACCGCGAGGCCCGAGAACATGAACACGACGGCCGCGCCGATGGCGACGCCGACGAGGACGTTCGGGCTGAACACCACGTTGGTGAACGAGATGGGCAGCGAGCCGATCTCGTTGCCGATCTTCAGCACGGCCTGGTCGATCGCGTCCTTGTAGGAGCCGAACAGCGCCGTCGCGGCGAGCACGGCGGTCGCGATCGCGATGCCCTTGGTGATGGCCTTGGTCGTGTTGCCGACGGCGTCGAGCTCGGTGAGGATCTGCGCGCCCTCGCCGTGCACGTCACCGGACATCTCGGCGATGCCCTGCGCGTTGTCCGAGACCGGGCCGAAGGTGTCCATCGCGACGATGACGCCGACGGTGGTCAGCAGACCACAACCGGCCAGCGCGATCGCGAACAGCGCGACGACGACCGAACCGGACAGCAGGAACGCGCCGTAGACGGCGGCACCGATGACCAGCGCGGTGTAGACGGCCGACTCGAAACCGACCGAGATGCCGGACAGGATGACGGTGGCCGCACCGGTCAGCGAGGTCTTGCCGACCTCCTGCACCGGCTTGTGCTCGGTGCCGGTGTAGTAGCCGGTCAGCCAGAGGATGACGCCGGCCAGCACGATGCCGATGATCACCGCGACGGACGCGATCAGCGCCGGGTTGCCGCTGGTGCCCTTGATCGCGTCGGAGATGCCGTTGAGGTCGGCGAAGGAGCTCGGCAGGTACGTGAAGGCCGCGATCGTGCACAGCACCGCGGAGATGACCGCGGAGATGTAGAAGGAGCGGTTGATGGCGGAAAGGCCGCTTTCGCCCACCTTCGCCCTGGTCGTGTAGACGCCGATGACCGCGGTCAGCACGCCGATCGCCGGGACGATCAGCGGGAACAGCAGGCCCTGCACACCGAACGCGGCGGTGCCGAGGATCAGCGACGCGACCAGGGTGACGGCGTAGGACTCGAAGAGGTCCGCGGCCATGCCGGCGCAGTCACCGACGTTGTCGCCCACGTTGTCCGCGATGGTCGCGGCGTTGCGGGGGTCGTCCTCCGGGATGCCCTGCTCGACCTTGCCGACCAGGTCGGCGCCGACGTCGGCGGCCTTGGTGAAGATGCCGCCACCGACGCGCATGAACATCGCGAGCAGCGCGGCACCGAAACCGAAGCCCTCCAGGACCTTCGGGGCCTGACCGGCGTACACGAGCACGACGAGCGCCGCGCCGAAGAGGCCGAGGCCGACCGTGGTCATGCCGACCACGCCGCCGGTGCGGAACGCGATGCGCGTCGCCTTTTCGCGACCGCCTTCTTCGTTCGCGGCGGCGGCGACACGCACGTTGGCGCGCGTGGACAACCACATGCCCAGGTAGCCGATGATCGCCGAGAACGCGGCACCGACGATGAAGAACAAAGATCGGCCGATTCGTTCGGCCAAATCATCTGCCGGTAGCGCGAACAGCAGCACGAACACGATCACGACAAAGATGCCGAGCGTGCGGAACTGCCGGTTGAGGTAGGCCGCTGCGCCCTCCTGAACCGCCCTGGCGATGTCCTGCATCTTGTCGGTGCCCTGGCCGGCGGCCAGCACCTCCTTGAGCAGCACGTACCCGACGGCGAGAGCAGCCAGGGCGACCACGGCGACCACGGCTACGACGCCGCGATCACCTCCGGAGAGCTCAAGGCCCTCCGCGAGGAATTGCCGGGACATCCGTCCTCCTGGTGAGTTGCCATGTGCAGCGCCAAGGCAGACCAGCCGCCCAGCGCGACGTGACGCATCCCTCATTGGATGCGATGAGCGGGGAGTCTAGGGGCTGGTTGCAACAAGGCAACGAACCGTCCCGAAGCGTGCACACACCGTTATCCGCGCTGGAAGTCGACCGCGGCCCGGTCCGGACTGTCGGTGGTGTATGCGAAGCTCGGGTCGTGGTGGATCAGGGACGCCGGTTGCTGGACCGGGTGCTGGCGGGGACGCCCGCCGGGGAGTCGCCCCTCACGCACGCGCGCGATCTCCCGTTGCGGCGGGCTGATCACGTGCAATGGCCGTCGTGGGCGGCCTCGGCGGTGGTCGAGGCGTTCACGGAGACGGGGGTGCGCGAGCCGTGGCGGCACCAGGTCGAGGCGGCCGAGCTGGCGTGGTCCGGGCGGCACGTGGTGCTCGCCACGGGCACCGCGTCGGGCAAGTCGCTCGCCTACCAACTGCCGGTGCTTTCCACTCTTTTGGCGGACACGAGGGCCACCGCGCTGTACCTGTCCCCCACCAAAGCCCTTGGTGCGGACCAGCTCCGCTCGCTCGACGAGCTGGGGATCAAGGGGGTGCGCGCGTCGGCCTACGACGGTGACACCCCGATGGCCGAACGGGACTGGGTGAAGGCCCACGCGAACTGGGTCTTCACCAACCCGGACATGCTGCACCGCTCAATCCTGCCGCAGCACCCGAAATGGTTGCGGTTCTTCCGCAGGCTGAAGTACGTGGTGATCGACGAGTGCCATTCCTACCGAGGTGTTTTCGGTTCGCACGTGGCGTTGTTGATGCGGCGGCTGCGGCGGGTGGCCCGCAAATACGGTGCGGACCCGATCTTCGTTTTGGCATCGGCCACTGTGGCTGATCCTTCCGCTTCGGCGGAAAGGCTGCTGGGCGTGCCGGTGTCCGCTGTCGTGGACGACTTCTCACCGCGTGCCTCGCGCACGGTGGCGTTGTGGGAGCCGCCGCTGACCTCTTTGGAGGGCGAGAACGGCGCGCCGGTGCGCCGGTCGGCGGGCGCGGAGACGTCGCGGATCCTCGCGGACCTGGTGGTGGAGGGTGCGCGGTCGCTCGCGTTCGTGCGCTCGCGGCGCGGTGCCGAGCTGACGGCGCTGGGCACCCAGCGGATTCTGTCCGAAGTGGATGGTGAGCTGCCCGCGCGGGTGGCCGCCTACCGGGGCGGGTTCCTGCCGGAGGAGCGGCGGGCG
Source organism: Lentzea sp. NPDC037011 (assembly GCF_055607425.1). Taxonomy (NCBI): domain Bacteria; kingdom Bacillati; phylum Actinomycetota; class Actinomycetes; order Pseudonocardiales; family Pseudonocardiaceae; genus Lentzea; species Lentzea sp. NPDC037011. The sequence continues at coordinate 113,402 of NZ_JBVJRT010000017.1, read as the reverse complement.
CTGGAGAAGGCGCTGTCCACGGGCGACCTGCTCGGCGTGGCGACGACGAACGCGCTGGAGCTGGGCGTCGACATCGCGGGGCTGGACGCCGTGGTGGTGGCGGGTTTCCCCGGCACCCTGGCGTCGTTCTGGCAGCAGGCCGGTCGCGCCGGGCGGTCCGGTGACAGCGCGCTGGTCGTGTTCGTGGCGCGGGACGACCCGCTGGACACGTACCTGGTGCACAACCCGGCGGCGGTGCTGGACCGGCCGGTCGAGGCGACCGTGCTGGACCCGATGAACCCGTACGTGCTCGGGCCGCAGCTGGCCTGCGCGGCCTCCGAGATGCCGCTGACGCGGGACTGCCTGCCGGACTTCGGCGGCGAGCTGGCGGAGTCCGTGCTGGCCGAGCTGGTGGCGGAGAAGCTGCTGCGCAAACGGCCCGCCGGCTGGTACTGGGCCTCGCACGACCGGCCGCACGCCGGGGTGGACATCCGCGGTTCCGGCGGCGAGCAGGTGGCGGTGGTGGAGGCCGACTCCGGCCGGATGCTCGGCACCGTCGACCCGGGATCGGCCAGCTGGCAGGTGCACCCCGGCGCCGTCTACCTGCACCAGGGCCGCTCGTACGTGGTCGACGAGCTCGACCTCGACAGCGGTCTCGCGCTGGTGCACCGCGAGGACCCGGAGTGGACGACCCAGCCGCGCGACTGCGTGGACATCACCGTCGTGCGGGAGGTGGAGCGGCAGGAGTTCGGCGGTGTGACGGTGTCGCTGGGCGAGGTGGAGGTGACCACGCAGGTCGTCGGCTACCTGCGCCGGCTGCCCTCGGGCGTGGTGCTCGACCAGATCCCGCTCGACCTGCCCGAGCAGACCCTGCGAACCCGCGCGGTCTGGTACACCGTCGACGAGTCGCTGCTGCTCGCCGCGGGCGTGGAGGCGAAGCGGACCCCCGGCGCACTGCACGCCGCCGAACACGCGGCGATCGGCCTGCTGCCGCTGTTCGCGACCTGCGACCGGTGGGACATCGGCGGCGTGTCGACGGCCGCGCACCCCGACACCGGCATGCCGACGGTGTTCGTCCACGACGGCCACCCCGGCGGCGCGGGCTTCGCCGACCGCGGCCACTCGGCGCTGCGGGCCTGGCTGTCGGCGACCCGCGCGGCGATCAAGGCCTGCACGTGCCCGATGGGCTGCCCGTCGTGCGTCCAGTCCCCCAAGTGCGGCAACGGCAACGACCCGCTGGACAAGGCCGGGGCGGTGCTGGTGCTGGACGTGGTGCTCGGGAAAATCACCTGACCGGTACCGTCGCTCGTGGCTACGGTGTTGGTGTGAACGCAGGTAGCTGCAACGCGACTGATCGGACCCGCCGCTTCTAGGTGCGGCCGAGTCCGGACCTCCGCTGTGCCACGCGCGGGTGGATCGCTGCGCCGTGCCTTCCGGCGCGGCCGGTTCGACGCTCCGCTGTGCCTTCCGGCGCGGCCGACTTGATGCTTCGCCGTGCCACTCGCGGCTGGTGGACCGCTCCGGCGTGCCCTCTGGCGCGGCCGACTCGACGCTTCGCCGTCCTACTCGCGGCTGGCGGACCGTTTGGCCGTGCTCTCCGGCGCGGACAGCTCGACGCTCCGCGTGCAACGCGTGCGGGTGGACCGCTGCCGTGTCCACCGGCGCGGGCGACCCGGACCTCCACCGTTCCACGTGCGCGGCTGGTGAGCCGCTCCGCCGTGCCCTCCCGCGCGGCCGACGCGACGCTCCGCCGCGCCCGTCCCCCTTCTCGCCACAGTTTTCCTGGAGTCTGCCTTGTTCACGCCGTTTGCCGACCTCGACGCACTGCTCGACGACTTCGTCGCGTCGGTGCGCACCATCCTCGGCCCCACCTACGTGGGCGCCTACGTCCAGGGCTCGTTCGCCCTCGGCGCCGGGGACGTCCACTCCGACTGCGACTTCATCATCGCCTGCACCGAGCTGCCGTCCGGTGCCGCGCTGGAGGGTCTGCGGGTCCTCCACGACGAGATCCCCACCCGGCCGGGCCGCTGGTCGACGGAGATCGAGGGCTCGTACGCCGACGTCGACTCGCTGCGGTCGGTCGCCGGTCTTGGCGTTCCGTGGCTGTTCAACGACCACGGCACCCGCACGCTGGAGTGGGACCTGCACTGCAACTCGCCGCACGCGCGGTGGATCCTGCGCAACCACGGCATCGTGCTGGACGGCCCGCCGATCGAGTCGCTGGTCGACGAGGTCCCGCCGGAGGCGCTGCGGTCGTCGATGCGCGCCGCGCTGCCGCACGTGCTGGAGGGGATTCGCGGCTGGGCCCCGATGGGCAACGCCTGGACGCAGCGCTACATCGTCGCCGCGTACTGCCGGACGCTCTACACCATCCACACCGGGGAGGTGGAGTCGAAGCGCGGCGCGCTGCTGTGGGGGTTGAAAATGCTCGATCAGCGGTGGCACCCGCTGATCGAGCAGGTCTTGGCGGACCGGGACCTCGGCTGGGACGCCGACGCGGTTCCTCGTCCGGGGAGCCTGGAGCAGACCTTCGCCTTCGCGGCCTGCTGCGAGCTCCTGCAGTGATCTTCGTGGGCGCGCGCCGCGGGCTCACGGGTACCCGCGGCGCGCGCTCTCCACGTGCCGAACACTGTGTTCCCGCCTGCTACCGCATCTCGACCGGATCCCGTGGAACATCGGCGGAATCTGGTTGTCCGTCCGAGCAGGACACGCGGGAGGCGACGGCGTCGACTGCTGTGGGACGAACTCCGGGGAGGAGCCGGCTTCGCCGATCGCGGCAGCGCAGGTGCTCTGCCACTAACGTTCCTCGGTCCGGTCGTGTTGCGGGAGGCTGTCCTTCGGGGTGCGTGTTCGGCTTTTCTGCCCTCTCCTGCGACCTCCCCCGAAGTGCGGGTGCGGAGGCAGGTCGTCGGATCGGGCTTGGTGGAACGGCCGTGCAGGGCATCGCCTTCGGGGTTGTCGGGGAGAGTCCACGACGACACCCAGCACGGCCGGGCTCTACATGTAGTTGTGTGTCAGACGGTTTCGAGCTGGAAGCGGGCCGGGGCGTGCAGCGCCTCGGCGAGCGCGTCCTGCACGACGTGCGCGTCCGGCAGGTTCCAGCCGCAGATCGACGGCTTGACCCGCCAGTGCACGACGCCGTGCGCCATCGGGGTGGGCGGCAGCGGGATGTACTCGCCCTGGCCGTACAGGTGGACGTCCGAGTTGTTGGCCAGCTCGGCGTTCAGCTTCGAGCCGGACTTCACCATGAACATCCACCGGCCGGACGGGGTCGCGGCGATCGGCACGGGAACGCTGATCGACCGCAGTGCGACGGCCGCGCGGCGGCCGAGGTCGGTGCCGACCTCGATCGCGTCCACACCGTGGCCGGTGGCGAGGAGGAGGCTGTAGGAACGGCCCGCCCACCAGGTGGCGACCTGGTCGGACCGGGTGCCGACGCGGTCGACCCAGTCGCGGTGGACCGGGATGGGTCCGTGGAGCTCGAGCCCGCTGCGGCCCGCCCACTGCGTCACACCCTGCTCGGAACCGGCCGGGTACGTGCCGGGCAGGACGGGCCAGCCGCGGTACGCAAGGCTCACGGCCTCCGCACGCAGTTCGATGCGGAAGGCCCCGCGCCAGCTGTCCGACCAGTCCATCTTCCTTCGCCTCCAAGGCTCTTGGCTCGACATCGACGTGGTGCCGGTGTTCGTAGGACACCGCGTCGGTGCCGCCACTACAACTAACGACACCGGGGCCGGGCTTGGTAACCCCCGCCTCGACAACTGGTCGGTACGGCACGGCGAGCGTGCTTCGGCTGAACGGGGAACCGAACTGTCAACAATTGGTTCGATCACCGTTCAGCATGTCCAGGCACGGGTGTGAGTCCGCTCACCGCCGATGAACGACCGCTCGTCGTGCTCCAAACGCTCTGATCTTCAGCCGGACCTGCTCTCGACCGAGCACTGACCGGGCCGAACGGCGTAGCCGCCGACACCTCGACGACCACCTCCCACCCGTTCACCGCACACGAGCTGAGCTCGCCACCGTTCTGCCGCGCAACGCGTTCCGCCTGCTCACACGCGTGCTGATCACCTTCGGCAAGACGAGCGGCAGCCGCGAGGGCGGCCAGATCGGCGGCGCCGGTCACCCGGTGCCGTGCGATGACCGCCGCGCCGAACTGCGCACCCGCCGCTGTGACGACGACCAGCAGCAACATCGCCATGACGCCGCTCACCGCAGCCGATCCGCGCTCACCGCCAAGCGGTTCGCCGCTCGTCCCGCCGCTCGTCCCGCCGTTCACCGCGGCTCCACGACGGCGAACGCGGTCGCGGTGAGCAGCACGCCCAACGGTCCCCGCTGCCGCACGAAGACGCGCACGGCATCGCCCTCGTCCTGGAACTCCGCCGTGGCACCGGGTGCGATCTGCGCAACGGCTTGGACCCCGCGCTGCCGTTCGCCGCGCGCCGACAACCGCGCCGCCTCGCGTGCCGCGTCCGTGCACCGGATCTGCTCGATCACCGCCGTGAGGCTCGCGGCCGCGAGTCCCATGGCGATGAGCAGTGCGCACACCGCGACCGCGGCTTCCACCGTGACCATGCCCCGGTCGTCAGACCGCCGACAGCGCACGCTGTATCAGCCCTTGCAACAGGTTCTGCACGAAGTCGCTCGTCACGACCGCGTAGATCACGCCCGCGAGCGCCGCCGCGGCGAGCGTGCCGATCGCGTACTCGACCGTGCTCATGCCGCTGTCGTCCTTGAGCAGTTCCATCTCGTTCGCCCTTCTAGTGGAGGATCTGGCCGGCCAGCCCCAGCACCACCGGCAGCACGCCGAGGCACAGGAAGGCCGGCAGGAAACACAGTGCGAGCGGCGCGGCCACGGCCACCGCGGCCCGCTGCGCCTTCGCCTCGGCCTGGTCGACGGCATCGGCGCGCGTCCGTTCGGCCAGCTCGGCGGCCTGCTGCGCGAGTGCCGCCCCTGACCGCGCGGTCCTGCGCGCGGCCCTGGCCAACGCCGCGGTCGCGGGGTCGTCGAGCGCCGTCGCCCACGCCGTGACCGGGTCCGCACCGAGCCGCAGCAGCTCCGCGACCCGGCCGAGCCCGTCGACGCGGACCGCCGCGATGGCCGTCGGTACCGGCAACCCGGCTTTGAGGCACGCGGCCAGCAGGTCCCAGGCGGCGGCCCGTTCGAACGGCCCGTCGGCCTTGCGCGGTGCGGGTGGCGGGTCGTCGGCCCGTGGCCGGAGGCGGTCGAGGGGACGTCGTGGCGGAGGTGCGACGAGCACCGCGAGGGCCAGGAGCAGGTAGGTCATGGCTCGGTGATCCGTTTCGTCCACCACAGGCCGGTCGCCAGGAGCACCGCGCCGGCGACGAGCAGCACCTGACCGGCCGCGGTGCCGGTGAGGACGCCGAGCGGTCGTGCTCCGCTGAGCTCGCCCAGCAGCACTCCGAACACCGGGAGCCCGGCCAGGACCAGCGCGCTCGCCCGCGGGCCTGCCATGCGGGCCCGCACCTGCCGTGCGAAGGCCAGGCGCCGGTCCAGGTCCGCCTTGGTCGCGTCCAGCACGTCGGCCAGCGCGACCCCGTGCCGGGCGGACACGTGCCAGGCCCTGGCGAGCTGGTCCACCGCGGTTCTGAGCAGCGGCTGGTCCAGCTCCCGCAACGCCCTCTCGACGTCACCGCCCCGCCTGGACGCGGCAGCCGCGGTCCGCAGCACCTCGTTCGCCGGCGCGGGCGTGTCCTGGGCGGCGCCCTCCGCTGCCGCTGCCGCGTGGGCCCCGGCCCTGAGCTCGTCGACCACGCCGCCTAGTCCGTTGCTCAACGCCTCGGTCGTGGCGTTCTGGGAGCGCTCTCGCCTCATGCGCCTGGCTATCCGTTCAACGGTGCCGGCGACGACCGCCGCGGCGACCAGACCACCGAGGCCGGTGGTCAGGTAGATCACCACGGCTGCGGCGAGCACCCAGAACCACTTCGGCACCGGGACTCCGCGGGCGGTGGCGGGTCTCAGTCGTCGGATGGGCTTGACGTGCGGCCACACCAGCAGTGCCGTCGCGAGCAGGAGCAGGCCTACCACGGCTTCTCCTTCCACCCGTGCTCTTTCGTCCACAGTGGATGGACGACGAGTCCGTTCTCCGTACGGCTGAAGGTGCCGATCTCGGCCAGTTGTCGTTCGCCGGTGTCGCAGCGGCGCATGTGCAACACGAGCCGGACCGCCGCGGTGACCTGGCTGTGCAGCGCTTGGCGATCAAGCCCCGCCAGCGCTCCCAGCGCTTCGAGCCGGGCGGGCACCTCGGCCGGTGAGTTGGCGTGCAGGGTCCCCGCGCCACCCTCGTGGCCGGTGTTGAGCGAGGTGAGCAGCTCACGCACCTCCGCGCCCCTGACCTCGCCGACGACGATCCGGTCCGGCCGCATCCGCAACGCCTCGCGCACCAGCTCGCGAACGGTCACCTCCCCCGCGCCCTCGACGTTCGGCGGGCGTGCGACGAGCCGCACGAACTGCTCGTGATCCGGGCGCAGCTCGCCGGCGTCTTCCACGCACACGATCCGTTCGTTCGGCGGCACGCACCCGAGCAGCGCGGACAGCAACGACGTCTTGCCCGAGCCGGTGCCGCCCACCACGAGGAACGCCATCCGCCTGCGCACGACGGCCTTCAGCGTCCCGGCGATCTCCGCGTCGAACGTGCCGAGGTCTTGCAGCGCCTGGAGGTCGTGGGTCGCGGGGCGGAGGACGCGCAGGGACAGGCAGGTGTGGTCGGCGATCGGCGGGAGCACCGCGTGCATGCGCACCCCGCTGCCCGGCAACCAGCCGTCGACGCACGGCGAGGCGTCGTCCAGCCGCCGACCTGCGGCAACCGCGAGGCGCTGGGCGAGCCGGCGGACGGCGTCCTCGTCGGGGAAGACGACGGCCGTGCGGCGCAGGCCGTCCGGGCCGTCGACCCAGACCTGGTCGGGTGCGGTGACCAGGACGTCGGTGGTGCCGGGGTCGGCCAGCAGCGGGTCGAGGGGGCCGGTGCCGCTGAACTCCTGGCGCAGGACCTGCAGCGCTTGCAGGACATCCGCGTCGGCGAGGACGCCGCCCGCCTCCGAGCGGACCGCCTGGGCGACGACCGCGGCGGTCATCTCGGCGTCGGTGCCCGCGAGGCGGTGGCGGACGCGGTCGATGAGGGTGCTCATGCCGGGGTCGCCGGTCCGGGGCGGTGGGGGTGGCGGGCGTGGCGGCCGTACGGGATCTCGTTCGCGCGGTGGGTGAGGCGGAGCCAGGTTTCGGAGCACCAGGCGAGGAAGCGGGTCATGGGGAGCTCCTTCGGGGTGGTGGTGCGGGACGGCGGGAGTGGGCGGGGATGACGAGGGCTGGGCTGGGTGATAGGGGCCGGGGCGGGCTGGTGGGGGTGGGTGGCAGAGGGCGGGGATGACGAGGGCTGGGCTGGGTGGCAGGAGCCGGGGCGGGTGGCAGGGGCGGGCTGGGTGACGGGGGCCGGAGTGGCAGAGGGCGGGGTGGGTGGCGCGGAGCGGGCGATGCGGAGGTCGGCGGAGCGCGGGGTGAGACGAGGGCAGGGGCGCGGGGCGGGGTTGCGAGGGCCGGAGCGAGGGCGGAGGTCGGGTGGCGGAAGCGGAGTGGCGGAGTGGCGGGGAGCGGACTGGCGGGGAGCGGACTGGCGGGGAGCGGGCGATGCGGAGGTCGACGGCGGCGCAGGGTGAGACGAGGGCGGGGTGAGGCGCGAGGACGGGTGGCGGGCAGCGGGCGAGGGCCGGTGCAGGGCGAGGGTTTGGCGCGCCGTGCGCGGGGCCGGGACGGTGGGTGTGGCGTAGGCCGGTGCGGTTGGCGGCTGGATGCGTTGCCAACGCGGGAAAGGCGGTTGGTGGCGTGCGAGAACGGCCTTGGTCGCGCGCCGCCCACGCGCGGGGAGGCGGCCGCGGGCAGGGCGGCGCTCTGCGGCGCGGAAGCGTTGGTGTGCGGCGGTTCGCGAAGGCGCGGCGAGGGCGGGTCAGGGTGGGGGCTTCACGAATTTGTACGGGGGTTTGGTGGTGCGGCCGTACAGGGCAAGGTTCAGCAGCATGCGGGCGTAGGTGCGGATGCGGAGGGAGAGGTGGAGGCGGGGCATCGGGGACGGCCTTTCAGGGGTGGAGGGACTGCAGGATCAGGCGGGCCGTGGTGGCGAGGGGGCCCTTGGGGTTGCGGGGGAGGTGGCCGCGGTCCAGGGCGGCGGGGAGGCCTGGTTCGGGGCGCATCTGGGTGAGCAGGGGGAGGCCGACGGCGGCGGCGATGTCGGGGGCGGACAGGCCCGAGGGGGACGGGCCGCGGACCACCAGGCGGGTGGGGGTGCCGTGGGTGCGGAGCAGGGTGGCGACGCGGGTGGCGGCGGCGGTGGCGCGGAGTTCTGCCGGGACGACCAGGACCGCGAGGTCGGTGCGGGAGAGGGCGGCTGTCGCGGCCGGGGTGGGGTGGCGGGGGAGGTCGCAGACGGTGGTGCAGCCGGAGCGGCGGGCCGCGTCGAGAACTGCGGACACGGCCTGCGGTTCCGGGGGTTCGGCGGTGCGGTCGCAGGACAGGACGCTCAGTGCGCCGGTGGTGGGCAGGGCGGCGCGCAGGGAGGACATGGGGACGCGGCCGCCGGAGCAGTGGACGGAGGGCCAGCGGGCGCCGGTGGCCGACTCGGCGCCGAGGGTCAGGTCCAGGCCGCCGCCGAGCGGGTCGCAGTCGACGAGCAGGGTCTCGGTGCCGGTGGTGGCGGACTCGCGGGCGCAGGCGGTGGCGAGGACCGAGGCGCCGGCGCCGCCGCGGCCGCCGATGACGGACAGGACGCGGCCGGCGTCCGAGGGCGGGCCGTCGCGGACGTCCGTGAGCAGGGTGACGAGGGCCTCGGCCTCGGTGGGGAGCTCCAGCAGCGCGGCGGCGCCGACCGCCACGACCAGGGGCCATGGCGGGTCGCCGCCGTGCACGACCACGACGCCGGGGCGGCGCGGGAGGTCGGCGGCCACGCAGGCGGGCAGCGCTGCGGCGTCGAGGACCACCAGCGGTGCGGAGTGCCAGGACAGGCGCAGCGCGGGGACGTCCGGGGCGCAGGACAGCGGGCAGTCGGCGGCTGCCGCGAGGCGGAGCACCTCGTCGAGCAGGTGCGGGTCGGTGAGCAGGGCGAGGGGGTGGGTCATGGGATGAACGGTCGTCGGTCGTGATGAACGACACAACGGGGTGAAGATCGAGATGTGGACGAATCGCGGGATGTGGACAAGTCGCGATCTTCAGGCGTCGGCGGGCCCGGAACTGTCGGGGGTGTGTGCGACGCTGGGAGGTCGGGCCGCGGTGGCCGCAGAGGTCCAGTCGAGGTCACCGGGAAACGTGCCCGGGATATGGGACGACCCCCGCCAGGGGGGAGGGACGGGGGTCGTCAATGGTTCAGTCCCGGGGGGTCGGACTGAACCCGTCCGTCGAACCGGACTCTCCTACTGTATCCCCATGCGCCAGTGCCGCGCGCAACTTCCGCTACAGCCGTGGGGCAAGTTTCGGTAACCGTGCGGCAACACCGTTTTGTCCACCGGCGAAATGCCGCCCGAACGGCCTACTGACCAGTACACCTAAGCTGAGTCCCATGAGCCGGACCGCCGCCTTCTTCGACCTCGACAAGACCGTGATCGCGAAGTCGAGCACGCTGGCGTTCAGCCGTCCCTTCTTCCAGGAGGGGCTGATCAACCGCCGAGCGGTGCTGAAGAGCGCGTACGCCCAGTTCGTGTTCATGCTGGCCGGCGCGGACGCGGACCAGATGGACCGGATGCGCGCGCACATCACGGCGCTGGCGGCGGGCTGGGACGTCGAGCAGATCCGCAGCATCGTGAGCGAGACCCTGCACGACATCGTCGACCCGCTGGTCTACAAGGAGGCGACGCAGCTCATCGCCGACCACAAGGCGGAGGGCCACGACGTCGTCATCGTCAGCGCGTCGGGCGAGGAACTGGTCGCCCCGATCGCACAGCTGATCGGCGCGGACCACTCCGTCGGCACCCGGATGGTCGTGAACGGGGGCCGCTACACCGGTGACGTCGACTTCTACTGCGCCGGCGAGAACAAGGCGGTGGCCATCAAGCAGCTCGCCGCAGAACGCGGCTACGACCTCGCCACCTGCTACGCCTACTCCGACTCGGTGAGCGACATCCCGATGCTCGAGGTCGTCGGTCACCCGAACGCGGTGAACCCGGACCGCGGCCTGCGCCGGATCGCCGTCCAGAAGGACTGGCCGGTGCAGGTGTTCTCGGACCCGGTGAGCCTGCGCTCGCGCATCCCCACCCCGTCGGGCAGGACGGTCGCGGTCACGGCCATCAGCCTCGGTGCCGTCGCCGCCGCGGGAGCCGCCTGGTACGGCCTCCGGCGCAAGCGCAAGGGCGACTAGTCAAGGATTGCGACCCGAAGAACAGCCATCGGGACGCGTACCGAGCAGTAGCGGCAACGGCCCGCACACGTGGTGCCCGCGTGGGTGCACACGTCTGCCCCGACAGCGGTACCCGGACGCCGGCACGACCGCGGAAACGCTGGAACGCCAGTGCTTTCACTACTGAACGTGGCTTGACCGGTGCACCCTTCCGAGCCCTTGCTGTGACCGGGCCCACGCACTTAAATAGGTGGTGCGGACCTCGGGTCGGCCAGGGACCTGGCGAAGAGGAGCCAGACTCCACCCCGGCGGAGCTCCGTGCGCGGACTTCGAGTACCCACGCGCAGCACGCCGCGGGAGGCTTGTCGTCTAGGGCCTGCGTACCGGGACGCCGGACGCCGAGGCCAGGGTTGTACGACACGAGTTGCACGCTTGGTAACTCGCAAGCCCGCGCTGAAGACGGGGCGCCCCATTCGTGGGGTGCCCCGTCTGCTTTTGTGTGAAAGCTCCGCGCGGACCCTGTGAAGAACTCGGCGCGTCGCCGGAATGCGCTCCCGTTGACCCATAGGCTTGGCGTCACTAACTTGCATAACAGGCCTGTTATCTCGTGGGAAGATCACCGGGAGGCACGACACCGTGCGGAAAATCGCCGCGCTCACCCTGGCCACCGCGATGCTCACGCTCGTGCCGGTACCGCGAGCGGACGCTTCGGTGATCACGCTGGGCGGCATGTCGCTGGAGGAGAAGGTCGGCCAGCTGTTCGTCACATTCGTGAACGGCCAGGCAGCCGACGTCGCTCACCCGAAGAACCGGACCGACTTCGGCGTCGACACGCCCGCGGAGGTGGTGCGCAAGTACCACCCCGGTGGCGTCATCTACTTCAACAACTCCTCGCGCGACAACATCGACACCCCCAGGCAGATCGCGCAGCTCTCCAACGGCCTGCAGAAGGCGAGCAGCGTCCCGTTGCTCATCTCGACGGACCAGGAGATGGGTCTCGTCACGCGCATCGGCCCGCCGTTCAGCCAGCTGCCGGGCAACATGGCCCTAGGCGCGGGCCGGTCGGCGGAGGACGCCGAGGAAGCCGCGCGGATCACCGCGGCCGAGCTGCGCTCGATGGGCATCAACCAGAACTTCGCGCCGGACGCCGACGTCAACTCCAACCCGGCGAACCCGATCATCGGCGTGCGCAGCTTCTCCAGCGACCCGAAGCTCGCGGCCGAGATGACGAGGGCCCAGGTCGAGGGCTACGAGCAGCGCTGGTTCAGCCCCACCTCGGTCACCGCGACGGCCAAGCACTTCCCCGGTCACGGCGACACGTCCGAGGACAGCCACACCAGCCTGCCGGTCTCGAACCGCACGCTGGAGCAGTGGCGGGAGATCGACGCGCCGCCGTTCAAGGCCGCCATCGCCGCCAAGGTCGACTCGATCATGACCGCGCACATCCAGGTGCCGCAGATCGACCCGTCCGGCAACCCGGCCACGCTCTCGCCGCGGGTCATCACCGGTCTGCTGCGCGAGGAGCTCGGTTACGACGGAGTGGTCGTGACCGACTCGCTGGAGATGGCCGGTGTCCGCAAGCTGCACTCCGACGCCGAGATCCCGGTGCTCGCGCTGAAGGCGGGCGTCGACCAGCTGCTGATGCCGCCGAACCTCGGTCTCGCGATCAACAGCGTCATCGCCGCCGTGCGCAGCGGTGAGCTCTCCGAGCGGCGCATCGACCAGAGCGTGCTGCGCATCCTGAAGATGAAGCTCCTGCGCGGTGTCATGCTCAACTCCCAGGTCGACGCGGACGCGGCCGACCGGGTCGTCGGCTCCAACGCCGCCAAGGCCCAGCTCATCACCGACCGCACCATCACCGCGGTCCGCAACGACGGCCAGGCGCTCCCGCTGCAGGCCACCGCTCCCCTGGTCGTCGGCACCGGCGACGCACCGGTCGCGGCCCTCGCGACCAGGCTCAAGGCCGCCAAGGTCGTCACCGCCACGAGCCCGACACCGGCGCAGACCCAGCAGGCGCTGACGGCGGCCGCGAGCGCCGACAAGATCGTCGTGCTGACCAACAACCTGAGCACCCGCCCCGCCCAGCTCGACCTGCTGGCCAAGCTCGTCGCCACGGGCAAGCCGGTCGTCGCGGTGGCCACCGGCAACCCGTACGACGTCGCGCACACCGACGCGAAGACGTGGCTCGCCACCTACTCGACCACGGCGGTGTCGATGGAGTCGCTCGCGAAGGTCCTGCTCGGCGAGGCCAAGCCGCAGGGCAAGCTGCCCGTCGCGGTGCCAGGCCCGACCCCCTACCCGTTCGGGCACGGGGTGACCTGGTGAGGCGGCGGCACTTCCTCGCAGCCGGCGCGGCCCTGTCCGTCCCCCTCGCCACCACCGGGTCCGCGGCCGCCGACCGCAGGCTCACGACCGGCGCGCAGCGGCTGGCGCAGGACGGCTGGCGCAAGCTCAAGGGCCGCAAGGTCGGCGTGCTGACGAACCCGACGGGCGTGCTCACGGACCAGACGCACATCGTCGACTCGATGGTCGCGCACGACGCGAAGCCGACGGCGGTGTTCGGTCCGGAGCACGGGTTCCGCGGCACCGCGCAGGCCGGTGGTTCCGAGGGCGACTACCAGGACCCGCGCACCGGCATCCCGGTCTACGACGCGTACGGCGCGAACGCCACCAAGCTCGCGGCGATGTTCACCAAGGCCGGCGTCGACACGGTCGTCTTCGACATCGCGGACGTCGGCGCCCGCTTCTACACCTACATCTGGTCGCTCTACACGGCGATGCAGGCCGCGTCGGGCCTGGACTTCGTCGTCCTCGACCGCCCGAACCCGATCGGCGGCAGGGCGAACGGCCCGCAGCTCGACCCCGCGTACGCCACCGGTGTCGGCCTGAAGCCGATCGTGCAGCAGCACGGCATGACCGTCGGCGAGCTGGCCCGCTTCTACGTGGGCGAGTTCGGCGTCAAGACCCGCCTGGAGGTGGTCGACGTCCGCGACTGGCGGCGCGACCAGCTCGACACCGGCCTGCCGTGGGTGCCGCCCAGCCCGAACATGCCCACGCGGGACACCGCCCTGGTCTACCCCGGTACCTGCCTGTTCGAGGGCACCGTGCTGTCCGAGGGTCGCGGCACCACCCGCCCGTTCGAGACGGTCGGCGCTCCCGGCGTCGACTGGCGCTGGGCCGAGGCGTTGAACGCGATGGACCTCAGGGGTGTCCGGTTCCGCGAGACCCACTTCTCCCCCACGTTCCAGAAGTTCCAGGGCCAGACCTGCGGCGGCGTCACCGTGTCCGTGACCGACCCGCGCGAGTTCGACGCCATCAGGGCGGCCGTCGCCATGCTCGTCACCGCGAAGTCGCTGTACCCGGGCGTGTTCGCGTGGCGGCCGGACAACTGGATCGACAAGCTCAGCGGTTCCGACCGGCTGCGCACGATGATCGACGCCGGGGCGACCGCGGACGACGTGGTGGGCGCCTGGCAGCCGGAACTCCAGCAGTTCCGCCGCACCCGCCTGCCCTACCTGCGCTACCGGTGAGGACGCCATGCTCATCCCCGCACTGGCCGTCGCACTCGTGACGGTCGCCATCCCCGGCCACTTCGACCAGCCGCAGGACGGTTTCGCGCACGAGCGGACGACGCTGCGCCCGTCCAACCCGTACTGGGCGCACCTCGACCCGGAGCCGATCAACACCGCCCTGCGCCAGGTCCGCGACTTCACCCGGCCGCAGGCGAACGGCAAGCCGCTGTTCCCCGGCGCCGTCACGCTGTACGTGCACGACGGCAAGGTCGTCACGCACGACCGCACCGGGTACGCCGTCCTCTACCGGGACCAGCAGACCGAGCTGCCGGAGGCCGACCGGGTCGCGATGCGCAAGGACACGATCTTCGACCTGGCCTCGATCTCGAAGCTCTTCACGTCGATCGCGGTGATCCAGCAGGTCGAGCGGGGCCGGGTCGACATCGACCAGCGGGTGGCGCACTACCTGCCCGAGTTCGGCGTGAACGGCAAGCAGGACATCACCGTCAAGCAGCTGCTCACCCACACGAGCGGCCTGGAGCCGTTCATCCCGCTGTGGTCGCGGTTCCCGGACGTCCCGAGCCGCATCAAGGGCGTCATGGACGTGCAGCCGAAGTCCACGCCCGGCAGCACGTACGTGTACTCCGACCTGAACCTGATCACGCTCGGCGAGCTGGTCCACCGGGTCAGCGGCAAGAGGCTCGACGAGGCCGTGCGCGACGGCATCACCCGGCCGCTCGGCATGGCGGACACCGGCTACAACCCGCGGGACAAGGACCGCACGGCCGCCACGGAGTTCCAGGTCTCCCCGCCGCGCGGCATCGTCCGCGGTGAGGTGCACGACGAGAACGCGTGGTCCCTCGGCGGAGTGGCCGGTCACGCCGGCGTGTTCAGCACGGCCCGGGACCTCGCCGTCCTCGGTCAGACGATCCTCAACGGCGGCACGTACGACGGCCGGCGCATCCTCAGCGAGCACTCCGTCGAGCTGATGCTCACGAACTTCACCCCGCAGTTCCCCGGCAACGCCCACGGCCTCGGCTTCGAGCTCGACCAGCGCTGGTACATGGGCGCGTTGAGCGGTCCCGGCACCGCGGGGCACACCGGGTACACGGGCACGTCGTTCGTGATCGACAAGGCCTCGCGCAGCATCGCGATCCTGCTGACGAACCGCGTGCACCCGTCCCGCGACTGGGGCAGCGTCAACCCCGCTCGCCGCGCCGTCGCCGACGGGCTGGCCGGTGCGCTCGCCGTGCAGTCGGGTGGGAAGCAGTGGCGGGCAACGACTTCCGGCGGCACGCTCACCGCGGACCGCCCGGTCGAGGTGTTCGTGGACGTCGACGAGGGCGACAGCCTGACCGTCCAGCACTGGGACGGCACGGCGTGGCAGGACGTCCGCACGATCACCACCACTGAGCGCCGATGGATTGCCACAGAACAGAAGAAGACGAGGTTCGTCTACACCAAGGCCGGTCAGTACAACGGCCGTGGCGTCTACGTCCACGCACGCGGCAACGTCACCGCCGAGGGCTGGTCAGCAGCACGCCGCTAGCGCCGAGGCGAACGTGTCGAGCGCCCGTGGGAACGCGGGCGCTCCGAAGCTCATGACCACCCCGGTCCGGTCGTCGGTGCTCGACGGATGCCGGAACCACGACAGCGGACTGACCTTCACGCCCAGGTCGCGCGCCTTCTGCACGATGGCCGTCTCGTGCGGGGTGTCCAGCACGGCGTGCATCCCGGCCGCGATGCCGGAGATCTCCACGTACGGCGAGACGGCCTCCACGAGCCGGGCGCGCCGCCGCTGGTACTTCAACCGCATCCGGCGCACATGGCTGTCGTACGACCCGGACGCCAGGAAGTCGGCCAGCGTCAGCTGGTCCAGCATGCTGATGTGCTGCTCGCGGCTGGTCTTCAGCGCGAGCACCGGGTCGACGAACCGGTCCGGCAGCACCATCCACGCGATCCGCAACGCGGGTGTGAGCGCCTTGCTGGACGTCCCCAGGTAGACCACGTGCTCGGGGTCGAGGCCCTGCACCGCTCCGACGGGCTGCCGGTCGTAGCGGAACTCGCCGTCGTAGTCGTCTTCCAGCACAAGCCCGTTCACGCGCCGTGCCCACTCCACCGCCGACGCGCGCCGCCGTGGGTGCAAAGGGCCGCCCAACGGGAACTGGTGCGCGGGCGTCAGAACGCAGGTGCGCAGCTCGTCGGGCAGTTGTTCGGTGTTCGCGCCGTGGTCGTCCACCGCCAACGGCACGGTCGACGTCCACAGCGACCGGTGGAACCCCAGCCCGTACTCCTCCACGACCACCGGCGGCGCCAGCAGCCGGTCGAAGATCTGCACGGCGCCGCCGAAGCCGGAGCACACCACGATCCGCTCCGGGTCGGCCCGCACGCCCCGCGCCCGCGCCAGGTACTCCGCGAGCGCCGTCCGCAGCTCGATCCGCCCCTGCGGGTCGCCGGGCCCGAACGCCTCCGCCGGTGCCGCCATCAGCGCCCGCCGCGTCGAGCGGACCCACTCCGCCCGCGGGAACTCGGTGATGTCGGGCGTGCTGACGGTCAGGTCGTACCGCACGTCGTCGGCGACGACCCGGCGCACCACCTGCGGCGGCGGCGCGACCCGTTGCGCGACAACGGTTCCCGAGCCCTGCCGAGCGGTCAGCCAGCCTTCGGCCACCAGCTCGGCGTACGCCTCGGCCACGGTGTTGCGCGCGATCCCCAGGTCGGCGGCGAGCGAGCGGGAGGCCGGCAGCCGCGTTCCCGGTGGCAGGCGCGCGGACCGGACCGCGTCCCGCAGCGACGCCGTCAACCGCTGCCGCACCCCACCCGGACCGGACAGGTCGAGGTGGAAGTCAAGATTGGCCCACGATTCCACGACCAGATTGCACCATGTCGAGGGCCAATGAGCGCCCTAGTTTTGTCCACATGACGAACCGAATCGACCTCGCCAAGAAGGCGCCGAAGGTCTACCGCGCCATGATCGCCCTCGACGCCGCTGCCCGCGAGGGCCTCGACGAGCAGCTCGCCGAGCTGGTCCGCATCCGCGCCTCGCAGCTCAACCACTGCGCCTACTGCCTCAACATGCACACCGTCGACGCACGGAAGGGCGGTGAGACCGAGGCCCGCATCTACCTGCTCAACGCGTGGGAGGAGGCGGGCGACGTCTACACCGAAAAAGAGCAGGCCGCGCTGAGGCTCACCGAGGCCATCACCGTCCTGAGCAGCCACGAGTACGTCAGCGACGAGGTCTACGAGCGGGCAGCGCAGCACTTCGACGAGGAGGAGCTGGCGCAGCTCATCGCCCTCATCTTCACGATCAACTCGTGGAACCGGATCGCGGTGTCGACCAGGAAGAAGCCCGACGTCCGCTGAACGGCTGGCCGAGAGGGTGACTTTCGGACACACTCCGTTGACCCTGGGGGTGGCGGTTAGTAAGTTTCCCACGTGTCCACTGAGAGCAGTGCCGAGTCCAGTCCGCTGGTGAAGATCCGGTCGTTGCTGCCGGGTCTCGCGCGCGCCGAGCAGCGCGTCGCCAAGGTGGTGCTGGAGAACCCGGCCACGGTCGCTCACCGCAGCATCACCGAGGTCGCCGAGCAGGCGGGCACCAGCGAGACCACGGTGACGCGGTTCTGCAAGGCCATCGGCGTCGGCGGCTACCCGGAGCTGCGCATCGCGCTGGCCGCGGACACCGCCCGCAGCCAGGCCAGGGCCAACCACGACATGGGCGGCGACATCGGCCCCGGCGACGACCTCCGCCAGGTCGTCGGCAAGGTCGCGTTCGCCGATGCCCGCGCCGTCGAGGAGACGGCGGAACAGCTGGACGTGGAGTCGCTCGCGAAGGTCGTCGAGGCCGTCGCGGGCGCACGCCGCGTGGACGTCTACGGCTTCGGCGCCAGCGCGTTCGTGGCGTTCGACCTCCAGCAGAAGCTGCACCGCATCGGGCTGACCTGCTTCGCGTGGAACGACACGCACATCGCGCTGACCTCGGCCGCGGTGCTGACCGAGGCGGACGTGGCGGTGGGCATCTCGCACACCGGCTCCACCTCGGAGACCGTCGAGGCGCTGCGGGTGGCCCGCGAGACCGGGGCCACCACCGTGGCGCTGACGAACTTCCCGCGCTCGCCGATCACCGAGGTCTCCGACCACGTGCTGACCACGGCGGCGCGCGAGACCACGTTCCGCTCGGGTGCGATGGCGAGCCGCATCGCCCAGCTGACCGTGATCGACTGCCTGTTCATCGGTGTCGCCCAGCACCACGTGGACACGGCGAAGACGGCGCTGGAGGCGACCTACGAGGCGGTGTCCGGCCACCGGCTCGGAGCCAGACCGGACGGACGCCGGCGGCCGCGGGAGACGACTAAATGACCTCGCCCCGGAACGGTGTGGTGGTGCACGTGGAGTCTCCGACCGAAGGGCGGAACCCGCGCACGGCCGACATCGACCGGGTTCCCACGATCGACGTGCTGCGGATGATCAACGACGAGGACCGCACGGTCCCCGCCGCGGTCGCCGCGGTGCTGCCGGAGCTGGCGCGCGCGGTCGACCTCGGCGTCGCCGCGATCTCGGCCGGCGGCCGGGTGCACTACGTCGGCGCCGGCACCTCCGGCCGGCTGGCCACGCTGGACGCCGCCGAGCTGGTGCCCACGTTCAACGCGCCGTCCGACTGGTTCGTCGCCCACCACGCCGGTGGACCGGAGGCGCTGGTCCGCGCGGTCGAGGAGGTCGAGGACCACTCCGGTGCCGCCCAGATCCGCCGCCACGCCACCGCCGGGGACCTGGTCGTGGGCATCACGGCGTCCGGGCGCACGCCGTTCGTGATCGGTGCGCTGCAGGAGGCGCAGGCGCTCGGCGCCCACACGGTGCTGATCTCCAACAACGCCGCCGTGCCGATCACACCGGACGTGCTGGTCGCGCTCGACACCGGGCAGGAGGCGATCGCCGGGTCGACGCGGATGAAGGCGGGTTCGGCGCAGAAGCTGGTGCTGACCTCGTTCTCGACGGCGGTGATGGTCAAGCTCGGTCGCACCTACTCGAACCTGATGGTCAGCATGCGCGCCACCAACGCCAAGCTGCGCGGGCGGACGATCCGGATTCTGCACGAGGCCACCGGACTGCCCGAGAACGCCTGCGAGAAGGCGCTCGTGGACTCGTCCGGTGACCTCAAGGTCGCGCTGGTGCACCTGCTGTCCGGGGTGCCGACCGAACGGGCGGCCGCCGCGCTGGAGGACAGCAAGGGCCACGTCCGCGACGCGCTGGACCGGCTAGCCGGCTGACACGAGGTCCGGCCCGAACACCTCGTAGTGGACGTCGGTGACACCTGCGACGAGGAGCTGGGCCCGCACCGCGCGCAGGAACGGCACCGGCCCGCACAGGTACGCGGTCGTGTCCGGCGGGACCTCGATGCCGCTCAGGTCGACGAACCCGGTCCGCTCGGCCGGCCACTCCCCGATCGGCCGCTCGTAGAAGACGTGCGCCTGCCCGTCGGCGAGCTTCGCCACGAGCTGGCCGAGACCGGCGCGGAACGGGTGGCTGAGCTGGTCGCGGTCGCCGTGCACGGCGATGACCCGCCGCGGTGAGCCGGTGGCCGCGAGCTCGGCGAGCATCGAGATCATGGGCGTGCAGCCGATGCCGGCCGAGGCGAGCAGCACCGGGCCGTCGCCGGGCTGGAGCGTCACGTCACCGGCCGGCTGGCTCAGCCGCAGCGTGCTGCCCACCGGCGCGTGGTCGTGCAGGTGGTTCGACACCTCGCCGTCGCGCTTCACGGAGAACTGCAACGCGTCGTCGGTGCGCCCGGAAAGGCTGTACTGGCGGATCTGCCGGGCACCGTCGGGCAGCGGGACCTGCACCGACACGTACTGACCGGGCTGGCTCGCCGGCACCGGCCCGTCGACCGGCCTGACCACGAACGTCACCACGTCGTCGGTCTCCTGAAAGCGGGCGATCACCCGGTGGTCCTGCTGGCCCGTGGGCAGGAACCGCTCCAGGCCGATCAGCGTGTCGGCCATCAGCCAGTAGACCTCGCTCCAGGCGGCGGCGACCTCGTCCGACACGGCCAGGACCTCGGCGACGGCACCGAGGAGGTGCTTGTGCACCACCGCGTACTGACCGGGTGTGACGCCGACCGAGACGTGCTTGTGGGCGATGCGGCGCAGCATCGCGTCGGGCCGCTGCCCGGCGAGCAGGCCGGACGCGAAGGCCGCGACCGACCCGGCGAGCGCCTGGGCCTGGGTGCCGTTGGCCTGGTTGCCGCGGTTGAACACGTCCCGCAGCAGGATCGGGTGCTCGGCGAACATGCGCCGGTAGAAGAGCGTGCTGATCTCGCCGATGGCGGCGCCGACCGCGGGCAACGTGGCCTCGACCAGCTCGGCGGACTTCTCCGACAGCATCGACGTGCTCCTCACTTCAGCCCCAGGCTGAGCAGAACCGGACCGGTGGGCCGGGCGACGAGGTCTCCGACGGACAACGGGTCGAGCGAGGCGTAGAACGCCTCCTGCGCCTGGCGCAGGGCGTGGCGCAACCGGCAGGCCGAGCTGAGCGGGCACCGCAGCTCGCCCTCGCAGTCCACGACGTCCCCGACGCCTTCCAGCTCGCGCATCAGCCGGCCGATCGACACGGCCCGGCCCTGCGCGGTGAGCGTCAGGCCACCGCCCCGGCCGCGTCGCGCCTCCACGACACCGAGGTGCTGCAGCTGCGCCACGACCTTCGCCGCATGGGTGTACTGCACGCCCATGACCGCGGCGACGTCCCGTGTGGTCGGGTGCTCCGAGCCGTCCACAACGGCAAGCCTCATCACGATCCGCAGCGCGATGTCCGTGCTCTTCGTCAGCCTCACCCGACCGAGGCTAGCTTAATTTGAATCTGAGATTCCACTTATCCCGGCAGTACCGGACGCCACGGGATCGGCGTGGACAGCACCATTGCGCTGGACGTCTCACCGTGCGACGCCAACCGGACCAGCAGGCGTTCCAGCTCAAGGATGGACGTGGTGACGACCTTCACCACCGAGCAGATGTCACCGGTGAGCCGCACGACCTCCACGACCTCCGGCAGGTCGTCCAGCAGCTCGGGGTGCACGGTGATGCACCGCGGCCCGTAGCACTTCATGCGCACCAACGCGACGACCGGACGCCCCACGACAGTCGGGTCGACCACGGCGCGATAGCCGGTGATCGCACCCATGTTCTCCAACCGCCGCACGCGCTGAGCGACCGTCGGCGGCGACACGTGCACCCGCCGCGCCAGCTCGTTGTACGACAGGCGCGCATCCTCTTGGAGCGCCTCCAACAGGGCCTTGTCCACGTCATCCAACATGAACGCAAAGCTACTCGGCTCTCCACTTTGCGATTGGCAGAGATTTCTGCCGAACGCCTTTCGACGCCCATTCAGGTGACGCGCTCTTCGAGCCAGGATTGAGGGCATGAGCTGCCCCGTGTCCCCCAAGCTGGATTTCGGCGGCACCACGCCGTACGAGGACTACGTGCACGCGTCGGTGCTGCACACCCTTCAACAGCAGTGGTCCAAAGATCCCCGTGAGATGTCGTTCCTGGTCATCACGCAGGTGATGGAGCTGTACTTCGGCCTGCTCTGCTTCGAGTGGCGCCAGGCCCAGACCGAGCTGCGCGCCGACGACCTGCGCGCTGCCGTGCGCACGCTGCGCCGCTCCGACCTGCACCTGCAGGCGCTGTCCGCGGCGTGGCGCCCGATCGCGCGGATGACGCCGACCGAGTTCAACTCCTTCCGCGACGCCTTGGGCGAGGGCTCCGGCTTCCAGTCCGGCATGTACCGCGAGGTGGAGTTCCTGCTCGGCGAGAAGTCGGCGTCGATGCTCGTGCCGCACCGCGCCGTGCCCGCGATGCACGCGCAGCTGGAGGAGTCGCTGTCGAAGCCGTCGCTCTACGACGACGTGCTCGCGGCCTTGAAGCGCCGCGGTTTCGGCATCCCCGCCGAGGTGCTCGACCGCGACCTCACCAAGGCCTACGAGCCGTCCGCCGAGGTGGAGCAGGTGTGGGCGGCGATCTACCGCGGCGACGACCGCGACCTGCTGGAGCTCGGCGAGGCGCTGACCGACATCGCGGAGGAGTTCGCGCGCTGGCGCTACGACCACCTGCTCGCGACCCGCCGTTCGATGGGCGCGAAGGTGGGCACGGGCGGGTCCGCCGGTGTTGCATGGCTGGAGAAGCGCACCCAACGAGCGGTGTTCCCGGAGCTGTGGACCGCGAGGAGCTACGTTTGACTTCGCCCTCGTCCCAAGGACGCGGACTCCCACCCGCCGTGAGGCGGACAGCGCTCAAGCGCTGTGCCTCGCGGCACGGGCTTCCTGTTTCACCGCTGATCGCGGAGGGGAAACCCCTTGCCGTCTGACATCAGCTCCGCAGGCATCGCCCGGCGTTGCCCGGGCTACGGCTCGACCAGCCGCAAGGATGTTCTTCGCCGCGTTGTGGTCCCGGTCGTGCCGGGTGCGACAGGTCGGGCACGTCCAGTGCCGGGTGGAAAGCTCCAGCTCGACGAGCCGGTGACCACAGGTGGAACAGGTCTTGCTGGACGGGTACCAACGGTTGATCACCACCAACGTGCGGCCGGCACGTTGGCACTTGTACTCCAGCTGTCTCCGAAACTCGCCCCAGCCCGCGTCGGCGATAGCGCGGGAAAGCCGGCGGTTGCGCATCAGGTTTCCGATCGACAGGTCCTCGATGGCGATCAGAGCGGCTTTGCGCACAAGTGCGGTCGTGGTGCGGTGCAGGAAATCTTTGCGACTGTCGCGGACTTTGCCATGAGCACGAGCGACTTTGACCTTCGCCTTGCGCCTGTTGTTGCTGCCGGGCCGACACCGAGCCATCCGGCGTTGGTACCGGGCCAAGTTCCGCGCCTTGTGGGCGAAATGCCGCGGATTGGCGATCCGCTCGCCGTCACTGGTCACCAGGAAGTTCGTGACGCCGAGATCAACACCGACCTCGCACACCGTCGACGCGACAGGTGCGCGCACATCCGCCTCGACTGCGAATGTCACATACCAGCGGTCATCGGAATCTCGAGAGACCACCACCGTCGTGGGATCGAGAGTGGCCAAGTCCACCTCGTCGTACGACCAGACGAATGCCAAGGACGCGTTGGTCTTCGCCAGGGTCAGGACACCTTCGCGCATGCGGAACGCCGACCGGGTGTAGTGCGCACTCTGACGACCGGTTCGAGACTTGAACCTCGGACGACGGGCGCGTCCCGCGAAGAAGTTCGCGAATGCCGCATGTTGGTGACGCAGGGTTTGCTGCAACGGAACGGAGGACACCTCACTCAGGAAGGCCAGCTCCTCAGTGCGTTTCCACCGGGTCAAAGCAGCATCGGTTTCTCGATACGAGGTGGAAGCGCCATGCAGACGGTAACGGCTCTGCCGTTCGCTCAAAGTCTTGTTCCACACCAGGCGGACACACCCGAAGGTGCGGACCAGCCCGGTGATCTGTTCTGCACTCGGATACGCCCGGCACTTGTACGCCGTTCGCACGAAACACAGCGTACTGCATTCGTCACAGCGGGAGACGATCCGGATGGTTGCCCGGACCCCACCTTCCCGAACCAATCGGGCTTCTGCTTTGGAGACCTCAGTGAAGCGTGAGCTGTTCGACCTCCCCGAAGGCGTCATCTACCTCGACGGCAACTCCCTCGGCGCACCGCCGAGGCACGTCGCCGCCCGGATGCAGGAGGTCGTTGCGCACCAGTGGGGAACGCGGCTGATCCGGTCGTGGTCCGAGGGCTGGTGGGAGGCGCCGCAACGGATCGGTGACCGGATCGGCCGGCTGGTCGGGGCCGCACCGGGGCAGGTCGTGGTCGGCGACTCCACGTCGGTCAACGTGTTCAAGGCGTTGATGGGTGCGGTGAAGGGCACCGAGCGCGGCGAGGTCGTGGTCGACGAGGCGACGTTCCCGACCGACGGTTACATCGCGGAGTCCGTGGCCTCGTTGACGGGCCTCAAGGTCCGGGCCGCACATCCGTCCTCTTTGGACCTCACCGGGGACACCGCGGTGGTGTTGCTCAACCAGGTCGACTACCGCACCGGCGAGCTGCACGACATGAAGGCGCTCACCGAGCAGGTGCACGCGGCCGGCGCGCAGGTGGTGTGGGACCTCTGCCACAGCGCGGGCGTGCTGCCGATCGCCTTGGACGAGCTCCAAGTCGACTTCGCGGTCGGCTGCACCTACAAGTTCCTCAACGGCGGGCCCGGCTCGCCGGCGTTCATCTACGTGCCGCACGCGAAGCAGGCCACGTTCGAGAACCCGCTGTCGGGGTGGAACGGGCACCGCGAGCCGTTCGGCATGAAGTCGTCCTACGAGCCCGATCCGGGCATCGCGCGGGCACGGGTCGGCACGCCGGACATCCTGTCGATGCTGGCGCTCGACGCGGCACTGGACGTGTGGGACGACGTGGACCTCGCCGAGCTGCGCGAGCGCGGGCTCCGGCTCACCGCGGTGTTCCGCGAGCGGGTCGAGGAGCTCACGGACCTGGAGGTGATCACGCCGGAGCGGCGCGGCAACCAGATCTCCGTGCGCTGCCCGGACGCCAAGGCCGTGATGGACGAGCTGATCGCGCGAGGTGTCATCGGCGACCACCGGCCGCCGGACGTCCTGCGGTTCGGGTTCGCGCCGCTCTACGTGACCGACGAGGACGCGGTGCGGGCCGCCGAGGTCCTGGCCGACGTCATCCGGTGAGCGCGGCGTCCGCGATGCTCCTGGCCTCGCGGGCGCCCGCCTCCAGCGACGAGCACACGAACAGGATCCACTGCGCCAGGCCCTCCAGTTCGCCCGACGCGAACGCCACGGACGCCGCCTCGTACTCCGCCGACCGGCGCAGGCACGCCACCTCCGGCACGCCGAGGCCCTTGGGGTCGAGGCCGGTGGAGATCGACGTCAGCCGGGCGGCGGCGCGGGCCACCACGCCGTTCGCGACGTCGAACGGGGCCAGGCCGAGCAGTTCGCCGTGCACGACCGCGACGAGCACGGGCGCGGGCACCGAGGTGCCGCCGGTGACGAGCGAGCCGAGCAGGTCGAGCCGCTGCGACACGTCCTGTGCGACGCGCGGCCGGCCGACCTCCGGGGTCAGGTCCGCCGCGGCGAGGACGTGCAGCCGCGCCAGCGCCTGCAGCGGTGCGCGCTGCCAGACGGCGACCAGGCCGCCGAGCGCCTCCGCGATCCGCAGCGAGCCCGCGAGCACCGGGTCGGAGACCTCGCCGGACTCCGGGATCTCGGTCGGGCCGCCCTCCAGCGCCGCCGACGCCCGTGCCGCGCGGACGGACGCCTCGGCCGCGGTCGTGGCCCAGCCGCGCAGGTTCACCCGATGGCGGTGCACCTGGAAAACGGCGTCCTTGGCCGCGTTCGCGGCGTCTGCGACACCGGGCAGGGAAAGCAGCGGGGCGAGGGGATCGGTCACGGTCGCGCAGAGTACCTGACCAGGTGAAACGCGTGACCCAGCTCACTGGGCGACCGTTGAGCGCGCAACTTCGCCCGTTCAACGCGCCACACGTGCCTGGACCAGACAAAACGGGTTACACAGTGACAGCCGTGTAACCAACCTCCCAAGATTGGTCTGAACCTTTCAGGGGAGGAGCCTGTTGGAGTGAGCTGGCTCGCACTACGGTCAGTACCCGCATCCCGAACAGGTCTGGACTTTCCAGGAGGTCTCGCACCATGACGCAGTCGCCAGGCCAGGGCAACGCCCTGGACAACCTGCTCACGGAGAGCAGGACGTTCCCGCCTTCCGACGAGTTCGCGGCACAGGCGAACGCACAGCCCGCGCTGTACGAGGAGGCGAAGGCCGACCGCGAGGCGTTCTGGGCGAAGCAGGCGGAACGGCTGCACTGGGACACGAAGTGGGACCAGGTGCTCGACTGGTCGGACGCGCCGTTCGCGAAGTGGTTCGTGGGCGGCAAGCTCAACGTCGCCTACAACTGCGTCGACCGCCACGTCGAGTCCGGCCACGGCGAGCAGGTCGCGATCCACTGGGAGGGCGAGCCCGGCGACTCCCGCACCATCACCTACGCCGAGCTGCAGCGCGAGGTCTCCAAGGCCGCGAACGCGTTGACCTCGCTGGGCATCGGCGCGCAGGACCGCGTCGCGATCTACATGCCGATGATCCCCGAGGCGATCTTCGCGATGCTCGCCTGCGCCCGCGTCGGCGCGTTGCACAACGTCGTGTTCGGCGGCTTCTCCGCCGAGGCGCTGCGCACCCGCATCCAGGACTCCGAGGCCCGGCTCGTCATCACGACCGACGGCCAGTACCGCCGCGGCAACCCGGCCCCGCTCAAGCCGGCCGTCGACGAGGCCGTCGCGGGCGCGCCGTCGGTGGAGAAGGTCGTCGTCGTCAAGCGCACCGACACCGAGGTCGCGTGGACCGACAGGGACGTGTGGTGGCACGAGCTGGTGGACGCGCAGTCCGACCAGCACACCCCGGAGGCGTTCGACTCCGAGCACCCGCTCTTCATCCTCTACACCTCGGGCACCACGGGGAAGCCGAAGGGCATCCTGCACACGTCCGGCGGCTACCTCACGCAGGCGTCGTACACGCACCACAACGTGTTCGACCTCAAGCCGGACACCGACGTCTACTGGTGCACCGCGGACATCGGCTGGGTCACCGGCCACAGCTACATCGTCTACGGACCGCTGTCGAACCGCGTGACGCAGGTCGTCTACGAGGGCACGCCGAACACCCCGGACGAGGGCCGGCACTGGGACATCGTGCAGAAGTACGGCGTCTCCATCTACTACACGGCGCCGACGCTGATCCGCACCTTCATGAAGTGGGGCGCGGACATCCCGGCCAGGTACGACCTGTCGTCGCTGCGGGTGCTGGGCTCGGTCGGCGAGCCGATCAACCCCGAGGCGTGGATGTGGTACCGCGAGAACGTCGGTGGCGGCAAGGCGCCGATCGTGGACACGTGGTGGCAGACCGAGACCGGCGCGATCATGATCTCGCCGCTGCCCGGTGTCGTCGCGACCAAGCCCGGTTCCGCGCAGCGCCCGCTGCCCGGCATCGGCGCGAAGGTCGTCAACGACGAGGGTGTCGAGGTCGAGCACGGCGGCGGTGGCTACCTGGTGCTCGACGAGCCGTGGCCGTCGATGCTGCGCGGCATCTGGGGCGACGACGAGCGCTACCGCGACACGTACTGGTCGCGCTTCAAGGACCAGGGCTACTACTTCGCCGGTGACGGTGCCAAGTACGACGCCGACGGCGACCTGTGGCTGCTCGGCCGCGTCGACGACGTGATGAACGTGTCGGGCCACCGCATCTCGACCACCGAGGTCGAGTCGGCGCTCGTGTCGCACCCGACCGTGGCCGAGGCCGCGGTCGTCGGCGCATCCGACGACACGACCGGCCAGGGCATCGTGGCGTTCGTGATCCTGCGCGGTGGCGCGGGTGCCGACGCCGGTGGCGCGGAGGCGATCAAGGCGCTGCGCGACCACGTGGCCAAGGAGATCGGCCCGATCGCGAAGCCGCGGCAGATCATGGTCGTGCCGGAGCTGCCGAAGACGCGCTCGGGCAAGATCATGCGCCGCCTGCTGCGCGACGTGGCGGAGAACCGCGCGGTCGGCGACGTGACGACGCTCGCGGACTCGTCGGTGATGGACCTGATCTCGGCGGGCCTGCAGTCGGGCAAGTCGGAGGACTGACACTGATCTGGGCAAACGTGACGGGCGTCCTCTTCGGGGGACGCCCGTTCGCGTTAAGGTTGCGGCAGGGTGAGCCGGGAAGTCTGGTCGGCACGAGGATTTGTCGTGCCCGCAGACCGCCCTGGGAGCCCCGTGTCGCGCAAAAAGGCCGTCGTCGCCGAGTTCGCCCGTTACCTCCGCACCGAGACCGTCGGTGGCACCGTTCTGCTCGGCGCCACCGCGATCGCCCTGCTGTGGGCCAACTCGCCGTGGGCACCCGCCTACTTCGGGCTGCGCGACCTGCACCTCGGGCCGTTGTCCGTCGGCGACTGGGCCAAGGACGGTCTGCTGGCCGTCTTCTTCTTCGTGGCCGGCCTTGAGCTCAAGCGCGAGCTCGTCGTCGGCGAGCTCTCGAACATCAAGGCCGCGGCCCTGCCGATCATCGCGGCGGTCGGCGGCATGGTCGTGCCGGCGCTGATCGCGTTGTCGATCGGGTGGGGGCAGCCGGGGATCGAGAAGGCGTGGGCGATCCCGGTGGCGACGGACATCGCGTTCGCGCTCGGGGTGCTCGCGCTGACGGCGTCGGGACTGCCGTCGAGCCTGCGGGTCTTCCTGCTCTCGCTCGCGGTGGTCGACGACCTGGGCGCGATCGTGGTGATCGCGGTCCTGTTCACGGCGCAGTTCAACCTGCTGGCGGCGGGTGCCGTGGTGGCGCTGCTGGCGCTGTACTGGTTCCTCCAGCACAAGAGGATCACCACGCCGTTGCTGTACGTGCCGATCGCGCTGGCCACCTGGTGGTTCATGCACGAGTCGGGCATCCACGCCACGATCGCCGGTGTCTCGCTCGCGCTGCTGACGCGGGTCAAGCGCGACCCGTACGAGCAGCACGCACCGGCCGTGCGCCTCGAACACCGGTTGCAGCCGTGGTCGGCGGGCGTGGCGGTACCGGTGTTCGCGCTGTTCGCGGCGGGTGTGCCGGTCGGCGCGGAGGCGTTCGGCAAGCTCTTCGAGGACAAGATCGCGATCGGTGTGGTGGTCGGGCTCGTCGTCGGCAAGGTGATCGGGATCGTGGGGGCGTCGGCGCTCGCGGTGTGGTTCAAGGCGGCGGTCTGGCCGGCCGGGGCGGGGCCGCGCGACATCGTGGCGGTGGCGACGCTGGGCGGGGTCGGGTTCACCGTCAGCCTGCTGATCGCGGAGCTGTCGCTGCCGGAACCGGAGACCGCGAAGGCCGCCGTCCTGCTCGCCTCGATGATCGCGTCGCTGCTCGCGGCGGTGTTGCTCATTCGCCGGAGCCGGGCGCATGGCACCATGTCCGGGTGACCACCAGGGAGCACATCGCGTCGATTCCGCTGACCGCTGACGACCCCGCGGCCGAGGCCTCGATCGGCGGCCTGGTCCGCGACGCGACCGCGCACGTGTCGACTTTGGTCAGAGCAGAGGTCGAGCTCGCGAAGGGCGAGCTCGCCGCCGAGGTCAAGAAGGCGCTCAGGGGCAGTGTTTTCTTCATCGTCGCGCTGACGGTGCTGCTGTTCAGCCTGTTCTTCTTGTTCATGGCGCTCGGCTTCGGGTTCACCGAGTGGTTCGGCTGGTACGCCTGGGCCGGCTTCGGGCTGACCTTCCTGCTGATGCTCGTCACCGCGGGGCTGTTCGCGTTCCTCGGCTACCGGAAGGTCCGCAAGATCAGGGCGCCGGAGCGGTCGATCGCGGCGGCCAAGGACACCGTGGCCGCACTGCGCAACCGTGACTCTCACGGCAGGGGCGACGACAACTGAGCCGCAAACCCGACCCGTCGGTGGTGCGGGTCGCGGGGCCGTGGACGCACCGCGACGTCTCGGCCAACGGCATCCGCCTGCACGTCGCCGAGCTCGGCGAGGGACCCCTCGTGCTGCTGCTGCACGGGTTCCCCGAGTTCTGGTGGTCGTGGCGGCACCAGCTGACCGCGCTCGCCGAGGCCGGCTACCGCGCCGTGGCCGTCGACCTGCGCGGCTACGGCGACTCGGACAAACCCCCGCGCGGGTACGACGGGTTCACCCTCGCGGGTGACATCGCGGGTCTGGTCAAGGCGCTCGGCGCCCCCCGCGCGCACCTGGTGGGTCACGCGTGGGGCGGCCTGCTGGCGTGGACGGCCGGCGCCATGCACCCGCGGCTGGTGTCGTCGGTGTCCGCGCTGTCGGCCCCGCACCCGCTGGCGTTGCGCCGCACGTTCCGCCGACCGGGCCGGCTGAACCGGCACGTGCTGCAGTTCCAGCTCCCGCTCTACCCGGAACGCCTGCTGACCAGGGAGAACGGCCTGCAGGTGGCCAAGCTGCTGTCGGCGTGGTCGGGCCCGAAGTACCGGTCGGCACCGGAGTTCGACGAGGTCGTCCGCCGCTGCCGGCAGGCGATGCTCGTGCAGGGCGTGGCGCACAGCGCGATGGAGTACTACCGCTGGGCCGTGCGGTCCCAGCTGCGCGGCGACGGCCGCCGCTTCGCCGAGGCGGTCGACAAGCCGTTGCCGGTGCCGGTGCTCCAGATCCACGGCGAGCTGGACGCGGTGGTGCTGGAGTCCACAGCCCGCGCGTCCCTGCCGTGGCTCGGTCCCGGCTCGGAGTTCCGCTCGCTGCCCGAGGTGGGGCACTTCCCGAACCAGGAGGCGCCGCACACCACGAGCCGCCTGCTCACCGAGTTCCTGCAGAGGTCGTCCTGAACGCCGCCGCCAGCTCCGCCGCCGGGTCGTCCGGCAGCTCGGTCGCGCGCCAGGCGATGTAGCCGTCCGGGCGGACGAGCGACGCGCCCTTGCCGGACAGCCCGAACGCGTCGAGCGCCTCGACGGGTTCGTACCGCACGCCCAGCGGTTCGGCCGCGTCCGCCCACAGCGGGTCGTTCGCCACCAGCACCCAGCCGCGTTGGAACAGGTCCAACGTGGACTTCCCCGGCTCGATCCACAGGTGCGGGGCGCGCGTGCCGGGCTGGCCGTTCCACTGCTCGGGGAGCCGGGCCGGCGGCAGTTCCTCGCCCGCCCCGAGCACCGCCGCCGAGCGGTAGAGCACGCCGAAGTGCATGGCGTCGTTGTCGTACAGCGGCGCGTCCTCCGGCTCACCGCCGCGGTTGTGGCCGTCGTTGCGCGCGAAGATCTGCTGGTGGCACAGGGTCGCGACGGGCCGCCGTTCCGCGTCGTAGGTGTCCAGCAGGGACGGTCGTGACGTGCCGTCCAGCACGGCGGCGAGCTTCCAGGCGAGGTTGTGCGCGTCCTCGATGCCGACGTTCGCCCCGAACCCGCCGCGGCTGGGCGGCAACGTGTGCGCGGCGTCGCCGGCGAGGAAGACCCTGCCCCGGCTGAACCGGTCGGCGACGTTCGCGCTGATGGTCCACCGGCCGGTGGTGATGACCTCGACGTCGAGGTCGTCGCGGCCGATGGCCTGGAAGACCTTCTGCCGCAGCTCCGGCTCGGTGTACTCGCGGTCGTCGAGCATCAGCACCCAGCGGCCGTCGCCGTAGGTCGTGAGGAAGCCGACGTCGTCGATCACGAACTGGCCGATGCCGTCCTTCAGGTACTCGTCCAGCGGTGCGCGGAACAAGACGCTGCGCGACGTGTGCATGTATCCGCGACCGGTGCGGGTGATGCCGAGCTGTTCGCGGATCGGGCTGCGGTGGCCGTCGGCCGCGACGAGGTAGTCGGCGCGGATCTCGTACGGCTCCCCGTCACCCTGCACGACCGCCGTGACGCCGTCGTCGTCCTGGGAGAACTCCAGCATCCGGGTGCTCATCCGGATGTCCGCGCCGAACGCGCGCGCCTTGTCGCGCAGGATCGGCTCCATCACGTCCTGCGCCGCGCCGACGCCCCTGACCGGCGAGTGCTCGACGTCCGTGAGCTGAGCCGGTGGCGTCCAGAACGTCTCGTCGTACTTCTTCCCAACCAGGCTCTCCGCCCGCACCCGCCGCACGCCGAAACCCCTGGTCATCCGGCTGCGCGGCAGCTCGTCCCCCATGCCGACCGCCCGCAGCAGCTCACCGACCCGCGCGTTGAAACCGACCGCCCGCGGGTGCGGTGAGCTGCCGGGGTGCTTCTCGACGAGCACCACGTCCACCCCGCGCCACGCCAGGAACAACGCGGCCGAGGTACCCGCCAGCCCGCCCCCGACCACCACGACCTGCGTCCTCATCACACCCACCCTCCGATACGCCGTATCTGTCAATACACTGTATCGGCAAGAGACGCTGTATTGTCCAGTCCGATGTCGAACGAACCCGTGTGGGAGCGGCCGGAGCCGCCCGGCAAGTCGTCGCCGACCCCGTTGAGCAGGGACCTGATCGTGAGCGCCGCGATCAGGCTCGCCGACGCGGGCGGGCTCGACGAGGTGTCGTTCCGCAAGGTCGCCGCCGCCCTCAACGCCGGCCCGATGCGCCTGTACGGCTACGTGGAGACCAAGGACGAACTGCTCGACCTCATGGTCGACGAGGTCTACGGCGAGATCACGCCGCCGCCGTCATCGGCCGGCTGGCGCGAGGGGCTGTGGCACGTCGCGCACGGCATCCGGGACGCGACGAAGCGGCACGAGTGGTTCATCGACCTGCTCAGCAACCGCCCGCACCAGGGCCCGAACGCGCTCACGCACCTGGAGACCACGCTCGCCACGGTCCGGTTCGACGACATCGACCAGGTGCTCGGCGCGGTCGGCGCGGTGATGGCGTACGTCTTCGGGGCCGTCCGCGGCGAGATCACCGAACTGCGCGCGGAACGGTCCAGCGGCATGACCGAGGAGCAGTGGCAGCGCGCGTCCGGCCCCTACATGCAGCGGATGCTCGCCACCGGCCGGTTCCCGACGCTCGCCAGGGTCATGCACGAGTCGAGTGACACCGATCCCGCGCACAGGTTCGAGATCGGCCTCGGCTACGTGCTCGACGGGATCGCTACGAGGCACAACCTTGCGTGGAGGCCCGCCGGGTCAGCGTCGGAGCCTTCTGCACAATTTCCTTGACCTGCTGCGCCGTGAGCACGAACCCGGTCTCTGGGTCGTCGACCGCCGCGCCGAACACCACGCCCATCACCCGGCCGTTCGGGTCGACCAGGGGGCCGCCGGAGTTGCCGGAGCGGACCTCGGCGCGGACGGTGTAGACGTCGCGGGTCACGGTCTGCGCGTCGTAGATGTCCGGGCCGCGCAGCAGCGGGATGCGTTCGCGGACGCGGGCGGACTTGGCGAGGTAGGGGCCGTCGAGGGGGTAGCCCAGCACGATGCCGTCCTCACCGGCCTGCACCTCGTCGGAGCGGAACTGCAGCGGCGCGGCCTCCAGGTCGGGGACCGCGAGGATGGCGACGTCGACCTTGGGGTCGTAGAGGACGACGGTGGCGTCGAACTGGCCGCGGCCGACCTCGACCGTCACCTCGTTGGTGCCGGCGACGACGTGGGCGTTGGTCATGACGCGCTCGGGGGCGATCACGAAACCGGTGCCCTCCAGCGCGCGGGAGCAGGACGGGGCACGGCCGCGGACCTTCAGCACCGAGGACTTCAGCCGGTTCACCACCGGGGAGCTCGCCAGCGCCTGGTCGGGCGGGCTGACGTCCTTCAGCGGGGTGCGGTTGAACGGGTCCATCGCCTGCGGGAAGCCGGAGACGTCGAACAGCTTCTGCAGGTCGTCGGACAGCACGCGAGCGGCCTGCGGCATGGTCTCGTTGACCTTGCCGAGGATCACCGAGTTGCGCAGCGACGCGGTCAGGTCGGGCAGGCCCGCGACCGAGGTCAGCGGCAGGGCGATCATCCAGGCCACGACGAAGACGACGATGCCCTGCACGATGGCGCCCAGCGCGTTGTCCGCGCCGCGCAACGGGGAGGCGTTGACCCGCGCCTTGATCGTCCGGCCGATGTAGACGCCGATCGTCTCGCCGAGCGCCACCAGCAGGACGACGATGCCCACCGCGAAGACGACCTTGGTCACCACGTTCTCGAACTGGGACACGAGCATCGGTGCGATCTGGGTGCCGAGGATCAGGCCGACGAGCACACCGACGAACGCGGGCAGCGCGACGACCATGCCCTGCCTGGCCCCCGACACCGCGGCGATCGCGGCAAGGCCCAGCACGAGCAGGTCAACCCAGTTCAACCGACTACCTCCGCCTCACTGTGTAGCGCGCAACGCTAGTTCAAGGTCGCGCACATCGGTCGCATCCCACGGCTGTTCCCAGCCACCGAGTGCGATCAGGCCGTTCAGCAGTCCCGCGGTGAAGCCCCACACCAGCATGCCCGGCGCGGAGAAGGCCGCTCCGACGTAGCCCGCGGGGTGGCGCACCCGGAACCTGTTGGCGGGGTTGGCGAGGTGTGCGACCGGCACCCGTGCGACGGCGGCGGTCTCGGCCGGGTCGACGGGGGCGACGGGGCTCGGCTGTTCCCAGTAGGCGAGCACGGGGGTGACCACGAAACCGGACACCGGCACGTACAGCTCCGGCATCACGACCAGTGGTCTCACTCCTGTCCCAAGTACACCTGTCTCCTCGTAAGCCTCGCGTAATGCGGTGGCCACGGGTCCGTCGTCGGTCGGGTCGGCGGCCCCGCCGGGGAACGCGACCTGACCGGGGTGCGAGCCCAGCGTGTCCGAGCGGCGCAGCAGCAGGACGTCCGGGCCGTGGTCGGCGTTGTCGCCGAAGAGCATGAGCACCGCCGCGGGCCTGCCGCCGGACGCGGGGGGCTTGATCCGGGTGAACGCCGTGGCGTCGATCTCCTCGGTCGCCTTGACGAGCCGCTGCATCCAGTCCGGCAGCTCGGTCGCTCCCAGCCCGGTTGCTCCCAGCTCGGTCGCCTCGCTCATCGCACCGCCTTCTCCACCTGTTCCGGCGCCGTGAACACCGGCGGGTCCGTGATCAACCGGACCGCGCCGTCCGCTGATATGTAATACGTGGCCGGCAACGTGATCGGCGCCTTCACCCGCTTGCGCAGCTCGTCCGCCCCGTCGTGGACCGACGGCAGCCGCACGCCCAGCTTGGCGAGCAGCTCCAGGCCGTCGGCCTCGGTGCTCTCCACGAGAACTGGGACGACCGGGACGGCGTTCGGTTGCTCCGCGTAGGCGTCCAGCACCGGAAGCTCCTTCTGGCACGGCTGGCACCAGGTCGCCCAGAAGTTGATCAGGAGCGGGCCCTTGAGCGCGAGGTCCGTCCGGGTGCCGTCGCGCAGGCACGTCACGCCGACGCCGCCCGCACCGCCCGGCACGCACGGCCGCAGCTGGGCCTGCGCGCGCAACGCCACCACGTCCTGCGGCGGGCGGTTCGACCGGACGGGCTGCTCCCGCGCGTCATCGCGCGGCCACAGCGCGACGACCCCGGCGACGCCGAGGACGAGCACGAGGACCAGCCAGCGGGTGCGGTTGTTCACCCCACCAGCTTCTCACCGGCCCGCACCCGCTCGGCGAGCTCGACCAGGTGCGGCTTCTCGTCGCCCTTCACGAGCTTCGCGGCCTTCACCGGGTCCTCGGGACCCAGGCCGTACGACGGGCAGTCCTTCATCAGCAGGCAGGCCCCGCACGCGGGGGTCTTGGCGTGGCACACGCGGCGGCCGTGGAAGACGATCCAGTGCGAGGCCATGGTCCAGTCGCGCTTCTCGATCAGCTCACCGATCGCGTACTCGACCTTGACCGCGTCCTCCTCCTCGGTCCACCCCCAGCGGCGCACGAGCCGGCCGAAGTGGGTGTCGACTGTGAGCCCCGGCACATCGAAGGCGTTGCCGAGAACCACGTTGGCCGTCTTGCGTCCTACACCGGGGAGCTTGACCAGCTCCTCCATGCTGCCGGGAACCACACCGTCGTGCTGCTCCACGAGAGCGGCACCGAGACCCAGGAGGGATGACGCCTTGTTCCGGTAGAAGCCGGTGGGGCGGATCATCTCCTCGAGTTCCACCCGGTCGGCTCCGGCGTAGTCGGCGGCCGTCGGGTACTTCGCGAAGAGCGCGGGAGTGACCTCGTTGACCTTCTTGTCGGTGCACTGCGCGGACAGCACGACTGCCACGACCAGTTCGAGCGGCGTGGTGAAGTCCAGCTCGCAGTGGGCGTCGGGATATCCCTCGGCAAGCGTGCGCACCATCCGGCGGGCCCTGCGGGTCAGGCCGAGTTTGGTTTCCGGTTTCTTGGTTGCGGGCACTGATCCAGAGTAGTCAACACGCCGCGACCACCCCCTAGATCCGTGCTCGAATCCCCCATGCGCCAGACTGCGGAGCATCATGACTGCCTGGTTTGTGATCGTCGTCCCGATCGTGATCATGTTCTTCGCGCTCTTCATGGAGCGCGTGGAAGCGAAGCTCCGGCACGTGGCCGTGCAGGAGAACGAGGTCGAGGAGTTCCTGGAGTCCGCCCGGCCCGACGAGGTCAAGGCGCTCTACGGACACGGCATCGGTCGCGCGCTGGAGCTGTTCCGCCTGCGCCGCCGCGGTCGCGGCAGCGTGCGCAAGCGCGTCCGCTAGCGGGCGGGTGCCGACCAGGCACCCGAATGGCGTAGACTGGTTCGTTGGGCTCTGGATCGAGTCAGTCGAGTTGTTCCCAGCGAGACGGCGAGCCGAACGGCGATCCACTACACAGCCCTTAGACTGCAACGCAGTGATCGGCGGCACGGCGCTGACTCCACCAAAGATGGTGGTAGGCGTGCCGTCGCGTCGATTAGGAGGGACGAGGTGGACGAGACCCTGGCGCGAGCGGGCATCTTCCAGGGAGTTGACCCGGCAGCCGCAGAGGCGCTGGCGCAGACCCTGGAGACGGTGGAGTTCCCGCGTGGCCATGTGATCTTCGCGGAGGGTGAGCCGGGCGACCGCCTGTACATCATCCAGTCCGGCAAGGTGAAGATCGGCCGCAAGTCGCCGGACGGCCGCGAGAACCTGTTGGGGATCTTCGGGCCCTCCGACATGTTCGGCGAACTGTCCATTTTCGACCCCGGCCCCCGCACGTCGACCGCGACGACGGTGACCGAGGTGCGCGCGGTGTCCATGGACCGCCCCGCGCTCCGTCAGTGGATCACCAACCGGCCGGAGATCGCCGAGCAGCTGCTGAGGGCACTGGCCCGCAGGCTGCGCAGGACGAACTCGATGCTGGCCGACCTGATCTTCACGGACGTGCCCGGCCGCGTCGCCAAGGCGTTGCTGCAGCTCGCGCAGCGCTTCGGCTCGCAGGAGGCCGGTCTGCTCCGCGTCACGCACGACCTGACGCAGGAGGAGATCGCCCAGTTCGTCGGCGCGTCCCGCGAGACCGTGAACAAGGCCCTGGCCGACTTCGCGCACCGCGGGTGGCTGCGACTGGAGGGCAAGAGCGTGCTGATCCTGGACCCGGAGCGCCTGGCGCGCCGCGCACGCTAGGACTTCAGCAGTTCGACGGACAAAGGACCGGGCGCCACCCCCGACATGGCGCACCGGTCCTTTGTGCTGCACGGCCCATCCCCCGACGAACCGTGCCTTCCCACCCTCCGGCGCGCAGGCCCCGACCCTCTGGCCGGAGGTTGGTCTTTCGATCGACGAGTCAACTTTCGCACGGCCCCTACCGTGGGACTCAAGCCTTTTCACCCTCAGGGACCTCGTTCGGGTGGTTTTGGCTGCATCTTTCACCCGGTCATCCCATTCCTGTGACCGAACCGCAACCGTGGTGACACCGCGCACCCAAACTGGTACTTCCGTACCACCTTTGTCATACTGGTACACATGTCCCACTCTGCCCGCCTGTCCGACTACCGTGCTGCCCTGACGACCCCCGGCATGCGCGGCCCCGTGGTCGCGTCCCTGCTCGCCCGCCTCCCCATCGCGATGGTCGGGCTCTCGCTGCTGCTCTACGTGGAGCGCGCCACGGGTTCGTTCGCGGTCGCCGGTCTGGTGTCGGCGGCGGCGCTGGTGGGCGTGGCGATGGGCTCGGTCGTGCAGGGCCGGTTGATGGACCGCTTCGGTCCCACCCGCCCGCTGATGACCGTGACCGCGCTCTTCACCCTCTTCGTGACCGCCTCCGTGATCGCTGTCGAGGCCGGCCTGCCGGTGCTCCTGCTGGTCCCGCTGGCCCTCGGCGTCGGCGCGACCGAGCCGATGGTGGGCTCGGCGTCGCGGGCGCTGTGGGAGCGGATGGTCCCCGCCGGCCCGACGCGGATGGCGGGCTACGCCTACGAGGCCATCTCGATGGAGGTCTTCTTCATCCTCGGACCGGGTCTCGCGGGCCTGCTGCTGGCGGCGCCCTGGGCGGGCACCGGCGTGGTCGTCGGCTCGGTGCTGATGGTCGTCGGCGCCCTGTGGTTCGCGACCAACCCGGTCGTGCGCGAGTGGGGCCCGGTCGTCCAGGCCCCGCGGCCGCTGCTCGGTGCGTTCGCCTACCCCGGCATGCGCACGGTGGCGCTGGCCGCGCTCGGCTTCGGCGTGACCATCGGTTTCGTCGAGGTGGCGGTGCCGGCCTTCGCGAAGGCGACGGGCCACGCCGCGATGGGCGGCCTGATGCTGTCGCTGTGGTCGATCAGCTCGGTGATCTTCGGCGTGCTCTACGGCATGCGCCCGTGGCCGCGCCCGATGCACCTGCGCCTGCCGGTGCTGCTCGGCGGCTTCGGCCTGCTGTCGCTGCTGCTCGCGATCCCCGCGTCGCTGGTGGGGCTGGGCCTGGCGCTGTTCGTGGTCGGCACCCTGATCACGCCCCAGTCGACCGCGCACTCCGCCGCGATCGAGCAGGTCACGCCCAGCGGCATGGCCGCGGAGGCGTTCGGCTGGGTGATCACCTCGGTGACCGTCGGCCTCGCCATCGGACAGGGCCTGTCCGGTCAGCTGATCGAGCACTTCGGCACGCGGCCCGCGTTCCTCGCCTCCGGCGTGGCCGGTCTGCTGATCGCCGCGGCCGTGTGGGCGCTGCGCGAGACCGTGCGGCGCGGGGTTCCGGCCAGGGATGCGCTGCCGGCGCGGTCGGAAATGGAGCTCGTGGCCCGCTGAGGGGTGGACGGGTCCCCGGAGTGGGGCTGGAGGTTGTGGTTGAGAGGCACGCCGGGGACGGCGTGCCTTTCGGCATTTCGGGGGGTGTTGGGACGGATGGTGGCCGGGTGAGGGTGCGGGCCTGCTGCGCGGGGGCGGGCAGGGCCGGGGGCGGGGCAGGCCGAGGCCGGGGACGCCCGGGCCGGGGACGGGCGGGCCGGGAACGCCTGGGGACGGGGACGGGCGGGCCGGGAACGCCTGGGGACGGGGACGGGCAGGCCGGGAACAGGCGGGCAGGCCGGAGCGAGGCAGGCCGGAGCGAGGTGGGGCAGGGCGGGGCAGAGCGGGAAGGGCGGGCGGGCCGCCGCCACCGAGGGTGGGCAGGCCGCACTCCAGGGTGAGCGCGCCGCACCCCCAGGACGAGCAGAGCGCGTCCCAGGACGCGCTGAGTGGCGCCGACCCTGGACCGCGGCCCCGCAGCGTCGCACGACCGCCAACGGACCGGGCTCGTCGTGCCCTGCCCCTACGCCCGCGCCTCCACGCCCCGCGCTCGCGTCCCCGTGCCTGCGCCCCCGCGCCCGCGCTCAAGCCCCTGCGCTCGGCGGCCTGACGGCGCCGTCAGGCCACCGAGCGCATCGGAACGACCAGGTAGGTGAGCTCCACGCCGTCCTCGCCGGGCGGGGAGGTCAGGACGGTGGAGCGGAGGCCGTCCTGGATGCGGAGTTCGATGCGGCGGCCCGCGAAGGCCTTCAGGGCGTCGGCGAGGTAGCGGGCCTGGAAGGTCTTGGTGAGGCGGTCGCCCTCGACGGTGGCCTTGACGAACTCCTCGGCCTCGCCGGAGGTCGGGTCGCTGCTCTTGACGCGCAGCTCGCTGTCCTCGACCTGGATGGTGACGGCCTGGTGGGGGCCGCCGTAGGGGGTGGCGCGGCGCACGGCGCGGGACAGGGCGTCGGCGTCGACCAGGACGGTGCTGTCGATGGTGGTCTCCAGGAGTCGGCGCGCTCGGTCGTCCGGGAACGGG
Organism: Lentzea sp. NPDC037011; assembly: GCF_055607425.1. Taxonomy (NCBI): domain Bacteria; kingdom Bacillati; phylum Actinomycetota; class Actinomycetes; order Pseudonocardiales; family Pseudonocardiaceae; genus Lentzea; species Lentzea sp. NPDC037011. The sequence continues at coordinate 74,051 of NZ_JBVJRT010000017.1, read as the reverse complement.
GCGGCCAGGAGTGCGGTGGAGAGGGAGTTGTGGTGCCAGGCGAGGCCGATGCGGTCCGCGTCGGCGTGCAGGGCGACGGGGCCCTCCGCCTGGCGGGTGGCTTCGGCGAGGGCCTTGGCGGGGACCAGGACGTCGACGGAGCCGGCGGACTGCCACGGGAGCTTGGCGTAGGCCATGCGGTAGCGGTCGGTGGCCATGACGTGCAGGTGCTCGGCGTCGGACTGGACGCGGATGCCGGTGAAGATCGGCAGTGCATCGTCCTTCGAGGCGGCGCCGGCCACGGCGGCGACGACGCGCAGGTGCTCGGCGGCCGCGGTGCCCTGCAACGGGGGCAGGGCCGGGATGCCGGGGTGGTCGTGCAGGTCGAGCAACGGCAGGGCGAAGCGGGCCTGGCCGGTGCGGACCGCGAGCCGGGAACCCTCGACGCGCAGGCGGACCTGCGGCTCGTCGAGGGCCTGGAGGGTGGCGGCGAGCGCCTTCGCGGGCACCAGCACCTCCCCCTCGGTGTGCGCGGACGCGGGCTTCGTCAGGCTCACCGCGTGTTCGTGGTCGCTGCCCGCCACCTCCACCCCCGTCGCGGAGGCCCGCAGCCGGACACCGGCGAGGACGGGGTCGAGCACGCGGGTGGGCAGCAGCCGCGCCACCTCGGCGACGGCGCCGGCGAGCTCGGCTGTGGTGGCGGTGAGGTCCATGGCAGGGACGTTAGCGAGCACCCCTGACAATTTTCGCGAGCACGAGCGCGGCCAGGACGCATGAGCACCGGCGTCTCACCCGGTGCGCAGGTACTCCAGCTGGGCCCGCACCGACCACTCCGCGGCCGGCCAGAGCACCCGGTCGACGTCGGCGTAGACGACCTCGACGACCTGCCGGGGCGTGGGCGAGCCGCCCAGCGACTCCACGGCCCGGCGCACCTGCTCCAGGCGCTGGGTCCGGTGCGCCAGGTAGGCCCGCGCGGCCTCGCCGGCGTCGGCGAGCTCGGGGCCGTGGCCGGGCAGCACCGCGGTGTCCGGCGGCAGGTCCGCCAGCACCTTCAGCGACTCGAAGTAGTCGCCGAGCTTCCCGTCGGGGTGGGCGACGATCGTGGTGCCGCGGCCCAGCACCGTGTCCCCGGTCAGCACGGCCTCGCCGTCGAGCACGAAGCACAGCGAGTCGCTGGTGTGCCCCGGTGTGCCGAGCACCCGCAGCTCCAGACCGGAGCTGGTGACGACGTCACCGTCCACCAGGCCCTCGGACCCGAAGACGAACGTCGGGTCGAGCGCGCGCACCGGTGCCCCGACGAGCTCTCCGAACGAGCGCGCCCCCTCGGAGTGGTCGGGGTGACCGTGGGTCAGCAGGACCTCGGAGACCGGCCCGACCGCCGCGATGCGCTCCAGGTGCGCGGGGTCGAGCGGACCGGGGTCGACCACGACGTACGACCCGGCGTCCGGTGCCTTGAGCAGCCACGTGTTGGTGCCGTCGAGCGTCATCGGCGACGGGTTGTCCGCCAGCAGCACGGCCGCGTGCGCGGTGACCTGGCGCAGCTGCCCGTACAGCGGGTGCTCGGCACGGGCCCCGATCAACGGCGACCCGCTCATCCGAGCACCACCCTGACCACGTCACCGTCGCGGATCAGCTTGGGGATGATCTTCTCGACGCTGCGCTCCTCGGCCATGACCGCGGCGACCGAGCCGAGCGCACCGACCTCGTCCAGCGTCCGCCAGGTCGGCGGCATGAGCATGCGGCGCCCCTCCTGGGCGTCCTGGACCGCTTCCGCGGGCGTCTGCCAGGCCGCGTCGGACGCCTCGGTCGTGGCGCCGTCGGCGTGCTGACCGGTCGGCAGGGCCGCGACGAAGAACCGCGTGTCGTAGCGGCGCGGCTCCTCGCGCGGAGTCACCCAGTTGGCCCACGGCCGCAGCAGGTCCGCCCGCAGCACCAGCCCGGCGGCCGCCAGGAACTCCGCCAGCGACACCTTCCGGTCGACCAGGTCCTGCCGGGCCTGCGCGTACACCGAGGCGTCCGCGACGACCGTCGACGGGGACGGCCCCGCCAGCAGCACACCGGACTCCTCGAACGTCTCCCGCACCGCCGCGCACACGAACGCGCGGGCGAGCGACTCGTCCACCCCGAACACCGACCCCCACCACGACGGCGGCGGACCGGCCCACGCGACCGACGTGTCCGCGTCGCGCGGGTCCACGCCACCACCGGGGAACACGGTCATGCCGCCCGCGAACGCCATCCCCTTCACCCGCCGCAGCAGGAACGCCTCCACCCCGGCCGCACCGTCGCGCAGCAGCACCACGGTGACCGCGTCACGGGGTTCGACGGGTTGGGCAACCGGCGCCGCGGGTACCAGGTTTCCCGGCAAGGTCATGTCCTCGGGCATCCTCCGAGCGTACGACCGCGCTGACGTGAGGATGGTGTGATGGCGACGAAGGTCTCCGGCTGCCTGGTGAAGATGCTGCTGGTCCTGTTCGGCGTGGTGGTGGGAACGGGGTTGACGGCGGTGACGGCCGTCCTGCTGTTCCTGCCCGACCGCACGACCGTGATCAGCGTCGACCCGACCGCCGAGTCCCCCGGCGTGTACGTGAAGAAGGTCGAGCGCGTGGTTGGCGGCACCAACTACGAGATCTGGCTCGGGCCCACGCCCGACCGCGGTCACGTGGTGACCGTTCCCGCCGGGTGGGAACACGACCCCGACCGCGAGAGCACGCCCGACGGCCTGCGGCTCAAGTTCGACAACGGGGGCGAGATCTTCGTCCCCAGGGCCAGCTACCTCTGAGGCAGGATGGGCGAGTGGACGAACAGCTGCGCGTAGGACTCGTCGGTGCCGGACCGTGGGCGGAGATGGTCCACGCCCCCGGTCTCGCCAACCACCCCGGCACCCGGCTCGCCGGCGTCTGGGCCCGCAGGCCCGAGGCGGCGCAGCGGCTCGCGAACGCCCACGGCACCGAGGCGTTCGAGTCCTACGAGGACATGTTGTCCACTGTGGACGCCGTCGCGTTCTGCGTGCCGCCGGGCGTGCAGGCGCCGATGGCGATCACGGCGGCGAACGCGGGCAAGCACGTCGTCCTGGAGAAGCCGATCGCCGAGTCCGCGGACGTGGCCGAGCGGCTCGCGCAGGCCGTGAGCGACGCGGACGTGGCGTCGCTCGTCGTGCTGACCCGCCGCTACGCCCCGGAGACCAAGGAGCTGCTCAGGCAGCTGCACCGCACCGGCGGCTGGACCGGCGCGGACGGCCGCTGGCTGACCGGCGCGCTGCTCGACGGGCCGTTCTCGAACTCGCCGTGGCGGCACGAGAGGGGCGCGCTCGACGACATCGGCCCGCACGCGTTCGACCTGCTGGACGCGGCACTGGGCGAGATCACCGACGTGCTCGCGGCGAACGTGTCGGAGACCGGGCTGTGGCAGCTGATCCTGCAGCACGCGGGCGGTGCGACGAGCACGCTGACGCTCACCCTGTCGTTGCCGCTGCAGCCGCCGTTCACGGACTTCACCGTGTTCGGGCCGAACGGCCACCGCACGCTGAACGGCCGCGACACGTCCACTTCCGACTGCTACACGAACCTGCTCGACGACTTCGTGGCGATGGTGCACAGCGGCACCACCACCCACGAGTGCGACGTGCGCCGCGGCCTGCACCTGCAGAAGGTCATCGACCTGGCGCGGCGCAAGGCCGGGGCGTGACGTCCGCCCCGGGAGCACGAGTCGCCCTCACTGCTGCTGGTGCCCGTTGTTCGTGGCCCCGAACGCCGACTGACGCGCCGATGACCGGTCGATCTGCCAGCGACCGGCGTCGGGCGTCTTCGCGCCGGACTGCTCGCGCTGCGCCAGCTCCTCGTGCAGCTGCTGCAGCAACGCGCGTTCGCGTTCGCTGAGGTTCGCGTCCACACCGGACGACTCCGCGGGCGGTTCGGCCAGCGCGGCCTGCAGGGCCGCCAGCTCGTCGCCGCGCAGTTCCATGGTGACCTCGGCCCGGTTGATCGGGGTGGGCTCCGGCAACGCCTCCGGCACCGGCTCCAGCTCCACCACCGGTTCCGGCTCCGGTTCGGGCTCCGGCTCGGCCGGGGCCACGGAGATCCGCTTCACGGGCTTGGGCGGGAAGGGCTGCGACCCCTCCAGGGACGGCGTGCGGGCAAAACGTGAGCCGGACTCCTCCACCACTGGCTCCGGCGCCGGTGTCGGCTCGGCCACCGGCGCCGGAGCGGGAAGTTCTTCCGACTGGTCGAACCAGGTGGGCTCGTGCCCCACGCCCGCGGGTGCCGGTGGTGGCATCGACGCCACCTGCGCCCCGGAGATGGGCACCGGACGCGAGGACGTCACGGCGGAGGCGTGGTAGTCGCCCAGCTGCGTGCCGACGGCCAGCACCTCGACCGCGGCCCGGATGCCCGCCTTGCGCAGCACCGTGTCGACCCGGTACGCGGTCGCGGGCGCGAAGCCCTGCGGACCCACGTCCACGAGCACGACCCGCTGCGGCAGCGGACCGGGGGTGGCCCCGGCCGGCGAGGAACGCCAGACGCAGCGCACCGCGCGCACGTCCGGCAGCACCGACACCGCGCGCGACAGCAGCGGGCCGAGGTCCGCCGCCGGGTCGGAGTCGGAGGTGAAGCGGTGCCGGATGAACGGCAGCACCTCGACGACCGGCATGCGGTCGGTCAGGCTCGCGTCGGAACGCACCTCGTGCAGCGCCCACGTGATGGCGGCCCGCTCGTCGGGCAGCACGGGGATGCCGCCTGCCAGGAGCGTGCCGACGAGGAACTCGACCGCGCGGTCCAGCTCTCCGACGGCGAGGAACTCGCGCGCCTTCGACAGGGCGTCGTCGTCGACGCGCCCGGCCATCGACAGCAGGAGATCGTGCAGACGGACCGGCAGGCCGACACCGTCGTTCGTCACGGCAACTCTCCTTAGCTGAGCACCAGGTGCTCCTCGGACTCGGCGCCGGCGCACACCAGCTCCGATGCCGCCAGCGCCGCCCGGTGGTAGGGCGGCAGGTCCAGACCGGACGGCACGACCTCGACGCACGGGTCGGGCTCGCCCAGCGCCCGCAGCACGCGCTGCAGCTCGCCGGTCAGCCTCGCGTGACCGGTGGTGGCCGCCACCAGCAGGACGCGGTTGACCCCCTCGGGGCCGATGCGCCAGCAGGAACGGACCTCACCGACCCCGTGGCGGCCTCGCAGCGTGGCACCGAGCACGACGGTCGCGGAATCCCCCATCGGCACCCGATCGGGTGATTCCGGGGAGAAGGTGTAGTCGGTGGGGGGCAGTTCGTCCAGCCCTTTGACCGAACTGACGGCCCCCGGCTCGGCCCCGTAGGGCACGAGCGCGTCCTGAAGGAGGCGCATCTCGTGGTCGGTCAGCGGGATGCGCCCGTGCAGCAACGTGCGCGGCAACGACCGCGCGAGCACCGCGTACGCGTCCGAGGCCGCCCAGTCCCGGTACCGCCAGAGCAGGTCGTCCGGAATGCGTCCGGCGAGCCGCAGCAGCAGTTCGTGGCACGTGTCCGACATGTCACACCCTTCAGCGGAAACCCGGGACGGGGACCGGGAGACTCAGACCTCGACGACCAGTTCGACCTCGACCGGCGCACCGATCGGCAGCTCGGCGACGCCCACGGCGGAACGGGCGTGCTTGCCCGCGTCACCGAAGATCTCCCCCAGCAGCTCGGACGCCCCGTTCACGACACCGGGCTGACCGGTGAAGCCCTCCGCGGAGGCGACGAAGCCAACAACCTTCACGATCCGCTTGATCGAGTCAACGCCCACGAGGTCGTGGACCGCCGCCAGCGCGTTCAGGACGCACGTCCGGGCGTAGGCCTTGGCCTCCTCCGGGGAGACGTCGGCGCCGACCTTGCCGGTGGCCGGGAGCTGGCCGTCGACGAACGGCAGCTGGCCGGAGGTGAACACCCAGGACCCGCTCTGCACGGCCGGGACGTAGGCGGCGAGCGGGGCGGCGACGCCGGGGAGCTCGATGCCGAGCTCGTCGAGGCGAGCGGACCAGGTCATGCCTTCACCCGCTTCAGGTACGCGACGTGCTGCTCACCGGTGGGGTTGGTCAGCACGGTGACCAGCTCCCAGCCGTCCTCGCCCCACTGGTCGAGGATCTGCTTGGTGGCGTGGATCAACAGCGGAACGGTCGCGTACTCCCACTTCGTCATGCACGGAAGCCTAACCCGCCACCCGAACGACCTCTGCGCGGTTCCGGCCGATCGGGCTACCTTGATCACATGGAGACCTGGCGCGTCATCGCCACCGGCGCGTTCGCGGTGGGCGGGCTGGTGCTGGTGCTCGTCGCCATGGCCCAGGTGCGGGACCGCAAGCACAGCCAGCGGGTGCAGGTCCGGCAGGCCGGGCTGATCGGGCTCGTGCTCGTGGCCCTCGTCACGCTGGGCATCGCGTTCTTCCTGCCGTCGGTCGTGGCGTGGGCGTTGGTCGCGGCGACCGCCATGGCCGTTCTCTTCCTCACCCTGGTCGATTGACCGACCGATCCACGTCCGGCCGGATTCACACATAGTCTGGACGGGTGACGTCGTGGACCGAGGAGCTGACCAGAGCCCGTCTGCACGTGGTCTCCGGCAAGGGCGGCACCGGGAAGACCACGGTCGCGGCCGCGCTGGCGCTCGCGCTCGCCACCGGGGGCCGCCGGGTGCTGCTGGTGGAGGTGGAGGGCAGGCAGGGCATCGCCCAGCTCTTCGACCGGGCCCCGCTGCCCTACTCCGAGGAGCGCATCGCGTCCGCGCCGGGCGGCGGTGAGGTGCACGCGCTCGCCGTGGACGCCGAGGCCGCGCTGCTGGAGTACCTGGCGATGTTCTACAACCTCGGCTTCGCCGGCCGGACGCTGCGCAAGATGGGCGCGATCGAGTTCGCGACCACCCTCGCCCCCGGCCTGCGGGACGTGCTGCTCACCGGCAAGGTGAAGGAGACGGTCAACCGCACCGGCGACGGCGGCAGGCACTGCTACGACGCGGTGGTGCTGGACGCGCCGCCGACCGGCCGGGTGGTGAAGTTCCTGGACGTCACGAAGGCCATGGCCGACCTCGCGAAGGTCGGGCCGATCAAGGGGCAGAGCGAGGGCGTGGTGCGGCTGCTGCACTCCGGTGACACGGCGGTGCACCTGGTCGCGCTGCTGGAGGAGATGCCGGTGCGCGAGACGCTCGACGCGGTCGCCGAGCTGGACGCCGCGGACCTGCGGCCCGGCGCGGTGCTGGTGAACCGGGTGCAGCCGACGCGGCTGCCGGCCAGGTCGCTGCCCGCGGCGGCGGACGGCAGGGTGGACGCGGCACGGGTGCGCGCCGGGCTCGTGGCGGCGGGGCTGGACCTCGCGGAGGAGACGCTGGACGACCTGGTGGACGAGACCGTCGAGCACGCCATCCGGGTGCGCTCGCAGCAGGAGGCGATGGAGCTGCTGCGCGAGTCGGACCTGCCGACGCTCGACCTGCCGGAGCTGACCGACGGGGTGGACGTGGCCGCGCTCTACGAGCTGGCCGAGGTGCTGGTCGCGGCGGGTGTGCGGTGAACAGGCTCGACTTCGACCCGCTGCTCGACGACCCGGCCACGCGCGTGCTCGTGTGCTGCGGGTCGGGTGGTGTCGGCAAGACGACGACGGCGGCGGCGCTGGCGCTGCGGGCGGCCGAACGGGGCCGGCGCGTGGTGGTGCTGACGATCGACCCGGCACGCCGGCTGGCCCAGTCGCTCGGGCTGCGGGAGCTCGACAACCACCCGCGCGAGGTCGTCGTCGACGGCTTCGAGCCCAAGGGCGAGCTGTTCGCGATGATGCTGGACATGCGCCGGACGTTCGACGACATGGTGCTGACCCACGCCGGGCGCGACCGGGCCGACCAGATCCTGTCGAACCCCTTCTACCAGACCATCTCGTCGTCGTTCTCCGGCACGCAGGAGTACATGGCGATGGAGAAGCTGGGCCAGCTGGTGGCCGCGGACGAGTGGGACCTGATCGTCGTCGACACCCCGCCGAGCCGGTCGGCGCTCGACTTCCTGGACGCGCCGCAGCGGCTGTCCACTGTGCTCGACGGCAGGTTCATCCGCATGCTCTCGGCACCGGCGCGCGCCGGCGGCCGGGGCCTGCTGAAGATCGTCGGCACCGGTTTCAGCCTGTTCACGCGCGCGGTGTCGACGATCGTCGGCGGCCAGCTGCTGCAGGACGCGTCGACGTTCGTGCAGGCCTTCGACAGCATGTTCGGCGGGTTCCGCGAACGGGCCCAGCGCACGTACGAGCTGCTCCGCTCGCCGGGCACCGGTTTCGTGGTGGTGGCGGCGGCGGAGCCGGACGCGCTGCGCGAGGCCAGCTACTTCGTGGAGCGGCTCAGCGCGGAGAACATGCCGTTGTGCGGGCTCGTCGCGAACAGGACCCACCCCGTGCTGGCGGCGGACCTGCCCGCGGCGAAGGCCCACGCCGCGGCGGACGACCTCGACCGTTCCGGTGAGGCGCCGCTCGCGGCGGCGGTGCTCCGGCTGCACGCGGACCGGGTGGCGGTCGCCGATCGGGAGAAGCGGCTGCTGGCCCGGTTCACGCGTGCCCACCCCGGTGTCGCCCTGGTCGGCGTGCCCGCGTTGCCCGCGGACGTGCACGACCTCGACGGCCTGCGCGAGATCGGCCGCCGGCTCGCCGGGGAGTAGAGCCTCGTTGATCTTCCGTGCGGAGCCGCGGAACTAGCCGACCCGCGTGTCCTCGTGGTGTTCCTGGCGCGCATTGTCGAGCAATTCGTACCAGGACGTCACGTCGGGACGGCGACGCAGGAGAGCGCGTCGTTCACGCTCCGTCATGCCGCCCCAGACACCGAACTCGATCCTGTTGTCGAGCGCTTCGGCCAGGCATTCCATGCGCACCGGACAACCGAGGCACACGAGCTTCGCCTTGCGCTGCTCCGCACCGCGCACGAAGAGCTGATCCGGCTCCTCATCACGACACGAAGCGTTGATACGCCAATCCCCCTGGTTCATATCCCCCACTCCTCAGTGCTGTCCAAATGTGGAAATCCGCCACACCCCTGCCACGGATGCCGTAGCGTTCGAGCTACGACTGCATTCCTTGGACGTTGACGGACTGTAGTGCCGTTCGGTTCCCCTTCCAAGCCTGGGTCACCCGACTGTTACCTGTCTTGCGTATGTCTACTCATGCTGAGTAACGGCCCTTACTGATCACCTTCACCCGTTCGTGTACGGCGTACGCTGAGGCGCGTGCGAGTCAGGAATGGCGTGCTCAAGATGCTCGGCCTGTGCCTGCTGGCTGGGGTTCTCCTCGCCGGCATGCTGTTCCCAGTCGTGGGCGCGACCGGTCTGGTGTCGAACCGGGCCAGCGACACCGTGGACAGCATCTCCGCCGACCTCGTGACCACGGACCCACCGCTGATCACGACGGTCACCGACAGGGAGGGCGCCCCGATCGCCTACCTGTACGACCAGTACAGAGTCCTGACACCGCCCGAGAAGATCTCGCCGACCATGAAGGCGGCGCTGATCTCGGTCGAGGACCGCCGGTTCTACGAGCACCAGGGCGTGGACTGGAAGGGCACCATCCGCGCCGGTCTGACGAACCAGGTCAGCGGCGCCGTGACGCAGGGCGCGTCCACGCTGACCCAGCAGTACGTCAAGAACTACCTGGTCCACGTCGTGGCGCGGAACAACAAGCTGGAGCAGGCCAAGGCGCAGGAGCAGACCATCGCGCGCAAGATGCGCGAGGCCCGGATCTCCCTGCAGCTGGAGCGGAAGCTGGGCAAGGAGGAGATCCTCGCCCGCTACCTCAACGTCGTCCCATTTGGTTCGACCATTTACGGGATCGCGGCGGCCGCCCAGGCCTACTTCAACACCACGCCCGACAAGTTGACGGTTCCCCAGGCCGCGATGCTCGCCGGAATGGTCAACAGCCCGTCAGCACTCGACCCCGAAGCGTATCCGGACAAAGCGCTGGAGCGGCGCAACAAAGTGATCGACAGGATGGTCGAGAACGACAAGCTGTCGCGCGACGCGGGTGAGGCGGCGAAGAAGGAAGGCCTCGGCCTGGCGAACCCGGTGCGCACCCCGCCGAACGGTTGTGTGGGCGCCGGACCGGAAAACGGCTTCTTCTGTTCCTACGTCGTGAACTACCTGCAACGCGCGGGTTTCAGCGAAGAACAGCTGCGCACCGGCGGCTACACCGTCCAGACCACTTTGGACAGAGGGATCACCGCGCAGGCCAAGGCGGCGGCGGAGGCGGGGGTCGCCAAGGGCACGCCCGGGATCGCGAACACCATGGCCGTCGTGAAGCCCGGCAAGGAGCGCCACGACGTGCTCGCGCTGGTGGCCAACCGCGACTACGGCCTGAAGGCCGACCTGAACCAGACGACGTTCGACCTGCCCAGCGGCGTGGAGAACAAGTTCGGCGCCGGCTCCGTCTACAAGGTCTTCACCGCCGCCGCGGCGCTGGAGAAGGGCCTGGGCATCGAGAACACCATCGCGACGCCGACGTCCTACACCTCGCGGGTCTTCAAGGGCGGTGCCCAGCGCTGCCCGAGCACCGGTGAGCCCAGCACCCGCTGGTACTGCCTGTCGAACTTCGACTCGAGCTACCCGTCGTCGATGTCGTTGCAGCAGGCGTTGCAGACCTCGCCGAACACCGGCTTCGTGATCCTCGAGGAGCAGACCGGCATGGACGCCGTGGTCGACATGGCGTCGCGGCTGGGCATGCGCGACACGATGGCGACGAACCTGCAGGGCATGCGGCCGGACCCGAAGGCCAAGGACAAGCAGAACCGCATCTCGCAGACCGAGTTCTACAAGCAGAACGGCGGCAACGCCTCGTTCACCCTCTCGCCCGCCCCGGTGTCCACCCTGGAGCTCGCGAACGTCGCCGCGACCATCGTGTCCGGCGGCAAGTGGTGCCCGCCGACCCCGCTCGCGAAGGTGCTCGACCGCAACGGCAAGCCCGTGCCGGTCAACGAGGCGCCGTGCGAGCAGGTCGTCAACGAGGGCCTGGCCAACGGCCTGGCGATGGGCATGAGCAAGGACGACCTGGGCAACGGCACGGCCGCGGCCGCCGCCCGCGCGTTCAAGTGGACCCGCCCGATGATCGGCAAGACCGGCACCACCGAGGAGTACAAGTCGGCCGCGTTCATCGGCGCGACCCCGGACTTCGCGGGTGCGGTGCAGACGTTCAACGACGGCACCGCGCCGCGCCCGATCTGCGTCGGCGGCGCACCCCGCCTGTGCGGCAACGGCAACATCTTCGGCGGCACCGTCCCGGCCCGCACGTGGTTCGACACGATGTCGAAGGTCCACGGCGACCTGCCGGTGTCGCAGCTCGCGCCGGTCGAGCAGCGCTACCTCAAGGGCGGCCGCGAGATCCAGATCCCGGACGTCGTCGGCCGCCAGGTCAACGACGCGGTGCGGGTGCTGGAGCAGGCGGGCTACAAGACGAGCCAGCAGACCGTCAACTCCGAGCAGTCCAAGGGCACCGTCGTCAGCCAGTCGCCGCGCGGCAACGCGTTGCGCGGCACGGTGATCACGTTGTCGGTCTCGTCCGGCTACGTGCCGCCGCCGGTGCCGACCGAACCGACGAGCGGTCAGCCGCCGGGTCCCGGTGACCCGAACCCGGGGCCGCCGATCACCCTGCCCACCGAGCCGGGTGGACCACCCCGCAGGTAGCCGACAGGGCCCTCCCGCCGTTCGAGCGGGAGGGCCCTGGTCGTCTTCGTCCGGCTGCGTCCTAGGCGGACTGGGCCTGCCACATCCAGTGCGCCTGCTCCAGCTCCTGCGTGATGCCGATCAGCAGGTCCTGGGTGACGAGGTCCGGCTTGTCGGTCTCGTCGATGCGGGAGCGCATGCGGGCGATGAGCTTGCCCAGGGAGTTGGTGATCGCCGTGACGACCTGGTCCTCCTTCAGCCAGCCGGTCTCGATCTCGGGCACGCCGGACGACTCGGCGATGGTCCTCGCCGTGCCGTTCGGGGTGACGCCGAGAGCGGCCGCGCGTTCGGCGACCTGGTCCGCGGCGGTGCGCGCCGCGGTGACCAGCTCGTCGAGCTGCAGGTGGACGCTGCGGAAGTTCTTGCCGATCACGTTCCAGTGCGCCTGCTTCCCGATCAGGGACAGGTCGACGAGGTCGACGAGCGTTGCCTGCAGCACTGCCCCCACGGCGTCACGGTCGGCGTCGGGGAGCGGGCTGGTGATCGGGTTCTTGGCCATTGTTGAACGCGCCTCCTCAGACGGTGACGGTGAGCGCCACCTCGATGTTGCCGCGCGTCGCGTTCGAGTACGGGCAGACCTGGTGGGCCTGCTCGACGAGCTTCTCCGCGACCGCCTGGTCGAGTCCGGGGATCTTCACCGCGAGCTCGACGGCGAGCTGGAAGCCGCCGGCCCCGTTGGATCCGATACCCACCTTGGCGGTTACCTCGGAGGACGCAACTTGAACCTTCCCGGCGCGCGCGACGGCTGCGATGGCGGAGTTGAAGCACGCCGAGTACCCGGCCGCGAAGAGCTGCTCCGGGTTGGTCGCGTCCCCGCCGGGGCCGCCCATCTCCTTCGGGACCGACAGGACCTCGTCGATCACACCGTCGGAGGAGCGCACCTCGCCGTTGCGGCCTTCGCCGTAAGCAGTCGCCTCAGCCGTGTACAGCGCTTCCATTCCGCTCTCCCTTGAGTCAGTGGACGTTGCTTCCACCGGGGAGAACGCATCGCGCACGACTTATCTGCCCGATGGTGACTCAGTTCACGTCAACGGGTGACGCGTGGCGCAGCGCGAACTCGACGACCTGGCGGCCGATGACCCGCAGGTTCCGGTCGACGTCGGAGTCCGAGCAGGAGCCGTCGCCGTCGAACTTGACCTGCGCGGAGTTGATCGCGGCGCCCAGCGGCGTGGGCCACCCGCGCAGCGCGTGCACGATCGAGCGGACCGCCGCGAGCGTGTTGACCGCGGCCTGCCAGCCGTAGGCGGCGGTGATCGTGCCGACCGCGCGGCCGTCGAGGTAGGGGCGGTCGTCGTCGCGCAGGTCCTCGATGTAGTCGAGGGCGTTCTTGACCAGGCCGGAGACCGTGCCGTGGTAGCCGGGCGACACGAGGATCACCCCGTCGGCCCTGCGCAGGTCCTCGACCATCTTCCTCGCGATGTCCGTGCGTTCCGGCACGGACGGGTCGTAGAACGGCAGCACCAGCTCGGGGCCGCTGTACTGGATGGTCCGCGCGCCGAGCTCGCGGGCACCCTCGAGTGCGACCCTCAGCGCCCGCTCGGACTGCGAGTCGGACCTGATCGAGCCGCCGATGCCCACCACCGTCACCGTCATGACGTCGATCCTTCCACCTCCAGATACCTGGAGATCCAGCACTACTCGCGAGTAACGTGCACCACATGTCGAACTTCCGGGCCGGCGTCCTGGTCGGCGCCCTGCGCTTCGCGTTCGGTCTGCCCGCTCCCGTGCGCCGCCTGATCGCCGGCCGACCGATCCGGCTGGACGGTCAGGACCTGCACCCCGAGGCCCAGTTGCTGCTGCGCCTCCAGCAGCTGTCCGGCACCGGGTGGCGCACGAGGACAGCATCGGAGAGCCGACTAGACCTGGAGTTGAGTTCGAAGCTCGTCTCCGGTCGGAAGATCACCGGTGTGGGTACCCGCGACCTCGCGATCGGGGAGTTCGCCGGGCGGCTCTACACGCCGGCCGGGCTGGCTCCCGGCTCCGCGTTGTTGATCTTCTACCACGGTGGCGGCTGGGTGACCGGCAGCCTGGAGAGCCACGACAACCTGTGCCGGTTCCTCGCGCGGGAGGCGGGCGTGCGGGTGCTGGCCGCGGACTACCGGCTCGCGCCGGAGCACCCGTTCCCCGCGGCGGCCGACGACGCGGCCGAGGTGCTGCGCTACGCCGTGGCCAAGGCGGAGGACCTGGGCGTCGACCCGCGCCGGATCGCGCTCGGCGGGGACAGCGCGGGTGGCAACCTGGCCGCGGTGACCGCGCACGGCGCCGAGGTCGACGTGGCGTTCCTGCTGCTCTTCTACCCCGGCGTGGACGCGTCGGTGCGGCGCCGGTCGCGGGAGGTCTTCGGCAACGGGTTCTTCCTGACCGACGAGAAGATGGACTGGTTCCTCGACCAGTACAGCTCCGGCGGCCGCGACCGGCACGACCCGCGCCTGTCGATCATGCTGGCCGACGACCTGTCCGGGCTGCCGCCGACCTACGTCGCGACCGCGGGCTACGACCCGTTGCGCGACGAGGGCGAGGCGTTCGCCGAACGACTGGCCGCCGAGGGCGTTCCGGTGGTCCTCCGCCGGCACGAGGGGTTGTTCCACGGGTTCGCGAACGTGCTCGGCGTCGGCGGGATCTTCCGCGAGGCCGTGTCGGAGGCCGTCGGAGCGCTGCGGACCGGCCTGGCCCTCGCGAACTCCGCTCAGGACGTGGCCGAGACGGCCTGACCGCGGTCGCCGGTCCGCTGCCTGCTCAGCAGCCAGCCGACACCGGCGACCACCAGTCCGGCCAGCCCCGCGACGACGAACCCGAGCGCGGGCCCGCTGTGGTCCACGGCGAGGCCCGCGAGCGGTTGTCCCGCCGCGACCCCGAACGTGAACGCCGAGCCCTGCAGGCCGAGTGCCACGCCGCGCGCCGACGGGGGCGCGAGCTTGCTGATCTGCTCGCTCGACGCGGCGATCGTGGGCGCGCACAACAGGTTCATCGGGACCAGCGCGAGGGCCAGCAGCGCCACGTTGCCGTCGCCGAGACCCACCGGCAGCTCCAGCACCGCCATGCCCGCGAGCAGGACCACGCCTCCCGGCACGCGCCGCAGACCGCCGTAGGCGAGCCCGCCGAACGCCGACGCCGCGCACATCACCACGAAGAGCACGCCGAGCCAGCCCTGCCGGCCGGCGTGCTCCAGGCTGGCGATGGCGGCGAGCTCCATGCCCGACAGCACCATCGTCGCCCCGAACGGGATGATCAGCGCCGCGACCATCGGCCCGCGCAGCCACTCCTGCCAGCGCGGCGCCGGCTCCGCGCTCACCTCGTCCTCGTGCACCAGCGGCGGGTTCACCACGTACAGCAGCACGCAGGCGAGCACGATCGCCACGCCGACGGAGACGAGCGCCAGGCCGGTCGAGAACTTCGTCGCGAGCAGCACGCCCGCCGCCGGCCCGACCATGAACGACAGCTCGACGGAGATCGAGTCGAGGGAGAACGCGGGCCTGCGCTGCGGTTCCGGCACCAGTGCCGTGAGGGCCTGCCGGCCGATCGACATCACCGGCACCGAGAACAACCCGTTGGCGAACGCCAGCGGCAGCAGCAGGGAGTAGCTCATCATCGGCGCGGTCAGCCAGAACGCGCCCTCGACGACCGCGCTGACGGCCAGGGTGGTCCGCAGACCCCTCAGGTCGATCAACCGCCCCATCAGCGGCGACCCGAGCCCGATGCCGACCATGGTCGCGAACCCGACGGCACCCGCCGCCGCGTACCCCTTGTCGAGCGAGGTCACGACGTGCAGCGTCACCGTGACGCCCGCCGCCGTCGGGGCGATCCGCGCGAGCAGCACCAGCAGCATCAGCGACCGCACACCGGGCAGCGCGAGGACGGTCCGGAAGGGGGCGAGGTTCACCCCCACATCGTCACCCCGCGGGCAAGGTGATTTCCCGGCCCGGGCGGGGCCCTCCCACCGTGGCGGGAGGGCCCCGTTCCGCGGCTACCCCGCCAGGTGGCGGCGGGCGAAGTCCACCTCAGCAGCCGTCTGGCGCATGGTCTCGGCGACCACCAGCGAGCCGTGGCCCGCGTCGTAGCGGTACATCTCGTAGGTGTGACCGCGCTCCGCGAGGGCGTCGAGGTAGTTGTCGATCTGCCTGATCGGACAGCGGGGGTCGTTCTCGCCCGCGAGGACCAGCACCGGCGCGGTGACCCGGTCGACGTAGGTGAGCGGCGAGCACTCGCGGTACAGGTCGGGCAGGTCCTCCGGGGAGCCGCCGAAGAGCGCGCGGTCGAAGGCGCGCAGCGGTTCCATCTCGTCCTCGTAGGCGGCGAGGTAGTCGGCCACCGGGACGCCCGCGATGCCGACGGCCCAGCGCTCCGGCTGGGTGCCGAGGCCGAGCAGCGTCAGGTAGCCGCCCCAGGAGGCGCCGTTCAGCACGACCCGCGCCGGGTCGGCCAGACCGGACTCGACGGCCCAGTCGTGGACGGCGGCGATGTCCTCCAGCTCGGTGAGACCGGGGCGGCCCTCGATGGCGTCGCGCCACTTCGAGCCGTACCCGGTGGAGCCGCGGTAGTTCACGTGGACGATCGCGAAGCCCGCGTCGAGCCACACGGCCCGGTAGGCGGAGAAGCGGTCCTCGTCGGAGGAGTGCGGGCCGCCGTGGACCATGAAGACGGTCGGGAACGGGCCCTCCCCCGCCGGGCGCGAGACCAGCGCGTGGACGTCGCCGACGAACACGTCCTCCAGCGGCTGCGACGTGGCCGGGCGGGAGCCGGCGGGTTCGACGAGGACGCGTTCGGTGCCGTCGGCCGACAGCGCGCGGATCACGGTCGAGTTCGACGCGGACGACCAGGAGTACTCGACGGTGCCGTCGGGACGCACGCCGGCCGAGCCGATCACACCGGGCGCGGTGTCCAGGGTGGACAGCTCACCGGTCGTGAGGTCGTAGCGGTGCACGGTGTTGCGCGCGTGGTGCGTGTGGACGATCAGCAACGCCGAGGCGTCCGGGTACCAGTCGGCCGCGACCTCGCCCGGCAGGTCGAGGACGATCTCCTGCTCGGTGTCGGCGGCGACGTCCCACACGAGCAGCTCCTCGCGACCGCGGCGCTCGTGCAGCACGAGCAGGCGCTGGTCGCCGCGGACCGGGCTGAACGAGACGGCGTCGAGGCCCTTGCCCTTGCCGTCCCACTTCTCGGCCGCGGTGGAACCGTCCGCGGTGGAGAGCACGCGCAACGCCATGTGCCGGTTGTCGCCGTGCTCGGAGTGCGCGATGGCGACCAGCGACTCGTCCTTGGCGAGCGCGGTGACACCGGCGTCGTTCTCGTTGCGGTAGACCACCTCGGTGCGGTCGCCGCGCGCCAGCCAGACGGTGGTGCCGTCGTCGGTCGATGCGGCGACGGCCGTGAGCTCGCGGCCGATCTCCAGCCCCGCCGGGTAGCCGGCGGTCACGCCCTCCACGGCGGGCTCGGCCTTGCTGCCGTCGGCGTGGAACGGCTCGCGCACCCAGACGCCGAACTCGTCGCCGTCGTGGTCGTCGAACCACCAGATCTCGGTGCCGTCCGGGTTCAGCGTGCCGTGCGACGTGCCGTTCGGGCGGTCGGTGACCCTGCGGTGCTCGTCGGTGGCGCGGTCCCAGCAGTAGATCTCCCACACCCCGCTCGCGTTGGACAGGTACAGCGCGCGGTCGGGTGCGTCATCGGCCCAGCCGGGCAGGCTCATCCGGGGTGCGGTGAACCGTTCGCGCCACGTGGTCTCCGCGGCGGGGTCGTCGAAGAGCTGGTCCGGAACCTCTGGAGCGGGGTGCGTCGTCACAACCCAACACTAGGTCAGGGGCGGTCCGGCGGGACCGGAATCCCTGGCTGCGCAGCTTCGTGCGCGTTAACGTTGACGAATGCCCGACACGACGGAACTGCTCGACCAGGCGACCTCGTTGGAGGAAGTGCAGCGGATCGTCCGCACGACGGCCCGTTCGCTGCTGCGCTCCCACGGCGCGACCCTCGTGCTGCTGGACGGCGACCTCTGCTACTACGCGGACGAGGACTCGATGAGCCCGTTGTGGAAGGGCCAGCGCTTCCCCGCCGCGAACTGCATCAGCGGCTGGGCGATGCTGAACCGCAAGACCGTCGTGATCACCGACATCCGGTTCGACGCGCGCATCCCGCAGGAGGCGTACCGGCCGACGTTCGTGCGGAGCCTGGTCGTGACGCCGATCCTGCGGCCGCTGCCCATCGGGGCGATCGGGTGCTACTGGGCGGTGCCGCACACCGCGTCCGAGTCGGAGACGTCGGCACTGGAGGCGCTGGCCGCCGCGGCGGGCGTGGCGCTGGAGCGGTTCCCCGAGGGACTGCCCGCGGGGGTTCCTCAGCTAGCGCCGGTCCCACGGCTCAGCCGAGCTCTTCCTCGAAGATCCGGTCGACCTGCTTCGACGCCCGGCCGAGCGCCTTGACCGCCGCGAACACGACGACGACAGCGGCGACGACGGCGACGGTCACCCACACCGACGTCTGCAGGTACACGATCGCCAGCGCTTGCAGCACGACAACGGTCTTGGCGGCTACGACGAGCCACGACTTGTGAAGGGGTTTCGCAGCGGTGGCGGAGTTCATGGAGCGTCTCCCGATTTGTTCAACAAGTGCCGAACACGTCGTCCAGCTTGTCGCGTCGATCTTGGCGCCTGTTACGCAACGTGACTTGAATCGTCAACCTTCACTCGTAGGGGCTAACGCTACGTGGCCGTTCCGCATGTTTGACCTGAAACGATGGCGCTGTGACCGTGAACTCACGGTGACTGCTGCGGCCGTCCGTGTCGATACGTGTCGCCCGATCGTGTGATGTTTGAGCGTGGATTCACTACTTTTTTCCGGGAAGTGCGGGACCTTCGACTCTGCGCATCAGACCGTGTCCCAGCGAGGCCCGCAGCAGCCGCCGGCGGTCGGCGCCGAGAGCTCGTGCGAACGCAAGGTGGCTGCCTGTGGCGGCCAGCCTCACGCCGCACGGTCTTTGCCACACGCACAAGACGCTGCTCGTGGAGCTCGGAGTGCCCAGGCCGCTCCAGGACGAGCGCATGGGGCATCTGGACAGCACCGTGCGGGGGCGCACTCGCACGTGACGCAGACGATGCGGGATCGGCTCATGGCGGACCTCACAGAGGTCTGGAAGGAGGCGTTGGAGCTACGACGGGCGATGAACCCTAGGTCTCCGATTGTGGCGCTTGGCAAGCTTCTCAGGACCACTTGAGGCCGTCGCTTCACGCCTTTGGGGGAATCGACAGGATTTCTGTGACGGTAGGGCGCGTGCTGACGTCGGACGCAACAAGACGACCCTGACCTGCTGGAACCTTCACTTTGAAGATCAGGGCCGTTGGCTCCCTATGGCGCGCTGCTGTTGCCGTAGGGCTTGCTTTTCGATCATGAAAGGGAGGTTGTCCAACCAGGCTGGGCGGACGACACTGTGGCCAGGACCGTGCAGTAGATAGCCCGTCTGAGTGATCCGGTGGCCGAAGTAACAAACGTGCGTGCACGTATCGATAGGTTCACCGGTCTGTAGTGGTGCCATCCTGGACATGAGGATGCGGAAGCTGAGGGGAGGTCAACGTGGGATCAGAGGCAGCAGAAGACGGAGCTGTGATCAATCTGGAATTGAAGGGTCCGCACGGACAGATCGACCCTCGTGCAGTCGCCGAAGCGATCGTTGCGTTGGACAAGGTCCTCCGGAGCCTTCCGCAGGATGAGCCGACACCGCTCGCTATCAGCAGCCTTTCCGTAGGTAGCGCCAAGATCGGAATCCGAGCTTCAGAGCGCGTTGCTGGCGTGATGCGCGATGGGCTTCGGGATCTGTTCCATGAGGCCGTGGTTCCGCGAGGCTGGTCGATCGAGACTGTGGCCGGCCTCTTGGAGCTCGACCAGGTACGGAAACGTGCAGGTGTTGAAGGGATCTGGCTACAGATCGATGACGCGCTTGCGCCGCTCGATGAGCAGCTGGCGCTGCACGCGCGAGAGAGCATCGAACCTCCAGCGCCTTCGCTTGGCTCTGTTCGTGGCGAGTTGTACCGGTACAACGGCCACCAGCACACAGCCGCGCTCCGCGACTACCGAACCGGCAAGATCGTGACCGTCACCTTCCCGAGTGCGCTAGCGGCCGACGTGCGGGGCGCGTTGGACCAGGAAGTCGAAGCCTGGGGCCGAGTCACGCGAAACATTCACGACCAGGTCGAGTCCATCGCCCTGGAAGGTCTGACCTCGCTAGAGACTCCCGAGTCGCGGGTATCTCTGGACGACGTGATCGGCTTGTTCGGTTCTGACTGGACAGAAGGAATGGACGCCGTGGATTGGGTTGGGCGGCAGCGTGGCTAAACCACCACCACCGCTCGTGGTGGTCGACAGCTGCGTGATCGTCGATGTGCTTGCTCCCACCGACACAGATCGGCACGCCAGGTCCGTCCAGATCCTTCGTCTCGACGGCCAGCAGCACCGCGTTCTGTTGCCAGCTCTGGTGATCGCTGAGATCGCTGGCGCTGGCCAGATACGAGGTGATGAGGGCGGAGCGGCCGAGCGCAAGCGGAGGATCGCGCTCGCACAGCAGTGGATCAAAGACAGCGAGTACCTCGTCGCTGACATCACCGAACGCGTTGCAGGACAGGCCGCACGTCTGGCGACGGATCACAACCTGAAGGGCGCCGACGCCTGCGTTGTTGCGGTGGCTCTGGCGTGGAAGTGTCCCAAGCTCTACACGTGGGACGGCGGGATTTTGAAGATCGCTGACATGATTCCTGGGCTCTCGGTCGAGCAGCCACCAGCGCACGGTCAGGGAGCGATCTTCTAGCTTGGGTCCCGCGCTGTGGGGCCCAGGTGCGGCCGTACGGCCCGTCGATGAGCAGGCTGATGGGCCTTACGGTTCACGACGCTTACTGAGCGCCTCTCAAGATGCTTCCGCGCCCCACCGAAGTGACCTCTTGGAGAGTTGTTCTCCCAAATTTCTCCCAAACCGTTTAGGAGAGGCCCTGAAGCACAAATCAGCCCCTGTCCACGTCTGCTGTGGACAGGGGCTGACCTGTATCTATCTTCATCGGGGTGACAGGATTTGAACCTGCGACCTCTTCGTCCCGAACGAAGCGCGCTACCAAGCTGCGCCACACCCCGGTGGGAACGAGTAGAACTCTACATCATGTTCTTCCCAGCTCCGAATCGGACCCCCTCATTACGGCCCTGACCAGGCATGACCGGCCTCGGAACGAGGGTCAGCAGCGAGGCTTCCGGAGGGCAGCAGAAACGCACCGGGGCGTAGGGCGAGGTGCCCATGCCGGCCGACACGTTCATCCACATGTGGGAGCCCCAGCGGGAGACGCCGCGGGCGCGGCCGCGGTCGAGCTCGCAGTTCGTGACCAGGGCGCCGTAGAACGGGACGCGGAGCTGGCCGCCGTGGGTGTGGCCCGCCATCACGAAGTCGTAGCCGTCGGCGGCGAACGGGTCGAGGACGCGGGGTTCCGGGGAGTGCGTGACGCCGAGGCGCAGGGCGGCCCTGGGGTCCGGGGTGCCGGCGATGTCGGCGTAGCGGTCGCGCTTGAGGTGCGGGTCGTCGAGGCCCGCGGCGAACACGGTCTGGCCTGCGACCTCGATGGAGCGGCGGACGTGGGTGAGGTCGTGCCAGCCGCGTTCGATCATCCCGGCGCGCAGGTCGCGCCACGGGAGGGTGACGCCGTGGATGCGCTTGGTCTTGGCCGAGGGCAGCAGGTAGCGGACCGGGTTCTTCATCCGCGGGGCGTAGTAGTCGTTGCTGCCGAAGACGAAGAGGCCGGGGCGGTCCAGCAGGGGGCCCAGTGCGCGCAGGACGGCGGGGACGGCGTCCTTGTGGGCGAGGTTGTCGCCGGTGTTCACGACCAGGTCCGGGTCCAGGTCGTTCAGCGCGGCGACCCAGCGCTGCTTGGAGACCTGGTTCGGGGTCATGTGCAGGTCTGAGATGTGCAACACCCTCATCGGCTTGGCGCCGGGGGCGAGAACGGGGACCGTCGCGGTGCGCAGGGTCCAGTGCCTTCTCTCGATTCCCGCCGCGTACGCGATGGTCGCGGTGCCGAGGGCGGTCGTGGCGAGGAGCGCGCGGCCGAGCTTGTTCACGTGTCAAGGGTACGGAAGACGGATAACTCGATCGGCGCCGCATCCGGCGGGCGGTACCGTTCTGCGCCATGGCGGAGTTGAAGACGCGGCTGCAGAACGACCTGACTGCGGCCATGAAGGCCAGGGAGACGGTCACGGCCGGCGCTCTGCGCATGGCCCTCACGGCGGTGACGAACGAGGAGGTCGCGGGCGAGCAGGCCCGTGTGCTCAGCGACGACGAGGTCGTGAAGGTGCTGATGCGCGAGGCCAAGAAGCGCAAGGAGGCCGCGGAGGCCTTCGCGGGCGCTGGGCGCGCGGAGAAGGCCGAGCTGGAGCGGGCCGAGCTCGCCGTTCTGGAGGCGTACCTGCCGAAGCAGCTCGACGACGCCGAGATCGCGTCCATTGTGGACAGGGCGGTGGCCGCGCTGGCCGAGCAGTCCGGTGAGACGCCCGGCCCGAAGCAGATGGGTCAGGTCATGAAGGCCGTCAACGCCGAGGTGGCCGGTCGCGCCGAGGGTGGCCGGGTGGCCGCCGCGGTGAAGGCGAAGCTGACCTCCTGAGAACGGGAAGGCCCCTCCGCGGAGGGGCCTTCGTCAGGCCGGCACGCGGTCGCGCCGCCGGGCGAGCAGCCAGCCGATCCCCGCCACCGCCAGCCCGCCCGCGCCGACCACCACGTACCCGAGCGGTGCGCCGCCGTGGTCGATCGCCACGCCGGCGAGCGGTGAGCCGATCGCGCTGCCGATGGTGAACGCCGAGCCCTGCAACCCCATGGCGAGCCCGCGTGCCGTGGCCGGGGCGAGCCGGCTGATGTGCTCGCCGGACGCCGCGATCAGCGGCGCGCACATGAGGTTCATCGGGATGAGCAGCAGGCACAGCCACAGCACGCTGCCGTCGCCCAGTCCCACCGGCATCTCGAACAGCCCCATCAACGCCAGCAGCACGAGCACGCTCGGCGTCCGCTTCACGCCGCCGTAGACCAGGCCGCCGGTGATCGACGACGCGCACATCGCGAAGAACGCGATCCCGAGCCAGCTCTGCTTGCCGGCGTGCTCCAGGCTCGCGATCGTCGAGACCTCCATGCCCACCAGGCAGAGCGTCGCACCCGCGCACACCACGAACACCCCGACGACCGGACCGCGCAGCCATTCCCGCACCCGCGGCTTCGGGCCGTCGAGGACCTCGTCCTGGTGCACCATCGGCGGGTTCGCCGCGTACAGCAGGACACCCGCGACCAGGATCGAGATGCCGATGGAGACCAGCGCCGCGCTGGTGGAGAACCGGGTCGCCACGAACACCCCGAGCGCGGGACCGGCCATGAACGACAGCTCGACGGAGATCGAGTCGAGCGACAGCGCGACCCGGCGCTGCGCCACCGGCACCAGCGCGGTGACGATCTGCCGGCCGACCGACATCATCGGCACGCTGAGCAGGCCCACGGCGAACGACGCCGCCAGCAGCACCCAGTACGACATCAACGGCGCGACCAGCCAGAACGTGCCCGACGCCGTGACGCTCAGCGCGAGCATCGTGCGCAGGCCGCGTTCGTCGATCAGCTTGCCCATCAGCGGGGCGCCCAGCCCCATGCCGACGGTGCCGGCCGCGCCGACGAGCCCGGCCGCGCCGTAGCCCTTGTCCAGCGTGACGGCGACGTGCAACGTGAGGATCACGCCGGTCGCCGCCGACGGCATCCGCGCAAACAACATCAACAGCACCAGCGGGCGGACCCTGGGCAGCGCGAGGACGTGTTTGAACGGGGCGAGGTTCACACCCCATGCTTACTTTGCCTGGCTAATGATTTAACAGCGCGTTTTCTTGATGTACTCAAGATCACACGGAGTAGAGGTCCTCCAGCGCCCGGTAGGCCTTCGCCACGAACGGCCGGGCCATCGCGTACCGCGTGATCGCGTCCGGGTCCGGCGTGATCGTCCTGATCGGCCGCACGAGGTCGACGGTCAGCGACTCGATCACGCCCAGCGACCGCCACGCCAGCAGCGCGGCGCCCACGGCCGAGCCGCCGCTGTCCTCGGTGAGGTGCAACGGCATCCCCAGCGCGTTCGCCAGCACCTGCGCCCAGACCTGCGCGCGGAACGCCCCGCCGGTGATCCGGATCGACTCGACCAGCGGAACGGCGTCGAGCACGAGCGCGAGCTGCTGGCAGGCGCCCTCGACGAGGGCCTTGGTGATCTGCGCCGGCGTGTGTTCGCGGCGCAGGCCGAGCAACGCGGCGTGCGCGGTCGGGTCCCACCACGGCGCGCGTTCGCCGAGCAGGTACGGCAGCGCCACCAGCCCGTCGGAGTCGGCGTGCAGCGCCTGGTCGAGCAGGTCGCCGACCGGGACGCCGAACGTCTCGGACGCCCACTGCGCGACCACACCGCCGTTGCTGATCGCCCCGCCCCGCACCCACAGCCCCTCGGCGATGGCGTAGCTGAACGTGCGGCCCTGGTCGTCGATGCCCGGTCCCAGCTGGGCCACCCGCAGCGCACCCGAGGTGCCGAGCGACACCGCCCCCGCGCCGGGCGTGGCCGCGCCGACGCCGAGGTTGCCCAACGGCCCGTCGCCACCGCCGACGACGACCGGAATCCCCTTGCGCAGCCCCGGGATCTCCGCGGTCAACGGGGTGGCGTGCGTGGGGTCGACGAGCGGCGGGAGCTGGTCCGCGGTGACCCCGGCGAACTCCAGCGACGGCGCGTGCCACTGCAGCGAGTGGATGTCCATCAGGCCCGTGCCGGAGCCGGACGAGTGCTCGTTCAGCAGCACGCCGGTCAGGTGCAGGTGCACGAAGTCCTTGATCTCGCACCACTTCGCGGCCCGCACGCCGTTCTCGTGGAACCAGGCGAGCTTCATCAGCGGCGTGAACGAGTGGATCGGCGCGCCGGTCATCCGGTGCAGCTCGCGCCCCTCCTCGGTGCCGCGCAACCGTTCCGTCTGCTCGACCGCGCGGTTGTCGGCCCAGCTGAGCGACTCGGTGACGGGCCTGAGGTCCGCGTCCAGCCCCATGATCGTGTGCATCGCGCCGGTCAACGCGATGGCGCGCACGTCGTCGGAGGCCAGCTCGCGCAGCGCGTCGAACGCTGCCGCGAGCACCACCAGCGGGTCGTGCGTCGCCTCAAGACCGCTGGTGCGCATGGGATATCTGCGCTCGGTCGAGGCGACCACGCGCGCCTGCTCGTCCACCGCGACCACCTTCGTGGCCGTGGTGCCGAGGTCGACCGCCAGGACGATCACGACTCGCCCTCCGCCGCGCTGAAGACCGCGAAGCTCGGCGAGGTCCGCAGCGGTTCCCAGAACTCGGCGCCGCGGTCGTCGTCCGGCAGCACGACGGGGTGGCGCGTCACGTCCACGAGCCCGGCACGCCGCAACGCCTCGTCGAACACGCCGCGCTCCCAGAAGAAGGAGTCGAAGTCGAACGGCGGGTCGCCCAGCACGTGCACGCCGACCGGCTGCTTGACGTCCATCGGCCCGGTGCGGGTGATCTCGTAGCCGTAGCGGCCGTACTGCGCGAACAGGTCCCAGTCGCCGTCCGGGTTCGGCACCACGACGACGAGCCGCCCGCCGGGCGCGAGGTTCGCGGTCAAGTTGCCGATCATGACGTCGAGCGCGCGCACGTCGTCGGCGTACCCGAGCAGCCACACGGCCGTGACGACGTCGAACTCGCCGAGCACCGGCAGGCTCGTGGCGTCGTGCTGGGCGTAGGTGATGCCGCGCGGTTCACGGTCCTCGACGTACCGGGCGTAGCCGACCATCTCACCGGCCGAGTCGACGCCCACGATCCGCGTCGCACCGAGGTCGTGGAAGAGCCGCGGGTAGAAACCGGTGCCGCAGGCCACGTCCAGCACGCTCCGGCCGCGCACGTCCCCGACGGCCGACAGCAGCGTGGCGCGTTCGGCCAGTCCGGTCGGGATGTGCTTGGCGCGCTCGTAGACCGCCCCCAGCGCGTCGTACTGCTCGTCGCTCTCCGCCATGCCGACCACCCTAGGTGGGCGGGTGGCGGCGGAACCACTCCCCGGCCGCCTGCGCGGTGGGTCCGGGTCGTTGCAGCGGCTCAGGTCTCATTCGGACAGCAGAAGGCCCCTGTCACCGGAGTCGGCTCGGGTGACAGGGGCCCTCCACGTCGGCTCAGAGGCGCTTCGCGAGCTCTTCCGCGACCTCGTAGGTGTTCAGCGCGGCGCCCTTGCGCAGGTTGTCGCCGCACACGAAGAAGTCGAGCGTGTTCGGGAAGTCCAGCGCTTGCCGCACGCGGCCCACGTACGTGGGGTCGCCGCCCACGACCTCGGCGGGCGTCGGGAACTTGCCCGCCGCCGGGTCGTCGACGAGGACGATGGTCGGCTGCTCGGAGAAGATCTTGTGCGCCGCCTCGACGGTGACCTCGCGGGCGAACGTCGCGTGGACGGCCAGCGAGTGCGTGGTCACGACGGGGACGCGCACGCAGGTGGCGGAGACCTTCAGGTCGGGGATGCCGAGGATCTTGCGGGCCTCGTTGCGGACCTTCAGCTCCTCCGACGACCAGCCGTCGTCCTTCACCGAACCCGCCCACGGCACCACGTTCAGCACCAGCGGGGCCGGGAACGGCGAGTCCTCGGCGGACAGGCCGGCGGCGGACAGCGCCTGCGCCACGTCACCCGCGACGACCCCCGCCTCCTTGCCGGCCAGCGCGCTGATCTCGGCGTACAGGCGGTCGATGCCGGACTGGCCCGCGCCGGACGCCGCCTGGTAGGAGGCGACGACGAGTTCCTTGAGCTCGAACTCGCGGTGCAGGGCACCGAGCGCCGCCATCATCGACAGCGTCGTGCAGTTCGGGTTCGCGATGATGCCGCGCGGGCGGTTGTCGATCTGGTCCGCGTTGACCTCGGGCACGACCAGCGGCACGTCCGCGTCCATGCGGAACGCGCCGGAGTTGTCGATCGCGATGGCACCGCGCTCGGCGGCGATCGGGGCCCACTCGGCCGAGACCTCGTCCGGCACGTCGAACATCGCGATGTCGACGCCGTCGAAGGCCTCCGGCGAGAGCGCGACGACCGTGAGCTCCTGGCCGCGCACGTTGATCTTCTTGCCCGCCGAGCGCGCGGACGCGATCAGCCGGATCTCGCCCCACGGCACGGAGGAGCGGGTGTTCATGATGTCGATCATCACGGTGCCCACGGCACCGGTCGCGCCCACCAGCGCGAGCACGGGGGCGGTCATCGGCCAGTCCCTGCGTAGACGACGGCCTCTTCGTCGGTGCCCAGGTCGAACGCGTCGTGCAGGGCGCGCACGGCGTCGTCGAGCTGGGTGTCGCGGCAGATGACCGAGATGCGGATCTCCGAGGTGGAGATGATGTCGATGTTGACGCCGGCCGTGGCCAGCGCCTCGCAGAACGTGGCCGTGACACCGGGGTGCGAGCGCATGCCCGCGCCGATCAGCGACACCTTGCCGACGTGCTCGTCGTAGAGGACCTGGTCGAACCCGATCTCGCCGCGGGCCTTCTCCAGTGCGGCCACCGCACGCGGGCCGTCGTCCTTCGACAGCGTGAACGTGATGTCGGTGCGGCCGGAGGCGGCCTGCGAGACGTTCTGCACGACCATGTCGATGTCGAGCTCCGCCTGCGCCACCACCCGGAAGATCTTGGCCGCGATGCCGGGGTGGTCGGGGACGGCGGTAACGGTGATCTTGGCTTCGGACCGGTCGTGCGCGACGCCGGTGATCATCGCCTGTTCCACGGAAGCGTCCTCCACTGAACCGGACACGATGGTTCCGGTCTTGTTGCTGAACGACGAACGGACGTGCACGGGGACGCCGTAGCGGCGGGCGTACTCCACACAGCGGAGCATCAGCACCTTCGCGCCGCAGGCGGCCATCTCGAGCATTTCCTCGTAGGTGATCGTGTCGAGCTTCCTCGCGTTCGGCACGATGCGCGGGTCGGCGGTGTAGACGCCGTCCACGTCGGTGTAGATCTCGCACACGTCGGCCTTCGTCGCCGCCGCGAGCGCCACCGCCGTGGTGTCGCTGCCGCCGCGGCCGAGCGTGGTGATCTCCTTGGAGTCCTGGCTCACGCCCTGGAACCCGGCAACGATCGCGATCGCCCCGTCCGAGAGCGCGTCCTGGATCCGGCTCGGCGTCACGTCGATGATCCGGGCCTTGCCGTGCACGGACGTCGTGATCACGCCGGCCTGCGAGCCCGTGTAGGACCGCGCCTCGGCACCCAGCGTGTTGATCGCCATGGCGAGCAGCGACATCGAGATCCGCTCACCCGAGGTGAGCAGCATGTCGAGCTCGCGCACCGGCGGCACCGGGGCGACCTGGTGGGCGAGGTCGAGCAGCTCGTCGGTCGTGTCGCCCATGGCCGACACGACGACAACGACGTCGTTGCCCGCCTTCTTGGTCGCGACGATGCGCTCGGCCACGCGTTTGATCCGCTCGGCACTTCCCACCGATGAACCGCCGTACTTCTGGACGACGAGCGCCACCGACCCAACCTCCCTCACACGCGACTAAAACCGCACGTCGTAGGCAGCCTACCCGGACCACCTGGTGAGACTCTGGAGCCGTGATGCGCGTGACTACTCTGTCCGGGTGTCGTCAGTCGATGTGGTGGAGGCTTCTCCCTCGATGCCCGAACGCGCTCCGCGACCCCGCGTCGGCGAACTGCTGAGACACCCCGCCGCGCTGTGGGTCGCCCCGGCGCTCATCTACCTCTTCGTGCGCCAGCTCGGCCTGGTCGTGCTCGGCTGGATGGTCGACCACCAGAACAGCCGCGGCGGCACGCGGATGACCGTGGCCGGCGAGCTGGGCTCGTGGGACGGCGAGTGGTTCCTGGCGATCGCCGAGCACGGCTACAACGGCGTGCCGATGCGCCTGGTCGACGCGGCGGGCAAGCGGTCGGCGGAGACCCCGCTCGCGTTCTTCCCCGGCTACCCGGCGCTGGTCAGGTGGGTCGACGGCCTGCCGGGCGTGAGCGTGCAGGGCGCGGCGTTCGCGGTGAGCCTGATCAGCGGCCTGTTCTGCGCGTACGGCCTGTTCGTGCTCGGCCGCGCGGTCCGCACCGGCTCCTCGCGTGCCGGTCTGGTGCTGGTCACGCTGTTCGCCGCCTCCCCCATGGGCATCGTGCTGTCGATGACCTACTCCGAGGCCACGTTCTGCGCGTTCGCCGTGTGGGCGCTGGTCGGCGTGGTGCGCAGGCAGTGGGTCGTGGCGGGTGTCTGCTGCGCGGCCGCGGGTCTGGTCCGCCCGACCGCGGGCGCGCTGATCGCGGCGGTCTGCCTGGCCG
The DNA here is from genome assembly GCF_055607425.1 of Lentzea sp. NPDC037011. Classification (NCBI taxonomy): domain Bacteria; kingdom Bacillati; phylum Actinomycetota; class Actinomycetes; order Pseudonocardiales; family Pseudonocardiaceae; genus Lentzea; species Lentzea sp. NPDC037011. The sequence continues at coordinate 45,101 of NZ_JBVJRT010000017.1, read as the reverse complement.
CCCTGGTCGCGGTCCTCGGCGACCGGCGCGACTGGCGGGCGTGGGCCGGTGGCCTGGTCGCCCCGGTCGGCCTGCTGGGCTACCTCGGCTGGGTGGCCGTCCGCACCGGCGACCTCGCCGGCTGGTTCGGCGTGCAGCAACGCGGCTGGGGCTCGAAGTTCGACGGCGGCGAGGCGACCTGGACGTTCGCCCTGCAACACCTCGGCGAACCGCGCTCGGCGCTGGAGATCGGCACGGTCTGGCTGCTGGTGCTGGCCATCGCCCTGGTCGTCTACGCCTTCCAGCGCCGCCTGGAGTGGCCGCTGGTCGTCTACGGCATCGGCGTGCTGGTCATGGACCTCGGCTCGAACGGCCTGATGAACTCGAAGGCCCGCCTGCTGCTGCCGGCGTTCACGCTGCTGGTGCCGCTGGCCCTGGTCCTCGCGCGCCGCCGGCTGTCCACCCTCGTGACCGTGCTCGGCGTGACCGTCCTGTTCAGCGCCTGGTTCGGTGCGTACGCGCTCGCCGTTTGGGACTATGCGATCTGATGAACGAGCTGATCTCGCAGCGCTGGAGCCCTCGCGCCTTCTCCGCTGACGCCACCGTGTCCGACGACGAGCTGCGCGTGCTGCTGGAGGCCGCCCGCTGGGCCCCGTCGCACGGCAACAGCCAACCCGCCCGGTTCGTCGTGGGCCACCGCGGCACCCCGACGTTCGACAAGGTCTTCGACACCCTGCGCCCCGGCAACCAGACGTGGGCGGTGCGCGCCTCCGTGCTGCTCGTCGGCTGCGTGCTCACGACCGACGACCGCGGACCGATCCCGAACGCCGAGTTCGGCCTGGGTCTCGCGATGGAGAACATCGCCCTGCAGGCCGTCGACCTGGGCCTGGTCACGCACATGATGGGCGGCTTCGACGGGGAAGCCACCCACACCGCGTTCGCGATGCCCGCCGACGTGCGCCCGCTGGTGGCGATGGCCGTGGGCCGGATCGGGGACCTCGCGGACCTGCCGGAGGACCTCCAGGCTCGCGAACAGCGGGAACGCCAGCGGTTGCCGTTGTCCGAGACGGTGTTCACCGGCACCTGGGGCGAGTCACTGTTCGGTTGAGAAGTACTTCGTGGCGACCTCGTTGTGCAGCGGGAACGCCAACGGCTCGCACTCGAAGATGACCTTCCGCTCGGACGCCTCCTCGTTCGGCACGAACGGCGGCATGTCCTCGGCGTTGATGGCGGGCGCGGTGGCGAACAACAGCACCGTGCCGCCGTCCGGCGTGGACACGAAGTGCAACGGCCGCAGCTCACCGGGGTCGACGCTGACGCCGGCCTCCTCTTCGAGCTCGCGCGCCGCACTGCACTGCCACGACTCGCCGCGCTCCATGAACCCGCTGACGAACGCCAGCTGCCCGACCGGCGGGATGGCGCGCCGCACCGTGAGCAACCCGGTCCTGGGCCCGTCCTTGACCGGCACGAGCAGCACGACGACCGGCGACGGGTTCGCCCACACCATGTGCGCACAGCGGGGGCACTTGCGGGGGTATGCGGACGTGTCCGCGTACGCGGTGCCGCAGTTGTCGCAGAAGTCGTCGCGCGCCATGGTCAAACGCTAGCCGAGACGCCTCACGAGTTTGAGGACGATCGCTCGAACGGCCAGCCAGAAGATCGCCGCCAACCCGAAGTTGACGATGGTCCGCAGCTTCGCATCACTCGGCTCGAACAGGTTCCTGAACGCCAAGGACACCGGCTCGGCAATCGCCTTGACGGTGCTGGTGATGGGATTTTCCGGGTTGGCCCCGCCGACGGTGAGCACGACGTGAACGACGAGCACCACCGCCAGCGCGAGGCCGACCCAGCTCAAGATCCCTGCGACGATTCCGACCACGCGCGTACGCATGGGTCAGGAATCTACTCTTCAGTAGCGTGACACCGCGCGGGCGAGCAGGCCGGTGACGACCAGCCAGAACACGGCGGCGAGTCCGTAGTTGAGCAGGACATCGACGTTGTAGTTGCCCGTGGCGAACAGACCGGGGAAGAACAGGGCGAGCGGTTCCGCGAGGGAGCCGACAAACCGGAAGAACGCGTTGGCCTGGTTCGCGCCGAGCACGATCATGAGGATGTACAGGACCTCGATGATCGCGAAGACCGCACCGATGCCGCTGATCACGCGTGAAGCCGTGCCGCGGCCACTAGTCGTACGTAATCTGGACATACCTGAAAACTTCCCGGGTTTGTGTTGCTTCAAACCGCAGGCTTGCGCAGGGGTCCCCTTTGTTTTCGGCGCCCCTGCGTTCGACCGTACTCGCTTGCACCGACAGGGTCATTGCGCTGAGCTGGACGGACGCACGGGCCGACCGGCGCGGGCTTTGGTCGAGCCGGAGCCCCGGGAACAGCCGCCTCGCCAGGCTGGAAGTACGCCGCGCCGAACAGCCACGTCCCACGATCCGGTCGTCGAGTTCCATCTCCCCCTCCCCTATGGCTACTCTGTTCGGCGTGTGGCGTTCCCTCCTGCTTCGCTGCCGTGACGGGGTCTGATCCAGACCGGCCCCCCGTCGCGGGACTCAGCGTTGCCGCCGGTCGTCTGATTCACGACCAGCAGGAGCTACCCCGAAATGTCTGCCTCACCTGACGCGTACACCTCCGGTTCGAGCCGCATCCGCCAGCCCGCGCGCCCGGCCCCGTCGACGCAGCCCTCCTGGAACCCGCAGCTGGGCAGCAGCATGCCGTTCCACCGCTACCGCCCGTTCCACGAGGTGGTGGAGGTCGTCGACGTACCCGACCGCACCTGGCCGGCCAAGCGCGTCGAGAAGGCGCCGCTGTGGTGCGCGGTCGACCTGCGCGACGGCAACCAGGCGCTGATCGACCCCATGTCGCCCGCGCGCAAGCGGAAGATGTTCGACCTGCTGGTGCGGATGGGCTTCAAGGAGATCGAGGTCGGGTTCCCGGCGGCCAGCCAGACCGACTTCGACTTCGTCCGGGAGATCATCGAGGACGGCGCGGTGCCGGACGACGTGACGATCCAGGTGCTGACGCAGTGCCGCGAGGAGCTGATCGCGCGGACGTTCGAGTCGCTGCGCGGGGCTCGCAAGGCGATCGTGCACTTCTACAACTCGACGTCGATCCTGCAGCGGCGGGTGGTGTTCCGCAGCGACCGCGAGGGCATCAAGAAGATCGCCGTGGACGCCGCGAAGTTCGCGAAGGCGCAGGAGGCGGGCTACCCGGAGACCGAGTTCCGCTACGAGTACTCGCCCGAGTCCTACACCGGCACCGAGCTGTCCTACGCGCTCGAGGTCTGCAACGCGGTCACCGCGGTCATCCAGCCGACGCCGGAGCGGCCGCTGATCATCAACCTGCCCGCCACCGTCGAGATGGCCACGCCGAACGTCTACGCGGACAGCATCGAGTGGATGTCGCGCAACCTGGACAGCCGCGACTCGATCATCCTGAGCCTGCACCCGCACAACGACCGCGGCACCGGCGTCGCCGCTGCGGAGCTGGGATACCTGGCCGGTGCTGACCGGATCGAGGGCTGCCTGTTCGGCAACGGCGAGCGGACCGGCAACGTGTGCCTGGTGACGCTGGCGATGAACATGTTCAGCCAGGGCATCGACCCGCAGCTCGACTTCAGCGACATCGACGAGGTCCGCAGGACCGTCGAGTACTGCAACCAGCTGCCGGTGGCCGAGCGGCACCCGTACGGCGGTGACCTGGTGTTCACCGCGTTCTCCGGCTCGCACCAGGACGCCATCAAGAAGGGCCTGGAGGCGCTGGAGGCCGACGCGAAGGACGCGGGCCAGCACGTCGACGAGTACCCGTGGGAGGTCCCGTACCTGCCGATCGACCCGAAGGACGTGGGCCGCAACTACGAGGCCGTCATCCGGGTCAACTCGCAGTCCGGCAAGGGCGGTGTGGCGTACCTGATGAAGCAGGAGCACCACCTGGACCTGCCGCGCCGGCTGCAGATCGAGTTCTCGCGGGTGATCCAGGAGGTCACCGACACGCAGGGCGGCGAGATCGGCCCGAAGGAGATGTGGGACGCCTTCGCGGAGGAGTACCTGCACGGCAAGGTCCCGCTGCACCTGCTGCGGCACCGGGCGTCGTCGGACGGCAGCGGGCGCGAGGAGATCACCGCCGTGCTGCTGATCGACGGCGAGGAGCACGAGATCACCGGGGCCGGCAACGGCCCGATCGCCGCGTTCGTCGACGCGCTCGCGTCCATCGGGTACGACGTGCGGGTCATGGACTACGCCGAGCACGCGCTGTCCGCCGGTGACGACGCCCGCGCGGCCGCCTACGTGGAGTGCGCCGTGGGCGACCGCGTGCTGTGGGGCGTGGGCATCGACTCGTCGACGGTGGCGGCGTCGTTCCGCGCGATCGTCAGCGCCGTCAACCGCGCTAACCGGTAGCGACGGACGGGGAGGACGCGTGCGGCACCAGCTGCCGCGGCGCGCCCTCCCCGTTCGCCGGCACGGCCCAGATGCCCTCGCCGGGCAGGCCGTAGGCGATGGTGTCGTCGTCGAGCCACACGACCTGGTCGTCGATCCCGCGGGTCTCGGCCAGCGGTGTCTCCACCATCGTGGTCAGGTCGAGCACGTGCTGGCGCCACGGTCGCGCGCCGTCGCCGGGCACGCGCTTCTTGAACGCCACCTTCTTGCCGTCCGGTGACAGCGACGGGCATTCCGCGTTCTCCCGCAGCGTTGTCGCGGACTCGTCGGTCGAGTCGCCGCGCACCAGGTAGGTCTTGCCGGCGGTGCTCATCGTGGCGAAGTAGGTGCGGTCGTCGGTGGCGAACGTGACGCCCCACCAGTTCATGTCGTTGGTCGTCTTCATGCCGGCGACGCTCGTGCCCTCGACGTTGCTGGCGTAGACCTCGGTCTCCTGGTCGAAGATCGCGGTGCGGGTGGAGAACGTGCCGGCCTGCGCGTACGAGTCGCCGGTGACGAACGTCGTCCACGACGCCATCCGCCCGTCCGCGGACAGCTTGGCGCGGTTGGGCACGCCGTCGACCTCCACTCGCCGGCGCTCGGTCAGGCCGCGGTCGACGAACACCGCGGTCGCACCGGGCAACGGGCCCGCGGCGTCCGCGAGGCACAGCCCCCGGCCGCCGGAGGTGTAGAAGCGCTTGCAGGACAACGAGCTGACCCGTCGTGGACCGGACGGGTCGGTCAGCGGCACGGACGCCACCTTGCCGCTCGCCTCGTCCACGAACAGCAGCCGGCCGGACGAGAGCTCGACCGGACCCCGTTCCACGGCAACGGAGATCTCGCCGGGAGTGCGCAGGGCGTAGGCGGTGGCGCCGGCGCCGAGCACGACCACGGCGGCGAGGACGATCAGGACCCTCCTCACGCGAACCACGTCCACAGTGCACCGAAGAGGACGGAGGAGGCGGCACGGGCGAGGACCTGGCCGGTCTGCAGGAGGGCCAGACCGGAGGTGCGCAGCTCGTCGGGGACCATCGGCCCGGCGACGGCCATCAGCACCCCGTCCGTGCACGCGTAGAACACCCCGTGCAGCAGCAGGACGCCGACCAGCAGGGTGATCCCGGACGCGCCCGCGAGCAGCGCGTACGCACCGAGCAGGGCGAGGTGGCCGGCGAGGAAGATCCGCCACCGCCCGACCCGGTCGGCCAGCGACCCCAGTGGCACGGCGGCGAGCAGGTACACGCCGGCCGTGCCGAGGGGCAGCAACGCGATGTAGGCGAGCTCGACGTCGAGCTTCTTCTGCAGCAACAGGTAGACGAAACCGTCGCCGAGCGTCAGGAACCCGAGCCCGCACGTGACCAGGCAGACCCGCCGGAACGGCCTGGACCGCAACAGCCCGAAGGCGTTCCGCAGCGACACCGCCACGCGGGGCAGCACGTCGCGGTGGTCGCGGACGAAGAGCACGAGCACCAGGAAACCCAGTGCGGCGAAGCAGAAGCTGACGACGAACACCACGTCGTAGCGCGCGGGCAGCGTCCACAGCAGGCAGAACGCGACCAGCGGGCCGAGGAACGCGCCGACGGTGTCCATGGCGCGGTGGACGCCGAAGGCGCGGCCGAGCGCCGAGGGCTCGCTGCTCAACGTGATCAGCGCGTCCCGCGGCGCGGTGCGCAGGCCCTTGCCGGTGCGGTCACCGGCGAGCACGAGCCCCATCGCGGTGGCCGAGGTCCCGGCGGCGAGCAGGCCGAGCTTGCCCAGCGCCGAGATCCCGTAGCCGAGGCCCGCGACGAACTTGCGGCGTTGCCAGCGGTCAGCCGCATGACCGCCGACGACGCGCACCAGTGCGGTCACACCGGTGTAGATGCCGTCGAGCACACCGAACTGCAGCGGGGAGAACCCCAGTCCCAGCACGAGGTAGAGCGGCAGGATCGCGGTGACCATCTCGGACGAGACGTCCGTGAGCAGGGACACCGCGCCCAGCGCGAGGACGTTCCCCGCGATCCTGCCGGTGCCGCCCGAAGCCGGGGCTTGTCTTGCGGTTGCGATGTACACGACGGCCTCCGATCAACAGCCAGGTGCGACTAGCGACAGGTGAAGGGACCGGCCTTGTCGCGCACCCGGCCCGCCGTGTCGATGACCTCCCACGAGTAGGAGCGACCGGACAGGGTGAACTTCACGACGCCGTGGGTGTCGGCGAACCACTTCTCGACCCCGGTGCGCGGCTTGACCGCGTCGTACAGGTAGTCGCCGCCGATGCCGATGATCGCCGAGCGCAGGCCGTTGGCCTCGTCGACCGCACCGCTCTTGTTGAGCGGCTTCAACCGCTCGTAGTGGTGGTCGTGCCCGCTGAGCACCAGGTCGGCCTTGGCGTCGGCGAAGACGTTCCACAGCGCCGACATCTTGGACTTGTCGCCGTACTCGCCGGAGTTGAACCGCGGATGGTGCCAGTACCCGACGACGCACGCCTTGGTGTTCGCGGCGAGGTCGGCCTTCAGCCAGTCGAGCTGCGTCGAGTCGGCACCGGTGTCGTACATCTTCTGGGAGTCGAACGACACGAAGTGGAAGTCGCCGGCCTCCCAGCTGTAGTACGGCTTGCCGGCCGGGTAGGCCTGAGCGCCGAAGTACGACTTGTAACCGTTGAGGTTGTCCTCCCACTCGTGGTTGCCGGTCGCCGGGTGGGTGATGCTCTTGTAGCGGCCCCACGACTTGTCGTAGTGGTTGCGGAACTCGGTGAGCGTGCCGCTGTCGTACTGGTTGTCGCCGACCGTGAGGATGTGGTTCGGCTTGATCTGGTCGATGAGCTTCGCGGTCTCGTAGTGCTCGGTGTTCGTCAGCGACGCGATGTCACCGGCGGCGACGACCGTGATGGTGTCGCCGGGTGCCGGCGGCCGGGTGGTCGCCTGCACCGCGTTGCTCGCGGCACTGAGGTTGCCGGCGGCGTCGCGCGCCTTGACGGTGTAGGTGAACGCCGTGCCGGAGGCCAGCCCGGTGTCGGTGAACGTGGTGCCGGTGGGCGTGCCGACGACGCTGCCGTTGCGCAGCACCTCGTAGCCGGTCACACCGACGTTGTCGGTCGCCGCGGTCCACTGCAGGCCGACCGAGCTGGACGTGGTGCCGGTGCTGGTCAGCCCGGACGGCGCGGTCGGCGCGGTCACGTCGCCGTTCACCGAGCTGCCGTAGACCTCGAGCTCGAACAGCGAGTAGCCGTAGGCCGTGCCGCGTTTCGTGCCGTAGATCCGCACGTACCGGCCGGACGCGCTCAGCGCCGTCTCGTCGACGCCGCCGTTCTGCCCGGTCAGGGTCTTCTTGGTGCTCCACGACGAGCCGTCGCTCGACGTCTGGATCTTGTACTCGGAGGCGTACGCGGCCTCCCAGGTGAGCTTGACCTTGGAGATGGTGGCGGCGCCACCCAGGTCGACGGCGACCCACTGCGGGTCGACGCCTTCGAGGCTCGCCCACCGGGTGGTCGGATCTCCGTCGACGGCGTTGGCTCCGCCGAAGGTCTCGGCCTCGGTGGAGGAGGTGGTGGTGGGTTTGTTCGCCGAGAGCAGCGAGTCGGCCGCCTGCGCCGGTCCTGATGCCGCCAGAGGCGGAATCACCAGCGCCAACACTGCGACGGCGACACCTGTTCTGGTGTGCTTTCTGATCACTTCGTCCTCCTGGGCAAGGGTGGCGGCGAAGGATTGGTAAACAAGCTTTCCTATTAAGGTCGGAGGTTAGACGTGCTCGAAGACACAGGTCAACGGCAGAAGTGCCGGATGAACGCGTGACAGATCAGCGCTTCACCGGCGGAACCGAGCAGTCATCGCCTGTCATGCGATGACTCGGCGAACCGCCACGCCGCGGCGTTGAGCAGCAGACCGGCGCCCAGCCCCTGCATACCGCCCACCAGCAGCGCGCGCACCCAGTCATACGCGCTGACCTGGCTGACCGGATCGGACAACGACCAGACCGCGCCGACCACGACTGCGACGGCGATCAGCGCCCGGAACATGGACCGGGAAATCCCGGACCATGCCCGCCAGTCATGCCCCTTCGGACACCGTGCCGCCATCCAGCCCAACAGCAGCATGCCCCCTGCGGAGGACACGTAGCCGATCACGTTGTAGAGCCGATGGGGGCCGACGACCGACGTGGTCAACCAGTCCCACCGCTGCACGAACCACCCGTCGGTCTGCGTGACCGCGTCCCACACCAGGTGCGTCAGCACACCGGCCACCACGGAAAGCCCGCACCGCAGTGGCCGGCGCAACGGGCCGGGGTGCGGCACCCTCGTGCGCACGGGCTCCGGCGACAACGCCAGCACCGACGGCAGCAGCAACCGCCCGACCAGCAGCAACACCACCGCCGCCAGCGAGCCGCCCAGGACGTCGTGCGTCGGCAGCACCGGCAGGTAGTAGCCCAGGTCGGGCGCGACCGCACCCGCCACCAGCCCCGGGAACCACAGGAACCGGCGCAACGGCAGGACGGCGGCGGGATGGGCGAGGGTGAAGGGCACGCGAGAGTGTAGATCGACTTCCACCCTGTGGGCGGGCTGAAGAAACACCCAGGTCGGGATTGTTCAGCCGCGTCACGTACGTTCACAGATCATGAGCACCGCAGCCGCCAGTCTCGTCGTGCTGTTCCTGGTCGCCGTCGTGCCGCTGGCACCGACGGAGGCCGTGCTCATCGGCGCCGGTGTCCTGGCCGCGTCCGGTGAGGTTCCGCTGTACCTGGTGATCGCCGTGGCCGCCGCGGGCTGCCTGGCCAGCGACATGATCAACTTTACCGCAGGCCGCCGGATGGGCATGAGGGCCCTCGACAAGGTGAACAAGAACGCCAAGGCGCGGGCGATGGTGGTGTGGACCGCCGACCAGCTGGCGACCAGGGGCGAGACGATCCTGGTCGTGGCGCGGTTCCTGCCGGCGGGCGGCATCGTCGGCGCGATGCTCGCCGGGGCCCTGAAGTGGCCGCTGCGGCGCTTCCTGCCGGTCGCGACCGTCGGGTCCGTGGTGTGGAGCCTCTACCCCGCCACCGTGGGCTACATCGGCGGTCAGATCATCGATGAGGCCTGGCTCGCGATGCTGCTGTCCCTGGGCGTCGCGATGCTGATCTCCGTGCCGATCGGCATGGTGTGGCGTGCGCGCAACGCCAACCGCACCCTCTCGTACGCCGAGGCGTCGTCGTAGAGCACCGCGAACCGGTCGGCGGCCGTCAGCAGCGCGTCGACCTCGAACGCCAGCTGCGCGTCACCGCACAGCCGTTCCAGCAGTGACACCCAGCGCAGGTGGAACAGCATCAGCGCGTCGCGCACGCGGCCGGGTCTGGCCGCGAACTCCGAGCGCGTGACCACGAAGAAGCAGCCGCCGGGGAAGACGCGCCGCTTCGAGTAGTCGAGCCAGCGCCCGCACAGGTCGTGAACCGTGCCGCCGGCGACCACGACCTCGTGCGCGAAGATCTCCGACGCCGTGTGCACGGTCGCGAGCTGCAGCTCCTCCTTGGAGCCGAAGTGCGAGAACACCCCGCTCTTGCTCATGCCGAGCTCGACCGCGAGCCGCCCGATCGTGACTCCTTCGAGCCCGTCGACGGACGCGATCTCCGCCGCCCTCAGCAGGATCGCCGCACGACTGTCCATCCGCCCACGACAGCGGACCCCCCTCAAGCCCCACCCGCACTCCCCTTGAAACGAGTGCACGCGGGGAGCTTTCGTACTCTCCTGGAGCACGAAAGGTCCCCGCGTGCCCCTTGAAACGGCACGCGGGGGCCCCGCGTTCCCCGGAAGGGAACGCGGGGCCCCCGCGTGACATCGGAGCTAGGGGTTGAGCGCCTCTGTGACGGAGGCCGGGCCGACCAGGGGGACGTCCGGGGAGAGGCCGTCGCCCTCCTCGACCAGGACCGGCTTCACCTCGTGCGGCTGGATCTCGCCGGAGCGGATCTGCTCGGCCCAGTGGCACGCCACCTTGTGGCCGGGCTTGAGCTCGCGCAGCACCGGGCGTTCGGTGTCGCAGCGGGTCTGCTGCCGCCACGGGCACCGGGTGTGGAACCGGCAGCCGGTGGGCGGGTTCGCGGGCGACGGGAGGTCACCCGCGAGCAGGATCCGTTCACGCCGGTCCTCGATGACCGGGTCGGGCACCGGGATCGCCGACAGCAGCGCCCGCGTGTACGGGTGCAGCGGCTCGGCGTAGAGGTCCTCGGAGTCGGCCTCCTCGACCAGCCCGCCGAGGTACATCACGCCGACCCGGTCGGAGATGTGCTTCACGACCGCCAGGTCGTGCGCGATCACCAGGTAGGTCAGGCCGAACTGCTCCTGCAGGTCCTCCAGGAGGTTCACGACCTGCGCCTGCACCGACACGTCCAGCGCGGACACCGGCTCGTCGGCGACGATCAGGTCCGGCTCCAGCGCCAGCGCCCGCGCGATGCCGATGCGCTGCCGCTGACCGCCGGAGAACTCGTGCGGGTACTTGCGCAGGGCCGACGTCGGCAGGCCGACCGCGGTGAGCAGCTCGCGCAAGCGCTTGGCGGTCTCCTCCTTGCCCTTGTCCAGGCCGTGCGCCCGCAGGCCCTCGACCAGGATCGACTCCACGGACTGGCGCGGGTCGAGCGAGGACAGCGGGTCCTGGAACACCATCTGGATCCGGCGCCGCATCTTGCGCAGCTCCTCGCCCTTGAGGGCCGAGAAGTCCTGCCCGTCGAAGACCATCTTGCCCGCGGTCGGCTCGTTCAGCCGCAGCATCGCCCGCCCGAGGGTGGACTTGCCGCAACCGGACTCGCCGACCAGGCCGTAGGTCTCGCCGCGCCGGATCTCCAGGTCCACGCCGTCGACGGCGTAGACGTGGCCGACCGTGCGGTCGAAGAAGACACCGCGCTTGATCGGGAAGTGCACCTTCATGTCCTGCACGGACACCAGGGTCTCGCTCATACCGACACCTCCTCGGCGGCCGGGGTGCCCGGGACCACCGGGTTGTGGCAGCGGAGCAGGCGACCGAGCTTGTCGACCTCCGCGGGCGTCTCCGCACGGCAGACGTCGAGCGCGTTCGGGCACCGGGGGGCGAACGCGCAGGCGCTCGTCCACGGGATGTTGTCGGCGACCGAGCCCCTGATCGGCGTCAGCTTCTCGCCGCGCGGGGCGTCGAGCCGCGGGATCGACGCGAGCAGGCCGTGCGTGTACGGGTGGCGCGGCTCGGAGAAGAGCTTGTGCCGCATGGCCTTCTCGACCACCTTGCCGCCGTACAGCACGTTGACCTCGTCGCACAGGCCGGCGACGACACCCAGGTCGTGGGTGATCATCACGAGCGCGGTGCCGAGGTCCTGCACCAGTTCCTTCATCAGCGTGAGGATCTGGGCCTGGATGGTCACGTCCAGCGCCGTCGTCGGCTCGTCCGCGATCAGCAGCTTCGGCCGGCACGCCAGCGCGATCGCGATGAGCGCGCGCTGCCGCATGCCGCCGGAGAGCTGGTGCGGGTACTCCTTGAGCCGCCGGTTCGGGTCCGGGATGCCGACCTTGTCCAGCAGGTCCTTCGCCTCGATCATCGCTTCCTTGCGGGCCAGGCCGCGGTGCCGTTCGAGCACCTCGGTGACCTGCAGGCCGATCGGGACGACGGGGTTGAGCGACGACAGCGGGTCCTGGAAGACCATGCCGAGGTCGCGGCCGCGGCGGTCGCGCATCTCCCTGTCGGAGAGCTTGAGCAGGTCGGTGCCGTCGTAGTGCACCGAACCGGTGATCTTGGCGCCGCGCTTGGGCAGCAGTCTCATGATCGCCAGCGAGGTCACCGACTTGCCGCAGCCCGACTCGCCGACGAGCCCGACCGTCTGACCGGGTTCGACGTCGAAGCTGACGCCGTCGACCGCGGTGAACGGCTGTTCGCCCTTGCGCTGGAACACGACGGAGAGGTCACGAACTTCGAGCAGTGCCACGACGACTCACCGCCTGTTCTTCGGGTCGAGGGCTTCGCGCAGCGTCTCGCCCATGAGGGTGAAACCGAGCGCGACGATGATGATGCAGACCGCGGGCCACGCGGCGAGGTGCGGGTGGGTGTCGAACACCTTCTGCACGTCGCCGAGCATCTGGCCCCACTCCGGCACCCGGTCGTCCGGGTTGCCGAGGCCGAGGAACGACAGCGCCGCCGCCTCGATGATCGCGGTGGCCAGCACGAGCGTGGACTGCACGATCACGGGACCGAGCGAGTTCGGCAGCATGTGCCGGAACACGATCGCGCCCTTCTTCACGCCCAGCGCCGTCGCCGCGAGCACGTGGTCGCTGTGCCGTTGCGCCAGCATCGAACCGCGCAGCAACCGGGCGAACACCGGGATCTGCACGATCGCGACCGCGAGGATCACGGTGAACTGGCTGGGCCGCGCGAACATCGCCGCGATGGAGAACGCGAGCAGCAGCGACGGCAGGGACAGCATGACGTCGACGACGCGCATGACGAGCGAGTCGACCCAGCCGCCGAGCGCGCCCGCGAGCGTGCCCAGGATCAGGCCGCCGGTCAGGCCGATGACCGTCGCGCCGATGCCGACGATCAGCGTCTGCTGCGAGCCGATCAGCAGGCGCGACAGGAAGTCGCGGCCCTGCAGGTCGCCGCCGAGCGGGTGGCCCGGCTGGGCGGGCGGGATCTCGTTGCGCGCCTTGACGACCTGATCGATCAGCATCGGGTCGGCCGGGTTGTGCGGCGCGAGCCACGGCGAGAGCAGCGACACCGCGATGAAGATGCCGATGATCACCGCGCCGGTGAGGAACACCGGGCTGCGGCGCAGCCTCTTCCACGCGCTGGCGGCGAGCGAGGTGCCCGCGCTCTCCGCGAGACCGTCGATCTTTTCCTTCTTGGTCACTCCCAGTGCCACGGTCTCACCTCGTCCTGATGCGCGGGTCGATGAGCGCGTACGAGAGGTCGACCAGCAGGTTGACCACGACGTAGACGCTCGTGGCCATGATGATCAACAGCAGCAGCACCGGGTAGTCGCGCCGTTCGAACCCGATGGCGAGCGCCTCGCCGACACCGGGGAACGAGAACACCTTCTCGGTGAGCACCGCACCCGACAGCAGCGCACCGGTCTGCAGGCCGATCGTGGTGACGACCGGCAGCATCGCGTTGCGCAGCACGTGCCGGCGGCGGATCACCGGAGCGGTGAGGCCCTTCGACTCGGCCGTGCGCACGAAGTCCTCGTCGAGCACGTCGAGGACGGCGGCGCGGGTGATCCGGAAGATCACCGCGAACGGGATCGTCGCCAGCGCGACGGCCGGCAGGATCAGGTGTTCCAGCGCGTTGAACGTCGCGTCCCACTCGCCGGTGAGGATTCCGTCGAGGGTGAAGAAGCCGGTGACGCGGGTGGCGTCGATGGCGTCCTGGCGGCCGCTGGACGGCAGGCCGAGCGTGGACGACGCCACGCCCTTGAGCACGTAGGCCAGGAAGAACACCGGAACGGCGACACCGATGAGGGAGCCGACGACGCTGAGGTTGTCGAACCAGCCGCCGCGGCGCTTCGCGGCGAGGTAACCGAGCGGGACGCCGACCGCGATCGCGATGAGGATCGCGAAGAAGCTCAGTTCGAGCGTGGCGGGGAACCGCTGGAGGAAGATGTCGAGCGCCGAGTCACCGGGTTGGACACCGGTGGAGACGCCGAAGTCGCCGGTCGCCGCGCGACCGAGGAACTTGAAGTACTGCACGAAAATCGGTTGGTCGAGGCCGAGCTGCTTGGTGAGCTCCGCCGCCTTCTCCGGTGTGGAGCGGTCTCCCAGGAGGGCCGAGACCGGCCCTCCTGGGAGTACGCGCAGCCACGCGAAGAGCAGCAGCGAGAGCACCAGCACCACGCCGACCAGCTGGACCAGCCGTCGAATGGTGTAGCGGAGCACTGTGAGCTACCCCGTTGTTCTCTTGTGGTGGGAGCTGGTCGACTCAGCCCTTGGAGGCCGAACCGAACCTCTCGTCGGTCAACGGGCTCGGGACGACACCCTTGATGTCCGACTTGAACACCAGAGCGGGCGGGGAGTACGAGATCGGGATCGCGGGGAGGTACTCCTCCATGATCTTCTTGTTGACCTCTTCGTACAGCTTGGTGCGGTTGCCCTCGTTCGGCTCGGAGTTCGCCTTGGCGAGGTCGGAGGCGAGCGAGGCGCCCCACGCCGACACACCGGTGTTGAAGCGGTTGTCGGTGCGGCCGAAGAACGTGCCGACCCAGTTGTGGGCGGTGCCGTTGTCACCGGTCCAGCCGAGCAGGAACACGTCCGGGATGCCGTTGTCGACGTCGGTCAGGTAGCCGCCGTTCCACGGCTTGGTGACGACGTCCAGCTTGATGCCGGCCTTCTGCAGGTCGCCGGCGATGGCGCCCCACAGGTCCTTCGGGGACGGCATGTACGGGCGGGTGACCTCGGACGGCCAGTAGGCCTTCAGGGTCAGGTCGGTGGCACCGGCCTCGGCGAGCAGCGCCTTCGCCTTCTCGACGTCGTACTTCACCTCGGGGATCGACTTGTTGTAGCCGTTCACCGTGTCCGGCATGAACTGCGTCGCGACCTTGGCGCCCTCGGGCAGCTGCGACTTGACCAGCTGCTCGCGGTTGATCGCGTACATCAGGGCCTGGCGGACCTTGAGGTCGGCGAGCTTCGGGTTGTTCTTCTGGTTGATGCCCAGGTAGAACACGTTGAACGCCGGGCGGATCGCCACGTTGAAGCCGTCGGTCTTCAGACCGGCCCAGTCCGCCGCGTTCGGCAGGTCGTAGCCGTCGATGTCGCCGGCCTTGAGCGCCTGCTTGCGGGCGGTCTCGTCCGGGATGATCTTGAAGACGATCTTGTCCAGCTTGGCCTTGGTGCCGTGGTAGTCGTCGTTGCGGACGAGTTCGACGGTGTTGTTGGCCTTGTCGTACTTGCTGAACTTGAACGGGCCCGTGCCGGTCGGGTGCTCCGTGGCGTAGGCCGGGTAGGTGAACGAGTCACCTGCGGCCTGGACGTTGTCGGCGTCGTACTTCTTCAGCGCGTCGGGGCTGGAGATCGAGAACGACGTGAAGCCGAGGACCGACGGGAACTGCGAGGTGACCTCGTTCAGCTCGATGACCGCGGTCTTGGCGTCCTTGGCCGTGCAGGACTTGTACAGCGAGGGCTTGTCCGGCGTGCCCTTGAACCCGCCGAAGTTGTCCAGCCAGTACTGGGAGACGGCGTCGGACTGGCCGGCGCCCTTCTGGTTGTACCAGCGCTCGAAGTTGAAGCAGACCGCCTCGGCGTTGAACGCGGTGCCGTCGTGGAACTTCACGTTCTCCTTGAGGGTGAACGTCCACGTCTTGCCGTCAGCGGAGGGCTCGTACTTCTCGGCGAGCGCGGGCTCGACCTCGGCGGTGCCGGGCTTGAAGCCGACCAGACCCTCGTACATCTGACGGGCGACCCGGAAGGTCTCGCCGTCGGTCGCGTAGAACGGGTCGAACAGCTTCGGCGCGCCTGCGGCACCGAAGGTCAGCGTGCCGCCCTGCTGGCCGCCGCCCCCTGAGTCGCGCTGGGATTGCGCGCAACCGGACAGGGCCAGCGCGCTGACGCTGAGGAAGCCGATCGCGGCTACCCAACGGCGGCGAGCCGTTACTGAGTGGACCATCAAACACCCCTTGGACAATCCGCACATCTCACGGTGTGGTCGCCGACCATAACCGTTGTTCATACCCCTCCCGAGGTAGTCCAGGTCACGATCCGGCCACTAGACCAGGCATTCTGATACGTCCGGCGCATGCGCGCTGACCCAACGTGAGCACGCCAGATGCGTCGAACGCTCTCCTAGGCTGTAGAAACAACAGCGACACGCGGAGGAGGGCGCATGAGCAGGCACGTCGAGTTCCGCGTGCTCGGCCCTCTGCAAGTGCTCGTCGACTCCGAACCTTTGCTGGTGAGAGCGGGTAGGCAGCGCGCGTTGCTGGTGTCACTGCTGCTGCGCGCCGGCACGTCGGTGTCGGTCGACGAGCTCGCCGGGAACGTGTGGGGCGACGAGCCGCCGGCCAGGGCCCGCGCGACGCTCCAGACGTACGTGATGAGGCTGCGGCAGCTGCTCGGTCCGTCCGTGCCCATTCGGACCGTGCCAGACGGATACCTGATCGACGTGGACGAGAAGACCATCGACCTGATGCGCTTCGAACCGCTGATCGAGCAGGGTGAGCAGGAGCGCGCCGCGGGGAACCTGCCGGCCGCGTCGGCCGCGTTCACCGCCGCACTGGGTCTGTGGCGGGGTCCGGCGCTGGTCGACGTGCCGTCGGAGATCCTGCACCGCGACGAGGTGCCGCGGCTGAACGAACGCCGCCTGCACGTGCTGGAACGCCGGGTCGAGGTCGACCTGGAGCTGGGCAGGCACGGCGAGCTGGTGGCGGAGCTGTCCCGGCTGACCAGCGAGCACCCGTTGCGCGAGCGGTTCTGGGCGCAGCTGATGGTGGCGCTGTACCGCTCCGGCCGGCAGAGCGAGGCGCTGGCCGCCTACCAGCGGGTGTCCCGGCTGCTCGGTGACGAGCTGGGCATCGACCCCGGTGACGAGCTGCGGCGGGTGCACGGCCAGGTGCTCTCCGGCTCGATCGACGCGGTGGCGCCCGCCGTCTCCGGTGCCGCGGTCGTGGCGGCGAAGCCCGAGCGGGTGGTGCCGTCGCAGCTGCCCGCCGACATCCCCGACTTCGTGGGCCGCGACGAGGCCGTGGCGTTGATCATCGCCCTGCTCCGGACCGCCCAGGGCGTGCCGGTCGTCACACTTGCCGGTCCGCCGGGCGTGGGCAAGACGGCGCTGGCCGTGCACGCGGCGCACCGGATGCGGTCGGACTTCCCGGACGGCCAGCTGTACGTGAACCTGCGCGGGTACGCCCCCGGTCCGCCGTTGAGCGCGGTCGACGTGCTGCCGCGGTTCCTGCGGGCGCTGGGCACCGAACCCGATCAGGTGCCGCTGGACCAGGACGAGCAGGAGGCGATGTTCCGCTCGACGCTGACCGGTCAGCGGGTGCTGCTGCTGCTCGACAACGCGTCGTCGGCCGAGCAGATCCGGCCGCTGCTGCCGGGGTCGCCGGGCTGTGCGGTGCTGGTGACCTCGCGGGACACCCTGCGCGGGCTCGCGGTGTCGCACGCGGCCTCGAACGTGCGGCTCGACGTGCTCGACTGGCCGGAGACCAGGGCGTTGCTCGCGGGCATCGTGGGCGCCGCCGAGGTGGACGCGCAGGAGGACGCGGCCGCGGAGCTGGCTGCGCTGTGCGCGCACCTGCCGCTGGCGTTGCGGATCGCGGCGGCGAACCTGGTGTCGCGGCCGGAGCTGTCGATCGCGGACTACGTCGAGGAGCTGCGCGCGGGCAACCGGCTCGCCGCGCTGGCCGTGGAGGGCGACGAGCGGGTCGCGGTGCACGCGGCGTTCGACCTCTCCTACACGGCGCTGAAGCCGGAGCTGGCGCAGATGTTCCGCCTGCTGTCGCTGGTGCCCGGTACCGACTTCACACCGGAGATGGCGGCCGCGCTGTCCGGGCTGACCCCGCAGGACGCCCGCCGCCGGCTGGACCGCCTGGCCACGGCCAACCTGATCGCGAACCACGCGCCGTCCCGCTACCAGTTCCACGACCTGCTGCGCGACTATGCGGCCGAGCGGCTGGCGTTCGAGGAGGGCAAGGTCGACGCGCGCCTGGCGTTGCGGCGGCTGGTGGACTGGGCGGTGCGGTCGGTCGACAACGCGACGGCCGCGCTCAAGTCGACGCTGTTCCGCTTCCCCCGCCCCGACCCGCTCGACGGGGTGGTGCCGCGGGCGTTCAGCACCTCGACCGAGGCGTTGAGCTGGCTCGACGTGGAACGCGGCAACCTGGTGGCGCTGGTCGCGCACGCCGTGGAACGCGACCCGGAGAACTCGCCGTGGCTGCTGGCGGACGCGTTGCGCGGCTACTTCCACACGCAGGGCCTGGCCGCGGAGTGGCGGGAGACCGCGAAGGCGGGCCTGCTGGGCGCCCGCGCACCCCGCGACGAGCTCGGCCAGCTCGCGATGCTGTCGTCGCTGGGCACGCTCTACTGGGTGACCGGCCAGCTCCGCAACGCCCTCGGCTACTACCAGCAGGCCATCGCGCTGGTGCCGCGCATCTCGCTGCCGCAGGCGGAGGCCGCGGTCCTGTCGAACGCGGGCGGCGTCTACATCGACCTCGGCGAGCTGGAGCACGCCGCCGACCACCTGGAACGCGCGCTGGTGATCACCAGGCGGGTCCAGGCAGACCAGCTGCAGGCCACCGCGTTGTTCAACCTCGGCGGCATCTACATGCAGCTCGGCCAGCTCGACCGGGCCGCAGCGAACTTCGAGGAGGCCCTCGAAGCCGGCACGCGGCTCGACTCGTGGATCACCCAGGCGCACGTCATGCGCGCGTTGGGCGAGGTGTACGCGATGCGCGGCCAAGCCGACCTCGGCGCCGACTACTTCGTGCGCGCGGGCGAGCTGTACGAACGTTCCGCGGCCCGCACGTTCGGACACACGCTGCACGAAGGCATGGCCATCACCCTGCTGATGCGCGGCCGGTACGAAGAAGCGGCGACGCACGCCCGTGCGGCCATCGAGATCGCCGCTGACCTGGAGAACGTCAAGAGCTCGTGCGACGCCACGAACCTGCTGGGCCGCGCGCTCGAAGGTGCCAAGCGCTACGAGGAGGCGCTGACGCAGTTCTCGGCGGCATTGGCGAGCGCGACCGAGACCGGTTACTCGTGGGGCATGATCCTCGCCCGCCGCGGTCTGGCCGCCGCGTACCGCGGGGTCGGCCGCTACGAGGAGGCGCTGGCGCAGGCGACCTCGGCGCTGGTGGAGGCGGGCCGGTCGCAGTTCCGCAGCGCCGAGATGGAGGTGCTGCTCGTGCTGGGCCGCATCCACCTCGACACGGGCGACGCCACCCAGGCCCTCGAATGCGCCCTGCGCGCGTCCGCACTCGGCGAGTCGTCCGGCCACCGCTGGGTCTTCGCACGGGCGCTCGGCCTGGCCGGTGACGCGGCACTGGCGTCGGGATCCGTTGCGGCAGCGAGGAAGTACTGGGAGTCGGCACTCGAGGTGTTCAACGCGATCGGCTCACCGGAGGCCGACGTGGTGCGCGATCAGCTCGCCGTGACCACGTAGTCGGCCCTGTCCCGCGTCTCGTCGACGGCGAACCAGCCGCGCTCGAACTGCTGCCACCGCCGGAAGTGCTCCCGGTGCCGCTCACCGTCCCGCGCGACCGCGCGTTCCAGCCGGGCCTCCTCGGTGCCGTGGTCGACGAAGATCGCGGTGCTGGCGCGGTGGTTCGCCTTCCTGGCGGCGGAGAACCCCTCCAGGACCAGCACCGGTCGTGGCTCGACCTCGACCCACTCCCCCTGCTCCGGCCGCGCGAACCCCTGCGACCAGTCGGTCGTGCGGTAACGACCGGTCCTGCCCTCCGCGACCTCGTCGAGCGCCCGCACGAGCCGCGGCCACCACCTCGTGACGGGATCGTCCCAGGTGGCGAAGTGGTCGGTGCGGATGAGCTGGGCCCCGAGCTGCTCCGCGAGCCGCTGCGCGAAGGTGGACTTCCCCGCGCCGGAAGGACCATCCACCGCGATCAGCCTGGTGCTGCCCAACCGCGGTGGATGGTTCGTCACATGCTCCGGCGCCCAGATAGCGCACGCCCCAGCGTGAGCTCGTCCGCGAACTCCAGGTCGCCACCCATCGGCAACCCGCTCGCCAGCCTGGTGACCGTGAGCCCCGGGAAGTCCCGCAGCATCCGCACCAGGTAGGTGGCCGTCGCCTCACCCTCGGTGTTCGGGTCCGTGGCGATGATCACCTCGGAGATGTCGACCCCGTTGGTCGGCGTGCCGATCCGCGTGAGCAGCTGCCTGATCCGCAACTGGTCCGGCCCCACCCCGCTGAGCGGGTCGAGCGCCCCGCCGAGCACGTGGTAGCGCCCCTTGAACTCCCTGGTCCGCTCGACCGCGAGCACGTCCTTGGGTTCCTCGACCACGCACACCAGCGTCAGGTCCCGCTTCGGGTCCCGGCAGATGCGGCAGGTGGTCTCCGCACTCACGTTGCCGCAGACGTCGCAGAACACAACGCCTTCCTTCACCTTCTGCAACGCGCTCTGCAGCCGCTCGATGTCCGCGGGCTCCGTCGCGAGCAGGTGGAAGGCGATGCGCTGCGCACTCTTCGGGCCGACACCGGGCAGCCGGCCCAGCTCGTCGATGAGGTCCTGAACCGGCCCCTCGTACATCGCGACTTACCCGAGCAATCCGCCGAGGCCGCCCTGCGCGAGCGGACCGAGCTTCTGCTCCACCAACTGCTGGGCCTTCGTGTTCGCGTCCTTGATGGCGGCGATCACCAGGTCCTGCAACGTCTCGACGTCCTCGGGGTCGACGATCTTCGGGTCGATGGTGAGGTTCATGAGCTCACCGCCACCGGTGACGGTCGCGGTGACGAGGCCGTTGCCCGCGGAACCGGCGACCTCGGTTTCGGCCAGCTCCTGCTGGGCGGTGGCCATCTGCTGCTGCATGTTCTGGGCCTGCTGGAGCAGTGCCTGCATGTCGAAACCGGGTTGCACCTGCTGGTCCTCTCGGGTGGGTTGGGAGTGGGGTCCAGCGTACGGCGCGCAGCGTCGGTGGGTGGGGCTCGCCCCTCGTGGGGGTTGGGTGGGGTGGGGGCCTGGTGGGGTGGGCGGCGCGTGGAATCGGGCGGCGTGTGGGGTGCCGGCGCATGGGCGGCGCGTGAAGTGGGCGGCGCGCGACACATGCGGTGGCCCCACGCGCGGTGAGGCGGCGGCGCGCGGTGCGGTGCGGTGTGGTGCGCGGCGCGTGGGGCGGCGGCGCGTGCGGTGCGGTGCGGTGCGGTGGGCGGTGCGTGCGGTGGCGGCACGTGCGGTGGCCACGGTGCCAGCGTGGGTGCGCGGGTGGTCCAGGTGCCGGGAACGCTGGTGCGCGGTGCCGCGCGGGCCACCGCTCCCGCGGCCTACCCCCCAGCCACCACACCGGGTGCGCACGCCGGTCGCCCCCATGGGCTGTCCTCACCCACGACACCGGCTGAGCACCGCGGCCTCACCGATGCCGCCGCCCCGGCTCGACCACGAGCATCGCCCCCTCCGCGCGCTTCCATACCTGCGGGCGCCGGAGCAGGTGTGATCCGGACACCTACAGGACGAGCCCAGGCGTGGATCAGGACAAGCTTCACCCGGTCGGGTGGCGCGTGCGGAACCCGTCAGGCCTTTTTCAGCGGGCGGGCGCCCAGTTCGTCGGCCAGGAGCTGGAACATCTTGGCCTCCGGGTCCAGGGCCGCGACCGGCGTTGCGTTGGGGTCGGCTGGGCGGGCGGCCTCGGCGAGCATTGCCTCTTCGTCGTACGGCTCTGGCGGGAGGGGCTCATCGGGCTCCGGGGGTTCCGGTGGGGGTGGGACGTCGTCGACCGGTGGGCGCGGGGCCGCGCGGGGCTGGGGTTCTGGCTGGGGGCGGGCCGGGGGTTGCGGCGGTGCGGACGACTGGCTCGGGCGGGTCGGCGCGGGACGGGGGGCCTTGGCCGGGCCGGAGGCCTGGGTGGTGGCGCCGGGGGTGCCGTGGATGCAGCGGACCTGCCAGGTGCCGCCGAGCACGGCGGACAGGGCTGCGGCGATGGCCTCGGTGTTGCGGGGTTCGGCCAGGCGGCGGGCCAGCGGGGCGGAGGTGTGGGCAATGGTGACGACGTTGCCGTCGACCTCGCTGACCATCGCGTTCGTCAGCATCGCCTCGGTGCTGCGGCTGCTGGACCGGACCGCGGCCAGCAGTTCGGACCAGATGCGGCGCACGGCCGGCGCGTCCATCGTGCCGGTGCTGGGAGCGGTGGAGAGTTCCGATGGAGCAGGAACCGCCGCGGCAGCGGGAGCAGCGACAGGTTCTGGCTGAACAGCGACGGGCTGAGCGGCAACGGGCGGAGCAACCGGTTGGGCGACGGCCTGGACAACGGGCTGAGCGGGCTCGACAACGGGAGGAGCGGGCTGAGCAACCGGCGGCGCAACCGCCGCGACCGGCGCGGGTGCCGCAGGTGGAGTGGCGGCCTGCTGGGACCTGCGGGTGAACACCGGACCGCCGGCCGGAGCAGCCGACGGGTCGCCGGGACCGGCCGCGATGGCGGCGGGTGGGCGGCGTTCGAGTTGTTCGAGGCGTTGCAGGAGTGCGGCCTCGGACTGGGAGACCGAGGGCAGCAGCATGCGGGAGCAGAGCAGCTCCAGCAGCAGGCGGGGGGCGGTGGCGCCGCGCATCTCGACCAGGCCGGTGTGGACGATCTCGGCGTAACGCGTGAGTGCGGCGGGGCCGATGCGCTCGGCCTGGGACGACATGGTCGCCAGCTCGTCGGCCGGAGCGGAGACGAGGTTGCGGTCGGCCGCGTCGGGCACCGCGCAGAGCAGGACGAGGTCGCGGAGGCGGTCGAGGAGGTCGGAGGCGAAGCGGCGGGGGTCGTGGCCCGCTTCGACCAGGCTGTCGATGGTGCCGAACACCGCGGCGCCGTCGCCGGCCGCGAGGCCCTCGACCACGTCGTTGATCAGGGCCGAGTCGGTGACGCCGAGCAGGGTGAGGGCGCGGTCGTACCGCACGCCCTCGGGGCCCGCGCCGGCGAGGAGCTGGTCCATCACGGACTGGGTGTCGCGGGCTGAGCCGCCGCCCGCGCGGATCACCAGGGGGAACACCGCGGGCTCGACGGCGACGCCCTCGGCGGCGCAGTTGCGTTCGAGGAGGCTGCGCATCACGCCGGGCGGGATCAGGCGGAACGGGTAGTGGTGCGTGCGCGAGCGGATGGTCGGGAGGACCTTGTCCGGCTCGGTCGTGGCGAAGATGAAGATCAGGTGGTCCGGCGGCTCTTCGACGATCTTCAGCAGGGCGTTGAAGCCCTGCGTGGTGACCATGTGCGCCTCGTCGATGATGAAGACGCGGTACTTGGCCTCCGCCGGGGCGTAGAAGGCCTTGTCGCGCAGGTCGCGGGCGTCCTCCACACCACCGTGGGACGCGGCGTCGAGCTCGACCACGTCGACGCTGCCGGTGCCGTTCGGCGCGAGGCCGATGCACGAGTTGCACTCGCCGCACGGGTCGGGTGTCGGGCCCTTCACGCAGTTCAGCGAGCGGGCCAGGATGCGGGCCGACGAGGTCTTGCCGCAGCCGCGTGGACCGCTGAACAGGTACGCGTGGTTCACCCGGCCCGCCGACAGTGCGACACGCAGCGGATCGGTCACGTGCTCCTGGCCGACGACCTCGGAGAACGTGGCCGGACGGTACTTGCGATACAGAGCGAGCGCCACGCCGCAGACAGTACCGGGGAGCACCGACACAAAAAGGGGACCCCGTGCACCCACCAGAGCCCGCTTATCCTTGCTGCCTTCCGGCCCTGGGGAGGTTCGCGAGATGTGTGCCGCACGAGGTCCGACGCAAGTGTAACCGATCTAGTTCTTCGAACGCATGTTCGACTTACCCACAGGGTTGTCCCCACCTGTGGACAACCACTTCGTGATCACGGTTTCTCCTCGACGGCGGTGAGCCTGCGGCGCAGGAAGTCCTGTTCGGACGCGGTGCCGGCGAGTGCGATGGCCTCGCGGTAGGCCTGGGCGGCCTCCGCGGAACGGCCCAGGCGGTGCAGCAGGTCGGCGCGGGCGGCCCGGTACGGGTGGTAGTCGCGCAGCCTGGGTTCGGCGGCGAGCTCGTCGAGCAACGTGAGGCCCGCCGCGGCACCGTCGCGCATCGCGACCGCGGCGGCCCGGTTCAGCGCGACCACGGGCGACGGCGCCAGCTTCAGCAGCACGTCGTAGAGCGCGACGATCTGCGGCCAGTCCGTCGAGGCGAAGTCGGGTGCCTCGTCGTGCAGGGCGTTGATCGCCGCCTGCACGCCGTACGGGCCGTGGCCGCCGGTCAGCGCCTGCTCGGCCAGCGCGCTGCCCTCGTCGACCATGTCGCGGTCCCAGAGGGAGCGGTCCTGGTCCTCCAGCAGCTCGGCGCGCGCGTCCCGGCGGGCGTGGACCAGCAGCATCAACGCCAGCAGGCCCGTCACCTCGCGGTCGGGCAGCAGGCCGCGCAGGATCCGCGCGAGCCGGACCGCCTCCGCCGCGAGGTCGGCGCGCTGGGCGGCGTAGCCCTCGGTGAAGATCGAGTAGACGGCCTGCAGCACGCCGGGCAGGCGTTCCGGGAGCTCGTGCGGGTCGGGGACGCGGAACGGGATGCGCGCCTCCCTGATCTTCTTCTTCGCGCGCACGATCCGCTGCTGCATCGTCGTCACGGGCACGAGGTACGCCCGCGCGACCTCCGGCGTCGTGAAGCCGGCGAGGCACCGCAGGACGAGCGCCCCGCGGTCCTCCTCCGCCAGCGCCGGGTGCGCGCACGTGAAGAACAGCTCCAGCCGCTCGTCCGGCAGCGCGTCGCCCTTCGGCGGGTCCGCGCGGTCGACCTCCACCTGCAGCAGCGCGAGCCGGGCGGCGTGCACCCGGTCGCGCCGCAGCCGGTCGACGGCCTTGCGGCGCGCGGTCGTGAGCAACCACGCGCCGGGCCGGTCCGGCACCCCGTCGACCGGCCAGTGCCGCAGCGCCGCCTCGATCGCGTCGGAGGTGACCTCCTCGGCGAGGTCGAGGTCGCCGAAGCGCTTGACCAGGGTGGCGAGCAGCCGGCCGCGTTCCTCCCGGAACACCTGCTCGACGTTCATCGAGAACTCAGAGGTCGAACTCGGCGATCGGCCGCACGACGACGGCGCCGCCGTCACGCGAGCCGGGGCACTTGGCCGCCCACTCCAGTGCCGCGTCGAGGTCGGGCACGTCGATGACGTTGTAGCCGCCCAGGACCTCGCGGGTCTCGGCGAACGGCCCGTCGGTGACGCTGCGCCGGCCGTCCGGTCCGACCTGGACGGTGGTCGCGGTGACGAGGTCGGCCAGCGAGTGCCCGGAGACCAGGACGCCCGCGTCCTTCATCTCCTTCTCGTAGGCGATCCAGTCCTCGACGGTGCAGTTGGCCTCCTGGTCGGCGGCGGCGTGGATCAACAGCATGTACTTCACGGAAGTCCTCCTCGGTCCGGGTCTACGGGATCACGACGAGCGGGCACCCGCCAGATCGACACGGCCTCAGAAGATTTTTCGGCGAGGTGGTCGAGACCCCCCGTTTTGGGCCGTGGGACACCCGTCCGGTAAGGTTCTCCACGGAGGATTCGCATAGCGGCCTAGTGCGCACGACTGGAAATCGTGTTGGGTTCACCCCCTCACGGGTTCAAATCCCGTATCCTCCGCTCTCTTCGCAGAAGGGCGCCGAACCTCACCGTTCGGCGCCCTTCTCGCGTTACGGTGGCATGGTGCTGCACGAAGAGCTGATGCTGCTGTTCATCAACCGGCAGAACGGGAAGTTGCACGTCGACTCGGCGTCGGCGGACAACGCGCTCGCCGGTGCCGTGCTCATCGAGCTGGTGAGCTCGGGGCGGGTCGCGTTCGAACCGGCCGGCAAGAAGCTCCAGGTCGTCGACCCGGCGCCGCTGGCGGACCCGTTGCTGCGGGAGTCGGTCGCGCGGATCGACAAGCCGATGTCACCGCGGAAGGCGGTGGAGCGGCTGCGGAAACGCGTGCGCGACAACGTGCTCGCGGACCTGGAGGCCCGTGGCGCCGTGCGGGTGGACGCGCGCAGGGTGCTCGGGATCTTTCCCGGCAGGCGTTACGTGATCACGGACGAGCGCGCGGACGACGAGGTGCGCAAGGCAGTCGGCGAGGTCGTGCACGGGTACCGCGGAGCGGATGCGCGCACGGGGTCGTTGATCACGCTGCTGCACGCGGCGAACGCGGTGCACCGGGTGTTCGAGGGCGACAAGCGCGAGCTGAAGCGGCGGGCCGGGGAGATCGCAGCCGGCAACTGGGCCGGTGACGCCGTGCGCAAGGCCATCCAGGCGATCCAGGCCGGTGTCGCGGCCGCAACGGCCGCTGCCGCCGCCGCGTCAGCTGGATGACGCGGCGACGGCAGCAGGTGGAGCGGGTTACTTCTTGAGGCAGTCGATGACGTCTTCGAGCGTGAACACGATCCGGTCGACGCTCGCGTCACCCGTGGACGGGCGGAGGCGGACGATCTGCGGGTCGTGGTCGCTCGCCTGGTCGGCGAACTCGGCGTTGACGTGGACCACGTCGTAGCTGAAGCGCGTGATGTTCTTGCTCATCACGAGGTGGTCGAGCGTCTGCGAGTTGCCCTCGAAGACGTAGCTGTACCGCTCGTTCACGGGCAGCGTCTCGATCAGCGCCTTGAGGTTGCCGTCACCGGTCAGCGCCTTCAGCGCGGGCGAGAACTGGTAGTCGTTCAGGTCGCCCGCGAGGATCACGTTGGCGCCCTTGTCGATCGCGCGGATCTGCTCGGTGAACGCCTTGAGCGACGCCGCCTGCTTGCCGCGCTGCACCTCGGAGGTGCGGTTCGGCGGCTGGTTGCGACCGTGGACGGCCTCGTCGCCGCCCTTGGAGTTGAAGTGGTTCGCGACGACGAAGACCGTGCGGCCGCGGAACTTGAACTCGCCGGCGAGCGGCTTGCGGCTGCTGGCCCACGCGTCGTTCAGCGGGTCGATCCGGCCCGGTGACACGGAAAGCGCGGCACGGCCGTTCTTCTTCACGACCTGGACGGGCGTCTTGAAGTCGCCGCCGGGACGGTCCACGAAGGACACCCGCTGCGGGTTGAAGAAGAAGCCGACGCGGATGTTGCCGCCGGGCTCGCCGCCGTCCTTGAGGTTCTCCGGGTCGATCTGGCGCCACTGGTAGCGCGGGCCGCCCTTGGCGACGATCGCGTCGGAGAACTTCTGCAGCGTCTGGTCGGCGGCCACGACACCGTCGTTGGTCGCGCCGTCGTTGTCCTGGATCTCCTCCAGGACAACGACGTCCGGGCTGCGCAGGTTGGTGGTCACGCCGTCGGCGAGCCGGTCGAACTTCTCCTGCGGGTCGGACGGGTCGAGGTTCTCGACGTTGTAGGTCGCGACCGAGAGCTCGGACTCCTTCTGCTGCGCGGTGATCTCGCGCTGCAGGTTGGACGAGACGTGCTGGCCGAGGGTCAGCGCCGCCAGCGTGTAGCCGCCGAAGTTGGTGTACTCGACGGCACCGACGGTCGCGCCGGCGAACACGTCACCGACGTTCGCGGCGGGTAGCTGACCGGCGGTCTTGATCTTCAGGCGGCCGCTGTTCTGCTGGTCGTACGCGGTGTAGGTGGTGCCGCCGCGCTGGTTGCGGTTCTGGTCGGGGTTGACCGTCACCCAGACCTCGCCGAAGGAGTTGCTCGGGCCGACGACGCGGGCGTCGTTCACCTGCACCAGCGTGCCTTCGAGCGACTCGAGGTAGTCGAGGCCGTACTTCTCCGGCTCCAGCGGGAGCTGCTCGATGCTGCCGCCGGGGGCGGGCAGGTAGCCGGCCGGGATGTTCTGCACGACGACCGGCGCCGGGACCGCGTTGCCCTTGGACAGCGTGGTCGTGGTCGGAGCGGTGATCTCGGTGAGGGTCTGGTTCGAGCCCGTCTCCCCGCCCGGCCGGTACTCGGCGATCGTGCCGCTGACCAGCACCTCGTCGCCCACCGCGACGGTCGGCGCGGAGCCTGCCGTGTAGACGAACACGCCCTCGCTGGTGCGCGGGTCGGCGTCCGGGGTCTTGGTGTCCTGGATCCAGAAGCCGCGGTCACCCGTGGCGCGCGTGCCGGTGACGACGCCGGGGACGTTCGTGACCTTCTGGCCGACGAGCGGCGAGATGCGCGTGACGCCCTGGATGTCGTGGATGCGCTTGTCGCCGGGCGTGGGGTCCGGGTCTGGGCCGGGACCGGGGTCGCCGCCGCCCGGGGTCTCGCCCTTGGAGTTGGTCGGGGTGGGGGCACCGACGGTGAAGTCGGCGGAGTTGTCGTCGGTGTCGGGCAGGCCGGTCTTGCGGGCCGCCGAGGTGGTGTTGCTCAGCGCACCGGTCGCGGTGCCCTCGCGCACGACGGCGGTGCCGTAGCCGACGAGGTCCTTCACACGCGGCTCCGCGGCGCAGTCGGCGGCGGTCTTGCAGGTCAGCGGCGTGGTGCCGGAGACGAGCGCGATGGCACCGCCGGTGGCGCTCATGGCGAGGGTGCCGGTGGCGTCGGGGGTGGGCAGCTCGACCGTGCCGCCGGTGCCCTTGGCCTGGGCGACCAGGAAGGTCTTGCCGGCGGCGATGCTGCCGGTCAGCGGGGTGACGCCCCACTGCGTGGAGGCGCCGGGGCTCGCCGAGATGTACTGGACGCTGAAGCCGTCCAGGCCGACGGGGGCCGTGCCCTTGTTCGCGAGCTCGACGAAGTCCTGCGTGAGGGTGGCGCCGGAGTTGCCGCCGCCCCCGTAGACCTCGGAGATCAGCGCGTCGGAGCTGGGTGCGGCAACGGCGGGGACGGCGGCGAACACGAGCGCCACCACCGCTGTCCCGACACCGGGCAGGGTGGGTCTCAAAACTTCCTCCAGGGGATGCGGCGGACCGCCGCATCCTTCCTCGATCGAGTGGTGTTTGGAAGCTGTTGTCACTAACGGTTAACCAGTTGGCCCAGCAATGATCACTCGAACAAGTGTTCGATCATGGTGTATGCTCGTTTTCGGAACGCTGGCCGGTGGGCCCCTCCCAGGCACCGGCCGGCGTCCCTATGTTCACAGGTGTGGGGATTCCGAGCTACGAGCGCCGCTGCGCCGAGATCATCAACCAGACCGCACTGCTGACCGCCGCCCTCGAAGGCGCTGACCTGCGCGTTCCCGTCCCGTCGATCCCGGACTGGACGCTGAACCAGCTCCTGCGCCACCTCGGCCACGTCCACCGCTGGGCCGACGTGATGCTCAGGGAGAGGCTGCCGGAGATCGACTTCTCCCGCAACGGCGCCCACCACCTGTCCTCGTACGTGGGTGAACAGGCCTCGGTGCTGATCCCGTGGCTGCGGGAGGGAGCCGCCTCGCTGGCCGAGGTGCTGCGCTCCGTCGACCCCGACGAGATGATCGCGCCGGTCGAGGGCCACCCCGGCCCCCGCGTGTGGTCGCGGCGGATGACCCACGAGACCGCGGTCCACCGGTGGGACGCGCTGAACGCGCTGGGCCTGCCGTTCGACCTCGACCCCGAGATCGCCCAGGACACGCTGCGCGAGTGGACCGGTCTCGCGGTCCCCTACGCGTTCACGCGGTGGCCGGAGGAGACGGCGGCCCTGGTGGGGACCGGCACCGTGCACCTGCACGCGACGGACGCCGAGGCCGAGTTCGTGATCGACCTCACGGGTGCGGCGCCGGTGGTGCGGGAGGGCCACGAGAAGGCGGACGTGGCGGTGCGCGGCCCGGTCGTGGACCTGGTGCTGGCGATGTACCGGCGGCGCCCGGTGGAGGGGCTGGAGGTGTTCGGCGACCGCGCGCTGCTCGACCTGCTGGTGCGGGGCGTACGTTTCTGACCGTGGGGTCCCTGAGCTACGACGAGCGCCTGGCCACGATCGTCTCCGAGACGTCGCTGCTGGTGTCCGCGGTGGACGGCGCCGACCTGTCGGCGCCGGTGCCGTCGTGTCCCGGTTGGACGGTCAACCAGCTGCTGCGCCACCTCGGGTACGCGCACCGCTGGGTCGCGGAGATGGTCGAGCGGCGCGTCCAGGAGACCGACCGGTCGTTCAGCAAGGCGCACTCGGTGTCCGGCTACGCCGGGGAGACGACCGCGGAGCTCGGCCCGTGGCTGCTCGAAGGCGCCCGGCTGCTGGCCGACCGGATGTCCGGGGTGCGGGTCGACGAGCCGATCGCGGCGATGGCCGGGATGGCGGGGCCGCGGTTCTGGGGACGGCGGATGGCGCACGAGACCGTCGTGCACCGGTTCGACGCGTGCCAGGCGCTCGGGCTGCCGTTCCAGGTCGGCGAGCGGGTGACCTGCGACGCGCTGTGGGAGTGGATGACGACGCTGCTGCCGTTCATCTTCACCCTCCGGCCGGAGGCGTCCGCACTGCTCGGGTCCGGGGTGCTGCGCTTCACGGCGACCGGCGCGGAGCAGTGGCTGGTCGACCTGCGCGGTGAGGCGCCCGTGGCGCTCCGGCACGGGGAGGTGGCGGCTGACGCGTCGCTGAGCGGGCCGGCGTTCGAGGTGGTGCTGGCGCTGTACCAGCGGCGGCCGGTCGACGGTTTCGAGGTGACCGGCGACGCCGCACTGCTGGAGAAGTTCCTGGCCGCGGTGAGGTTCTGAGCCATGGTGGGGGTCTGGGGGCTTGCCCCCAGGGCGGGGTGTGGGGGCTCCGCCCCCACAAAACACCCGCCAAAGCAAGAAGGCGAGCGCTCGTCGTGAGCACTCGCCTTCCAGCTTTGGCGGTGGCGGTGGGATTTGAACCCACGGAGGCTTTCACCTCACACGCTTTCGAGGCGTGCTCCTTCGGCCGCTCGGACACGCCACCGGTAAGAACAATACACAGTCGGATCCAGGGGTTTAACGCTGGGTCCGGAAGAAGCGTTCCAGCAGGTCAGCGCACTCGTCTTCGAGCACACCGCCGCGCACCTCCGGCCGGTGGTTGAGCCGGCGGTCCCGCACGACGTCCCACAGCGAGCCGACGGCGCCCGTCTTGGGTTCCCAGGCGCCGAAGACGAGGCGGGAGACACGTGCCAGCACGAGGGCGCCGGCGCACATCGTGCAGGGCTCCAGCGTCACCGCGAGGGTGCAGCCGTCGAGGCGCCAGCCGTCGCCGTACGCCGCGGCTGCCGCGCGCAGGGCCAGGACCTCGGCGTGGGCGGTGGGGTCGCCGAGGGCTTCACGGGCGTTGCAGGCCTCGGCGAGGACGGTGCCGTCGGGGGCGAACACGACGGCGCCGATCGGGACGTCGGTGCCCGCGTTCGCGGCCGCGCGGACGGCCCTGCGGACCAGGTCCTCGTCGTCGTTCACGCCTGGATCGTGTCGAGCAGCTGCACGAACTCGTCGATGAAGCCGATGCGCTGGGCGATCATCTGGAGCTGCTCGTCCGGGTAGAGGTCGACCTGGTCGACGATGATCTGGAGCTCGTGGGCGGGCATGCCGAGGTCGGCGAGGACGCCCAGGTCGCCCTCCGGCCAGAGCTCGGTGTCCTCCTCGTCGGGCGGTTCGACGCGCAGGAGGTCGAGGACGTCGGCGGCGATGTCGTAGTCGAGTGCCGCGGCGGCGTCCGACAGCAGCAGGGCCACGCCGCCGGGGACCGGGCGCAGGACGATGAAGAACTCGTCGTCGACGGCCAGCAGGCCGAAGGCCGCACCGGTCGACCTGAGCTGCCGCAGCTGGGTGATCGCCGCGTCCAGCTCCGACAGCGCGGAGCTGTCCATCCTGCTGCACCGCCAGCGGCCGTCCTCCCGGACGACCGCGACCGCGAAGCCGTTGACCGGCTCCTGCTGTGTCATGTGCACACCGTAGGGCTCAGACGACCTTCCCGGTAGCCGAGGTGGTGCGACCATCGGAGGATGAGCACAACCACACCGGAACCCCGTTTCGCCGGACTGCTCGAGGCGGCCCGCGCGCTCCAGCCGCGCACGGTCGCGTTGCGGCGGCAGGTGCACCGCCACCCCGAACAGGGCCTTCAGCTCCCCAAGACGCAGGCGGCGATCCTGCACGCGTTGGAGGGCCTGCCGCTGAAGATCACCACGGGCAAGTCGACGACGTCGGTCGTCGCGGTGCTGGAGGGCGAGCAGCCGGGGCCCACGGTGCTGCTGCGCGGCGACATGGACGGCCTGCCGCTGCAGGAGGACACCGGCCTGCCGTTCGCGTCCGAAGTGGACGGAGCGATGCACGCCTGCGGCCACGACACGCACGTGGCGATGCTGGCGGCCTCCGCCCGCCTGCTCGCCGACCGCCGCGACGCGCTGCGGGGCCGGGTGCTGTTCATGTTCCAGCCGGGCGAGGAGGGCTACCACGGTGCCCGGTACATGATCGAGGAAGGCCTGCTCGACGACGGCGTGGAGAAGGCCTTCGCACTGCACATCACGTCGAAGCTGCGCTCGGGCGTGATCACCTGCCGGCCGGGCCCGATCATGGCGTCGGCCGACACGTTCCACATCCACGTGAAGGGCCGCGGCGGCCACGGCGCCATGCCGCACAACGCCGTCGACCCGGTGCCCGCCGCGGCGGCGATGGTGGGCGCGATCCAGACGATGCTGGGCAGGCGGATCAGCGCGCACCAGCCGGCGGTGGTCACGGTGGCCCAGATCAGGGCCGGCACCACCACCAACATCATCCCCGAGGTCGCCACCCTCGACGGCACCATCAGGACGCTGTCCGAGCTCACCCGCAAGCAGGTGCACACCGAGCTCGAGCAGGTCGTGAAGCACACGGCGGCCGCCCACGGGTGTCGCGCGGAGATCAGCATCGTGCCCGGTTACCCGGTGACCGTGAACGACGACGCGGTCGGTCAGCACGTGCTCGACCTCGCCACGTCGCTGATGGGTCCGTCGTGGAGCGAGCCGCTGCCGGACCCGCTGATGGGTGCGGAGGACTTCTCCTACGTGCTGCAACGGGTGCCGGGTGCGCTGGCGTTCGTCGGCGGCTGCCCGCGCGGGGTCGACGTGGAGGAGGCGGAGGCGAACCACTCGAACCGGGTGCTGTTCGACGAGGCGTCGATGGAGCACGGGGTGGCGATGTACGCGGCGTTCGCGCTGGACGCCCTCCGGTAGGCACGGCTCGGAGGGAAATCCGTTTCCGCGGTGCGGTTGTCCACGACCGCGCCGCGGAGAACGATCGACAGTCGTTTCCACGCCGAACGGAATGGAGCTTGTTAACCCAACCGGATGTTTTTCGAGGCCGGGAACGCTGTCGACCTGCACTGAAAGCCGGATCCAAGCGGCAAGATCACCCACCTGGTGGTGTCAATCGGAATTCAAGTCCCCGCCTATGGCCGATCGTCTCGCACTTCCACCGCTGCAAGACTTCGTTTCTCAGTCGAGCGACTGCTCGACCGTTTCGGGAAACAGGAGCTTTGCCGTGGCACAACCACTCACGATCGCGCACGCCCTGATCGTGGCGATGACCTTTGCCTTCACCGGATGGTTGATCGAGCGCGGCCAAGATCCGCAGTCGGCGCTGATGATCACGCTCACGGCCCTGGCCGGCGCGGTCGTGGTCACGCGGGTGAGCGCGCAGGGCGCGAAGTCCGTCCTGCGGCGACTTGGCGGCGGGGCCTGACGAGGCGTTGTCGTCCGAAGCCGCCTCGCACGGAATGATGTGCGGTGTGCGAGACGTGTGCGTGATCGGACTGGGACTGATCGGCGGGTCCGTGCTGCGGGGCGCCAAGGCGGCCGGGCGCACGGTGTGGGGTGCCACGGCGAGCAGGGACGACGCGGACCGGGCGCGGGCGGAGGGGTTCGACGTCGTCGGGGTCGAGGAGGCCCTCCGGCGCGACCCCGAGGCGCTCGTCGTGCTGGCGGTGCCGTTGCCCGCGTTGCCCGACCTGCTCAGGAAGGTTCCGCCGAACACCCGGCTCACCGACGTCACCAGCGTGAAGGGGCCCGTCCACGACGCCGTGCACCGGTATGCGCCGGAGGTGCGGTTCGTGGGCGGGCACCCGATGGCGGGGACGAGCCGCAGCGGGTGGGACGCGGGGAGCGCGGGGCTGTTCGAGAACGCCGCCTGGGTGGTGACGCCGGAGGAGGCGGACGACCACCTGGTCGACGTGATGCGGTTGGCGCTGGACCTGGGGGCGCACGTCGTGCCGACCACGCCGGAGGAGCACGACGAGGCGGTCGCGCGGATCAGCCACCTGCCGCACATCCTGGCCGCGGTGCTGGCCGCGGTCGGCGCGGGTGGCGGGCCGCTGGCGCTGGCGTTGGCGGCGGGGAGCTTCGGTGACGGCACGCGGGTCGCGGGGAGCCGGCCGGAGCTCGTCAGGGCGATGTGCGAGGGGAACCGGGACGCGTTGCTGATGGCGGTGGACGACGCGCTGGGGCGGTTGGGGGCGGCACGGGGGTCGCTCGCGAGCACCGGTGGGCTGGCCAAGACGATCGAGGCCGGGCACGAGGGCAGGAAAGCGCTGGTCGAGCAGCCCGCGAGGGCGGCGGTGACGCTCGACCTGAGCAAGCCGGGGGCGCTCGCGGCGCTGCGCAACCTGGGGTCCCGGGGTGGGCGTGTGGTTGCGCTGAACGGAAGCACCGCCGCTGCGGAAACGTCGTAAGGTCGCCGGGTGGATCGACGGACGCTCGCGGGTGGGCTCGGTGGACTCGCGCTGGTCGTGGCCGCCGTGGTCGCACTGCGGGCGAGCGATGCGCCGGACAACCTGAAGCGCGAGGTCGACGACCGGGTGCGGGTCGTGCAGCAGCAGGAGCCGGTCAAGCCGGCCAGTCCGCGGACGCAGGCGCTCGACGCGGACGCGGTGCAGGTCAGCTGGGCCGGCAGCGCACCGGCCTACGAGGTGCGGTGGAACGGCAACGAGCAGCTGGTGCCGAACCCCGAGGTCGAGCTCGCCGGGTTGCGGCCGGACCAGGAGGTCAGGGTCGAGGTGCGCGCGGTCAACGCGATCGGGCGGCGCTCGGAGCCGCTGATGATCACCGCCACGCCCCAGGACCTCTACGACGACCGGTGGGACGACGAGCTCGTCGGGCAGCCCGAGCGGTTCGACGGGCCGGAGGCGCTGGACCCGCGCAAGTGGCGGGTCGAGGCGGAGCAGAACTGCCTGGGGCTGCGGCCGTTCGGCCGGGGCAAGCGGGTCGACGTGGACTGCGGCACGGCGATGTTCCAGTCGAACACGCCGATCCGGTTCGGGGTGCCCGGCCGGGACGGTGCGACCGGGCGGGCGATCATCAGCGTCGCCGGTGCGGTCGAGTCGAGCCACGTGCGGCTGACGTTGCTGCCCGCGCCGTGGCACTTCCTGAAGGACCAGGAGTTCCAGCCGAAGGGCGCGGTCAGCCTCGACATCACAACCCAGGGCACGCGCATCGTCGCCGACCCCGACCTGCCGCGCAGCGACCGGCAGGTCGAGCTGGGCGACGCGCCGCTGACGGGGCTCGTGGCGGGTGTGCGGCACCGCTGGGAGCTGCGGGTGCTGCCCGACGCGGTGCTCGCGGTGCGCGACGGCGTGGTGGTCGCGGGTGAGCCGGTCGTGCTCACCACCCCGCTGGCGCACCCGCGGATCCGGATCGACGGCGGCGGTTTCCTCGACTCGTTCGGGGTCGGCGGCGTCGAGGAACGGGCGGTGCCCACCGAGGTCCTCCCGGCGACGGTCGAGGTGCCGCACGACGCCATCGCCGCGAAGCTCGTGACGTTGAGGGGCGAGGAACCGTCGGTGGTGGACCTGCCGCTGGGCGACCGCGGGGTCGAGGCGCCGCGGGACGCGCAGCTCGTGGTGTTCCGCAAACCGGAGAGCCGCCCCGGCACGCTGCCCCGGCTGCCCGACCGGCCGGGCGGCATGAGAACCGGCCCGCCGCGGCTCCAGGTCATGCACGAGGACGGCACCACACCACCGCAGCAGCTGCCCCGTACCGGGCGCGTGCTCGTCACCGCGGAGATCAACGCGATCGGCCACCGCGGCATCGAGCTGGAGCTCGACGGCAAGCGCGTCGTGGCACTGCCGACGAACGAGCAGGGCGGCGCCGTTCCCGGCCGGCACGAGTTCTGGCTGAACGCCGCGGACCTCGGTGCCCGCCCCCGGCTCAAGCTGAGCGTCCTTCCGGCCGATCATGGCGAACCCGTTACCACCGAAACCGTGTTCGAGCTGCGCACAACGCCTTAGCGTGACCACATGAAGCGGGTCGCCTTCGCCGTCGCGGGCCTGGCCCTGGTGGTCGGTGTCGTCCTCCTGAGGGACACCGGCGACCCGACCACGCCCGAGCTTCCGCCGCCGCCGACGAAGCTCAAGCCGTTCGCTGCCGACCTCGCGCTCGTGCCGGGTCCGCAGGGCCGTCCCGCCGCGCCGGGTGCCGTCACCGCCCGCCCCGGCCACCACCGCGTGCAGCTCACGTGGACCGGTGACGCCCCCGCCTACGAGGTGCGCTGGGGTGAGCACCGCAAGCTCGTGACCCGTCCCGGCACCCAGCTCAACGGTCTGCGCAACGACCAGGAGCAGGAGGTCGAGATCCGCGCGGTGGACTCGTTCGGCCAGTACTCCGAGCCCGCCCGCACGAGGGCGACGCCGCGGGCCGACACCGCGCAGTACTCGTTCGTCGACCGGTTCGACGGCACCGACGAGCCGGACCAGGGGCGCTGGCGGTTCGGCAAGCGCACCGACTGCGCCCGCGCGACCTCCGGTGACGACGACGACCACGACCGGCTCGTGATCAGCAGCAGCTGCGGCACGCGGGCGGTGTCGTTGCGCGCCCGCACGCCGTTCGTCCGCGGGCCGGACGAGAGCCGGTTCGTCGTGGAGACCGACGCCCCCGGCAGCGGCGGCAGGCTGCTGCTGGACCTGGTCCCCGGTCCGGTGAGCGTGCAGGGCGAACCGGTGCTGCCGAACGCCGTCCGCGTCACCGTCAGCACCGACGCGGCCGGCAACTCGGTCGTCGAGCTCGTCCCCGGCGGCACCGCGACCAAGCCGGTCCCCGCCGCCGTGCCGGGCACGAGCGTGCGCTGGGAGCTGGTGGTCGGGCCCACCGGCGTCCAGGTGCACCGCGACGGCGAGGTGGTCGCGACCTCGCCGTTCGTGCCGCCGTGGCGGGAGGCGACCGCTCTCGCCGGGATCGCCGCGCTCGCCGGTGACCGGGTGAGGGCCGGCATCGACCTGATCGGCTTCCGCGCCGCCGCGGCGGAGGCGCCCCCGAACGTGCCCGCGCCGAACGTCCGGGTCGACGCGGCACCCGCGCCGGTCAAGCGCATCCCGGACGTCACCGCCGGTCAGCTGCGGCTCGCGCTGATCCCCTCCGGGGAGGGTCCGCCGGTCGACCGGGTGGAGGTCAACGACGTCGAGGTGCCGCTGCGGCCCGCCGTCGAGGGCCAGCAGTGGAAGCCCGGCGCCGAGTACGCGGCCGTGGCCGACCTGCCGCGGGAGGCGTTCACCGACACCCTCAACGTCGGGCTGCTCACCGCGGACCGCGTTCAGGTCACGCACACCGACGTCGAGCTCGCCGGCCCCGTCTCCGGCATCTCGAAGCGCGACTCGGGCAGCCCGCTCGTGGACGCCCGCCCGTCGCTGGCCGACCCCGTCGCCGAGGTGCTCGACTCGGGTGGTCAGCCCGTGCAGAACGGTGCCGCGCTCGCGAGGGGCCGGGTCGTGCTGGAGATCAGGATCACCGCGCTGGACGCGGCGGTCGCGGGTCTCGCCGGGTTCGAGGTCAGGCTCGACGGCACTCACATCGCGACCGTCCCCACCACGGCGGACGGGCCCGCGGGCGCGGGCCGGTGGCGGATCTCGCTGAACACCGCCTCGCTCACGGAAGGGCCGCACGCGATCGAGGTCAGGGCGTTCAGCACCGACCCGGAGGCACACCCCGAAACGGGTTACGTTCCCTTCTTGCTGAAGCCGTAGACCCCAAGATGGACCAATGGCCCGCGCTTTGATCCTCGACGCAGCCCGCACGCCGTTCGGCCGGTACCGGGGAGGGCTGTCCGGCATCCGGGTGGACGACCTCGCCGCTCTGCCCATCGTGGACCTGCTGCGCCGCTACCCCGGCCTCGACCTCGCGCGCATCGACGACGTGCTGCTCGGCGACGCGAACGGCGCGGGTGAGGACAACCGCAACGTGGCGCGCATGGCGGCGTTGCTGGCGGGGCTGCCGGTGAGCGTGCCGGGCGCGACGCTGAACCGGCTGTGCGCGTCCGGTGGCGAGGCGATCATCCAGGGCGCGCGGGCGCTGGTCACCGGGGACGCCGACCTGCTGATCGCGGGCGGGGTCGAGGGCATGAGCCGGGCGCCGTTCGTGACCGCGCGGCCGGACCGGGCGTTCCCCGACCGGCTGGAGACGGTGTCCACGGCGCTGGGCTGGCGGCTGGTGAACCCGCGGATGCCGAAGCACTACACGGTGCCGCTGGGGCTGGCCGCGGAGACCGTCGCCCATGAGCTCGGCATCACCCGTGAGCAGATGGACAACTTCGCGCTGCGGTCGCACCGGCGTGCGGCGGCGGCGTGGGACGCAGGCGTGCACGAGGGGTTCGCGTTCCCCGTGCAGCTGCCCGACGGCACGGCGGTGCGCCGCGACGAGAACGTCCGCGCCGACACGAGCGCCGAGAAGCTGGCCAAGCTCAAGCCCGCGTTCTCCGACACCGGCTCGGTGACCGCGGGCAACGCCTCGCCGCTGAACGACGGCGCGCTGGCCGCGTTGCTCGGCACGGAGGCGCTCGCGGCCGAGCTGGGCGTGGAACCGCTGGGCGAGGTGCTGGGCAGCGCCACGACCGGTGAGGAGCCGCACCGGTTCACCGTGGCGCCGGTGTCAGCGATCAGGAAGCTGCTGAAGCGCCTGCACCTCGACGCGGCCGACGTCGACCTGTGGGAGGTCAACGAGGCGTTCGCGGCCATGGCGCTGTCGGTGCTGCACCACCTGCCGGAGATCGACAAGGAGAAGGTCAACGTGCACGGCGGCGCCATCGCCTACGGGCACCCGCTCGGCGCCTCGATGCCGCGAGTGATCATCGACGTGTGCCGCCACCTGCGGCAACGCGGTGGCGGCGTGGGCATCGCTGCCGCGTGCGTCGGCGTGGGCCAGGGCGTCGCGGTGGCCGTGCGGGTCTAGTCGCCGGGTTTCGGGGGCGCGCCAGAACCGCGCGGGCCTGGTCAGCGGCCCGCGCCGGAACGGTTCCGCGTCAGGGCCGCCGAGCCCGCGATCGACCCGGAACCGCTCGCCGAGGTGTTCTGACCGGTCAGATGCGCTTCGAGATCAACGGGTACTCGAGCACCAGGCCGTTCTGGTCGACCTTGATGTTCTGCTCGAACCCGCCGCTCTTGAAGCGCACCACCGAGACCTCGTCGCCGACCGAGATCGTCTTGTAGGTCTGGGTGACCGCGCGCACCGTGAGGTCGGGCAGCGAGACCCGCACGACCGGCAGGTTGTGCTCGCCCTCCTCGCGGTGCAGGTCCAGCCGCCGGATCGGGATGGCGTTGAACAGCACGGAGAACTGCACGTCGACGTCGAGCGCGTCGTTGAACGTCTCGCGCTTGGCGCCCTGGCCGTGGTCGACGAGCCAGGCACCGTCCTCGGTGCGGCTGAGCGAGCACTGCCGCTCCTCCAGCACCGTGGCCGTGCGCAGCAGCAGCCGGTTGACCTGGCCGCTCTCGCCGACGGAGACCTCGAACGAGGCGTTGAACTGCTCGTCCGGCCCGGCGGCGACCAGCCGGCCGGAGGCGCGCAGGCGCTGGTCGTTCGACAGCAGCAGCCTGACCTGCTCCAGCCGGGGCTCGTGGAGCCCCTGCCAGGTGATCATCTCGGGCCGGCGTGCAGAAGGAGAGCGGGTCTCCCCGTTCGAGGTGACCCGCCCCGCGTCAGTGGCGTTGAAGGAGTTCACTCATCCACCTGGAAGGATGTCCTTGATCTTCTCGGCAACCGAGTCGACCTGCTCTTCGTGACCGAACTTCTGCGCGACGAAGTCAGCCGCCGCGTCGACACCCTTGTCGACCTGCTCGTGGTGCTGCTGAGCCAGGTCCAGGGCCTTGTTCTTGATCTCGTCGAAGTTCATGTGGTGCTCCTCCGCTCCTGACGCAGGGTACCCGAGGAGCCCCCGCGTGGTGATAGGCGCGATCACGCTGACTGCACCTGGACAAGTCGGCCCGGCGCAACCATGATGTGCCACGCCGCCGCCTGGTCGGCCGCCGTCGCGGCCAGAACCAGGAGGATCGCCCCATGACACGGCTCCTGCGTGGAGTTATGTCCGCAGCACTGCTGTTGCCGCTCGTCGCAGTCCCCCCGGCCAACGCCACGGCCGGGAAGCCCGGGAAGGCGGAGTTCGCGGTGACGACCACGGCCACGAACGTGGCGGCCCGCAGCGACCGCCGCCCCGTCGCCGGCGGGGTGCACGACCGGAAGGCCGGCAAGACGTTCATCTCGTGGGCGGGCCAGTACGAGGACAGCTACGTCCAGTCGTACGACCACCGCGCGGCCACCTGGTCGCCCCCGCACCGCATCGCCGACGGCGACTCGGACGCCCACAACTACCCGACGGTGGTCCAGGCCCGCGACGGCCACCTGCTGGTCTTCCGCGGCATGCACAACGTCGAGCTGCGCATGTCCCGCTCACCCCGGCCGCACTCGGCCGACGGCACGTGGGCAGAAACCGTGATCTCCAAGAACGCGGCCACGTACCCGATGCCGTTCGTGACCCGTGACGGCACGATCTACGTGTTCTACCGCGAGACATCGGGCGACCTCGACCCGAACGTCCCCACCGACACCCGCCCGATGCTCTACGTGGTGTCGAAGGACAACGGCAAGACGTGGAAGAGCTCCACCGAGCTCACCGGCCACCCGTTCGCCATCGGCTCCACCGCGCGCGCCGACAACATGAACGAGATCTACATCGGTCAGCTCCGCCTGGAGGACTCTGGCCGCGTCCGCATCGCCTACACGCTCGCCGGCGGCGGCTTCGAGGGCCACAAGCACGACCGCTACCACCGCAACATCTACTACACCTGGTTCGACCCCCGCGACCTGCACTTCTACTCGGCGTCCGGCCGCGACCTGGGCACCCAGGTGGACGACGCCGACCAGGAGTCGTTCCTGAAGGTCGCGGAGACCCCGCTGACCGTCCCGAACAACGTCAAGTCCCCCGACTACGTCCAGCAGGTCGGCACGGTGCTGGGCCGGCCGTTCGTCCTGTGGTTCTCCGGCGACCCCGACGGCGGCCCGCTCCGCAACCACCTCTCGACGTGGAACGGCCGGAGCTGGGACACCCGCGAGGTGGCCCGCGGCCTGCGCACCCGCGAGATCGAACCCGTGGACCCGCTCACCTGGCGCGTCTACGCGACCGAGGACGGCAAGCCGAACGTCCTGACCCACCTCGTGCGGTTCGGGCGGACCTGGGAGGCCGAGACGGTGATCCCGACGGCCAAGCCGGTGCAGCGCGTCGAGGTGGTGGCGAACTTCCGCGACCCGGCCAGGGCGATCTTCTCGGGCGCTTCGTCGCAGCGGGACGTGGCGGTGGCCGACGGGGACATCAGCGTGGTGGGGCTGGCCCGGCGTTGACCGGTTCCGGCCCATGAGACAGCAAACGCCCCCTGGACCGGCGCGGACCCAGGGGGCGTTCGTCTGTCAGGCGCTCAGATCAGGCGCCGGCCTTCTTGCGCCGCACCACGAACAGCGCGGCGACACCGCCACCGATGAGCACGAGGCCACCCACGAGCGGCCACAGGATCGAGGCACCGGTCGAGGCGAGGTCCTCGTCCGTGCCACCACCCGGAGCCGGCGGGGCCGTGGTCGTCGTGGTCGGCGGGACCGTCGTCGTGGTCGGCTGGGTGGTGGTCGTGGTGGTCGTCGTCGTGGTCGTCGGCGGAACCGTCGTCCCCGCGGTCCACTCGGCACGGGCCGGCTTCTCGACCTTCACCTCGGAGGCCTTCGCGATCACCAGCGACTGGGTCTTCTGGTTCTTGTCCTCGGACACGAACAGCCGACCGGCCTGCAGCGAGGCCTCCGCCTTGACCGTCAGCTCGACCTTGCCGGGCTTGGCGTCGCCGGGCACGTCGACGTAGAACTCGGTGACCTTCTCGGCCGTGTCCTTGGCCTTGGCCGTCAGCTCGTCACCCGAGCTCGCGACGGCGAGCGGCTTGCGGTCCTTGTCCGTGATCGTGACGCCCTTGGGGAGCTTCGCGGTCAGCGTGATCTCGCCCGCGGTCGTCGTGACCGTGAACGGGCCGAGCAGCCCACCGGCCACACCCTTGACCTCGGCCGGCTCGACCTGCAGCGTCGGCTTCGGCTGGTCGTTCTTCAGGTCCTGGGCTTCCGCGAGGAACTTCTTGTAGAGCTTGACGAGGTCGGCGCCGCCGCCCTTCTCACCGCCGGCGAGCTCCCTGGCTTCGTCGAGCTGGGCGCCGTCGGTGAAGTGCCAGATCGCCGCCTGCGTGGCCGCGATGATCTCGCGGTCGTCGTACGGCTTCTTGCCGTCGCCGAACTTGTCGTTGACTTCCTTGACCGACTTGGTCGGGAACGAGTTGGTCAGGATCCAGAGGACCTTGCCCGCGTTGTCCTTGAACTTGGTGTTCGGGTTGGGGTGCTTGTCCCACGGCACCTCCTGGAGGGGCTTGCCCTTCTCCAGGTCGGTCGGCAGCTCCACGCAGTACGCCTGGAAGCGGCCTTCCTTGCCGTCTTCCTTGAGCTTGACACCGATCAGGCCGGTGCTGAACTCGTCGTTGTGCCGGGGAGGGGTGTTGCCGACCTTGGGCACGAGGTAGACGTCATGGCCGTACTGCCAGTCGCCCTCGATGGGCGTGACGACGACGTCGGCGAACGCCGCGGGGGTCGAGAGGGACAGGAGGGCGGCAGCGCCGAGAAGCGCCGCGCCGATCCTCAACCGGGAAGCCATGGGTCTCCTTGCTCGCTGAAGTTAGCCCGAACGCAGGAAAAGTCGAGTACTTCGGCCGGAGCGGTGGACACCGGAAGTCGACACCGAACCGACAGGAAGCGAGCGGGACGTTAGCCGATGGGGTGTCACCCGGTTGAGCGAGGTATGAAGATCGCATCATACATGACGTGAGCTGCCAAAACGTGCCAAAAAGGTCCACAGTGGATCGATGGCTGATGCATCGCTTTTGTCAGGTGACGATAAATTCGTTGCCCAACAGTTATCTTCCGCAGCGTCCTGCTACGTACCCAGAACGCTCGCGGTTCACTCTCAAGCCACCAATTCGGTAACGGCGGTGGGACGGATGTCACCAGGGCGCAATGAGGTGCCGCGCAGGCAGAGGTCGCGGGGCTCGGGGCGCTGACCGGTGAGAATCCACTTCGTCAGGCCCGCGAGCTGGTAGGCGATGAGCGGCGGAACGGCATCTCCGACGTGCCGGTAGGCGTTGCCGAGAATGGAGACGTCGAACTTGAACTGCCGCGGGAAGCCCTGCAGCAGCGCCATCTCCCTGACCGTGCAGAGTCGGTGCTGTTCGGGGTGGGCATAACGGCCGTTGCCGACGTGGCCGCATTCGCGCTTGATGGTGCGGGCCGGTTCGTCCCACCACATCCGGCCGTACACGTCCGGGTGAGAACCCCAGTTCTGCTGCTCGACGATTTTGCGTTGTGCGGGATTCAGCAGCTCCGCGGTTTCCGGTGAGCGCAGCAGGTCGGCCCACGAACCGCCGTCCGCGGGGATGGCGCGCATCCGGTCGAGGCTGCGGTCCTGGGAGAAGGTCGGCGACACGTGGATCGGGTCTTCGGGGTGCGCGAGACCGGCCTCGACGGGCGGCAGCTTGCCGATCGCGCGGCGGACCGTGGCGGCGGCCGGGCGCAGCTGCAGGCCCTCCCACACGTCGTGCAGCGTGCGCAGGGGCAGGCCGGCGTCCACGGCCACCATCAGCGACCGCTCGCGCAGCTGGGGCAGGCCGTAGTCGGACAGCAGGTGGGTGCCGCCGGTGACGTCGTAGCCGAGCTCGGTCAGCGAGTCGGCGAGCTGGTCGAAGTGGTGGCGCTGCTTGCCCTTCACCAGCTCGCGGGCGTTCTCCACCAGGATCGTCCTGGGCCGCAGCTCCTCGGCGTAGACGGCGATCCGGCCGACCAGCGAGTTGCGCGGGTCGTCGCGCAGGTGGTTCGCGGCGGTGATGCGGCTGAAACCGGAGCACGGCGGGCACGCCAGCAGCACGTCGAGCTCGCCGCGGCGCAGGCCCCAGACCTCGCGCAACGCCGAGGGCGAGATGCGGGCGAGGTCGACCTCCAGCGGATCGACGCCGATGTTGGCCCGGTAGGTGTCGTTGCAGCGCAACGAACCGAGGCGCGACGAGGGCTTGCCGATCTGCGCGTCCGCCGCGCCGACGACCCGGAAGTCGCGGTGGGCGTGGAAGCCGAAGCTCATCCCGCCCGCACCGGAGAAGATGTCGGCCACCGAGAAGGACACGGCGAGATCGTACGGGCGCGGCTTCTCATGGCTTTGCCGGACATCCCGTAGGTTTCCCGCATGGAACTGCCGCGTGCCTGGCAACGGCCTGACCCGTTGCGCGGACTCGACAGGATTTCCTGGGTCGAGGTCTACGACGGCCGGGGCGGCGCCGAACGGCTGCCCGGTCTGCTGCGCGCGTTGGTGGACCCGTCGCCCGAGGTCAGGCTGGAGGCGTTCACCTCGCTCGCCGACCGCCTGCTGACCGACGACACGGTGTCGGAGGCCTCGTTCTGCGCGGTGCCGTTCCTGGTCGAGCTGGGCG
Source organism: Lentzea sp. NPDC037011 (assembly GCF_055607425.1). Taxonomy (NCBI): domain Bacteria; kingdom Bacillati; phylum Actinomycetota; class Actinomycetes; order Pseudonocardiales; family Pseudonocardiaceae; genus Lentzea; species Lentzea sp. NPDC037011. The sequence goes on along the minus strand of NZ_JBVJRT010000017.1, from coordinate 630 downwards.
CCTCGTACAAGGTGGCCGCCGACGTGCGGGACCGGGTCATCTTCCTGCTGGCCGCGCTCGCGTTGGCGGGCAAGGGCTTCACCGAGGAGGGCCGGCGCACCCACCGGCGGTGGAACGCGCTGGGCCGCGAGCTGCCGAGGACAGCGCCGGACTGGCTCACGCAGACCCGGCACGCCGTCGCCCAGGGCGCGCCGAAGATCTTCGAGGCACTGGCGTCGGAACGGGTCGGGTGCCTGGTGGCGCTCGCGTGCGCGGTGCCGGAGCGGCTGCCGTCGTTCGTCGTGGGGCTGATGCAGGACGTGCTCGACGACGAGGACGAGATGCTCGCCGAGGCCGCTGAGATCGCTCTCGCGCTGCTGAAGCGGACACCGGAGCTCGTGGAGTCGCAGCCGAAGGTGCTCGGCGAGGGACTCGTGCGGCCGGCGCACCAGCCGCGTGAGGTCACCGCGGCGCTGCTCGGCTACCAGCTCGCCCTCACCGCCGCCTACGGCGACGAGGGCGCCTGGTGAGTGCACGCGGGGAGCTTTCGTACTCTCCTAGCTGTACTGATTCGTGACGTTGTTGATGTCTAGGCGGTCAGTCGGGTGATGGGTGGCTGGCCGCCGAGGGCGGTGTGGGCGCGTCGTGTGT
>NZ_JBVJRT010000016.1:0-126590 GCF_055607425.1 Lentzea sp. NPDC037011 | reverse complement strand
TTTGCCAGGCCCGTTCCGGTTTTGATTTCCGGCCCGCTTCGCTCTGACATGGAGAACATTACACGGGGGTGTTTCGATCTCCAAATCGGGGGGTCCCGGTGACCGCCACACGTGCGGTCACCAGGACAAACGCCGACTCAGGGCGCGTTCACGCCGACGTCCGCGGTCGTGAGCGGCTTCCGCGTGGCCGAAGTGCTGTACTCGTCGGCCCCCACGTCCGGCTTGCCGGAGCGGGCCTGCGGGTCGAAGTCGCGCATGACGTACGAGTAGGTGCCCGCCGAGGTGTCGATCGCCGGGCTGCCCGACGACAGGCGCAGCAGTCCGTTCGAGTCGCGCACGAGCTTCGGGTCGACCGAGCGGTAGCCGGACGGGATGCCGGCGGTACCGCCCCAGACGATGTTGCCCTCGTACTTCACCGTCGAGCCGCTCATCAGATCGACCAGCTTCGACGACGACCCCTGGATGATGTTGTTCGCGAGCACGCAGTCCTTCGGCGCGTACGTGCCCGTGTCGCTGTCGACCACAGCGCCCGTGCCGACCAGCGTGTTGAACGCGACCGTCACGCGGTCGGGGCGGTCGTGCGAGGTGGAGGTCGGTCCGCTGTCGGTCTCCGAGCCCTTGCCGAACACGATCGCGCGGTCACCGGTGTTCTGCACGTAGTTGTTGAACACCCGGTGGTCGTTCCCGTGGAACCGGATGCCGCTCCCGAACAGCAGGTTCCCCTCCACGACCGTGCGGTTGCCGTGGCGCAGGACGATGTAGCCCTTGCTGTTGCGGATGGTGTTGAAGCGGACCGTGTTGTCCGAGGACTTGACCGAGATGGCCTCGGCATCGCCGTTGGCCTTGTCGAACAGGTTGTGCTCGATGACCGCGTACGCCGACTTCGACTGCTTGTGGCTGTAGCCGAGCCGGATGGACTCGCCGCCGTTCGAGCCGGTGAACGAGTGGTTGTAGAAGTAGTTGTGGTGGACGTGGGTGCGCTGGGCGATCTCGCTGCCCGGTCCCGTGATCTGCAGGTACACGCCCTCGTTCGAACGGTTCGAGAACGTGTTGTGGTCCACCTCGACGTCGTTCGCGCTCACGGTGAGCGAGGCGCCGTCCTTGTTGCCGTTGTAGGTGTTGCGGGTGATGCGCGTGGCGAGCGCTCCCGCGGGGACGGTCGTGCCGGACTCGCCGTCGAACACGAAGCCCTCGACGGTGACGTCGCGGACTTCGCCGAGCTCGATGCCGCCCTTGCCGGTGAACACCGTGGCGCCGACGGTCTGCGCGGCGACGGTGATGCCGGACCTGGTGATCTTGACGGGCCGGTCGGCCTGGTGGACGCCTCGTGCGAGGACGATGCGCTGGCCCGGGCGGGCGGTGTCGATCGCGGCCTGCAGGGAGGACACGGTCGAGACGGCGACCACGGCGGCCTGGGCCGGCACGTGGACGAAGGACAACAGCAGGGCGGCCGCGGCGACAGCGGCCAGTGATCGGATCATTCGCCAACTCCGTTGTGGGCAGTTGGCGGCGGCAGGAGCGAACCTACCGCAGAATTCCCGCGGGTGGGGCGGTCCGGTAGAGGCCGAGGGCGGTGTCGAGGGACGGCACGCGGTCGAGTTGTCCGACGTCTGCGAGCGGGTGCCACTGGGCGAGGTCGGTCGTGCCGCCCACCTCGTTGCGCAGCTCGCCGCCGATGATCCGGACCTCGTACATGATGCGAAGTGCGTGGTAGTCGTGGCGGGACTCGGTGCGGAGCTCCGAGTCGATGCCGAGCAGGCGCACCACCTCGACGGTGAACCCGGTCTCCTCCTCGACCTCGCGGACGACCGCGTCGTACGGGTGCTCGCCGTGCTCGATGCCACCGCCGGGGAGGATCCAACGTTTGCCCGTTGGGCCAAGCCAGCGCGCCAGCAGGATCCGGTCCGCCTCGTCGACGCACACCCCGTACGCGGCCACACGCTGCTTCTTCGCCCTCATGCGGCTCAGCCTAACTTGTGATCACCCGCAAAAAAGTGATATCACTTAGATACTACTTCACCAGGGGGTCTGGATGAGCGCAACCATCGACACGACAGTGCACATGCCGGCACCTGTCGTGCGCGAGAAGCACGCACGGGAGATCGCCGGTCTGCCGATGTTCTTCGCAGGGTTGGCGGTGTTCGCGGTGGGCGTGTGGACGATCATCGAGGGAGTCAGGGTCGCGGAGGCCAACGGCGGCGAGCCGTCGGCGGGGCTGCTGGTCGCGGGGGTGCTGGTGCTCCTGGCGGCGTCGCTGCTGATGAAGGGGCTGTTCACCGTCGCGCCCGGTGAGGCGCGGGTGCTGCAGTTCCTCGGCCGCTACGTCGGCACGGTCCGCTCGGACGGTCTGCGGTGGGCGAACCCGCTGACGACGCGGGAGAAGATCTCCACCCGCATCCGCAACCACGAGACGCAGACGCTGAAGGTCAACGACGCGGACGGCAACCCGATCGAGATCGCCGCCGTGGTCGTGTGGCAGGTCGAGGACACCGCGCGCGCACGGTTCGAGGTCGACGACTTCGTGCGGTTCGTGGGCATCCAGACCGAGACCGCGGTCCGGCACATCGCGACGAGCTACCCGTACGACAACCACGAGGGGGCGGGGCTGTCGCTGCGGGAGAACGCGGACGAGATCACCGAGACGCTCGCGATCGAGATCTCGGCACGCGTGCAGTCCGCGGGCGTGAAGGTCATCGAGTCGCGGCTCACGCACCTCGCGTACGCGCCGGAGATCGCCCACGCCATGTTGCAGCGGCAGCAGGCGGGCGCGGTCGTGGCGGCCCGCACCCGGATCGTCGAGGGCGCCGTCGGCATGGTCGAACTCGCGCTGGAACGGCTCGCCGCGCACGACGTCGTGGAGCTCGACGAGGAGCGCAAGGCGGCGATGGTCTCGAACCTGCTCGTCGTCCTGTGCGGTGACCGCTCCACCCAGCCCGTGGTCAACACCGGGTCGCTGTACACCTGATGGCGGAGCGCAAAAGCGTTCTGCTCAGGCTCGACCCGGCCGTGCACGACGCGTTGAGCAGGTGGGCGAACGACGAGCTGCGCAGCACCAACGCGCAGATCGAGTTCCTGCTGCGGCGTGCGCTGGCGGAGGCAGGCCGGCTGCCCGGTGAAGCGAAGAAGATGCCGCGCCGCGGCCGTCCGCCGAAGAAACCGGAACCGGACGAGGGCTGAGACCGGTCGCCGCGGCGCGCTGAACAGGCGTTTCAGCAGTATTGAACCGCTTCCGCGGCGTTCGGGCTGCTAGCTCGCGCCGAGAAGGCCGGGTTCACGGTGCGCTGAGCTGGCCTGATATCCTTCGTCGTCGTGAACGCGCGGCGCTCCGCCGTGGAGGAGAGCCGGCTCTCGCCGGTGCCGACCAAGCGCGTCACGAACTCCGGTTTCGACACAGAAGGGTGATGTCGCATGGCGAACATCAAGTCCCAGCTCAAGCGGATCAAGACCAACGAGAAGGCGCGCCTGCGCAACAAGTCGGTCAAGTCGTCCCTCAAGACGGCCATCCGCAAGTTCCGCGAGGCTGCCGAGGCCGGTGACAAGGCGAAGGCCCTGGAGCTGCTGCAGGACGCGTCCCGCAAGCTCGACAAGGCCGCCACCAAGGGCGTCATCCACGCCAACCAGGCCGCCAACAAGAAGTCGGCGATGGCGCTGCGCGCGAACCAGCTCGAGGGCTGATTCCGCTCACCTCAGAGCCGTCGGGAAGGGCTCGCTCCTCGTGGAGCGGGCCCTTTTCGCTGTTCTGGTGGGGATGAGGGCCATGGAGTCGCTCCACGCATTCACCTCATTGGGCTTCACGACGCGCCGCTCCGCGCGGAAGCTGGCGCGGCACGGTCAATTCCGGTGCGTGGACGGTTCCGCGGGAACGCCGCGAGGGTGCTACCGGCGGCCGTGTGCCGCCACGATCCGCAGCACGGCGCGCTCCAGCGCGTAGTCGGCGTCGGCCGCCACGCCCTTCACGTCGGCGTTGAGCCCCGCGACCACCTGCATCGCGTCCGCGAGACCGGCCTGCTCCCAGCCGCGGGCCTGCGCCTGGGCTTTCTTGATCTTCCACGGCGGCATGCCGAGCGGACCGGCCAGGCTGAACGGGTCGGCCCGGCCCACCGCGGAGACGCGTGCGACCGTGCGCACCGCGTCCGCCAGCGCGTCGGCGACCAGCACGTGCGGCACACCGAGCTGCATGGCCCACCGCAACGACTCCATCGCGCCCGCACGGTCACCGGTGACGGCCTTCTCCGCGACGGCGAACCCGGTCACCTCGGCCTTGCCCTGGTGGTAGCGGCGGATCTCCTCGACCGTCACCTTGCCGTCGGTGTCCGACACCAGCTGCGAGGCCGCCGCGGCGAGCTCGCGGAGGTTCGTGCCCACGGCGTCGATGAGCGTCGCGACCGCCTCGGGGTCGATCTTGCCGCCTGCCTGCCGCACCTCGTTGCGCACGAACGCCTCGCGCTCGGCCGACTTGGTGACCTTGCCGCACTCGGTGACCGCCGCACCGGCCTTCTTCAGCTGGCCGGGCAGGTCCTTGGCCGCCTTGCTGCGGCCGCCACCGGTGTGCACGACGACGAGCGTCACCCCGTCCGCGGGCGCCTTGAGGTAGGAGAGCACCGTGTCGGCGATCTCCTTGCTGATGTCCTGCGCGTTCTGCAGGACGATCACCCGGCCCTCGGCGAACAGCGACGGGCTCACCAGCTCGGCGAGCTCCGGCGGCGTGAGATCGCTCACCTGAACGCGGGTCAGGTCGGCCGACGCGTCGACCGCGCGCGCGGCCTCGAGTGCCGCGCGAACTGCGCGTTCGACCAGCAACTCCTCCTCGCCGACGACGAGGTGCAGTGACTCCGGTGCGCTCACGCTCCGCATCCTCCCACGTCCCGAATCGTGGACGTTTGTGGCCGAGCGGCGGAGACGTGCCGTACGTTGGTGGCCACAACTGAACACCGCTCATCCAGAGGGGCAGAGGGACCGGCCCGAAGAAGCCCCGGCAACCGGCGTCAGCGCTATGCGCAGACGATCACGGTGCCAATTCCGACCCGTTCGATTTCGCGGGAAAGATGAGGAGATACCTCGCGATGACTGCTGTCACTGTGCCCACGAGCACCAAGTTCGACCTCGGCCCCGCCCGCGCGCTGCTGTGCCGTGAGTGCGGAAATGAGACCCCTCTCGCTCCGGAATACGCCTGTCTCGAGTGTTTCGGGCCGCTGGAAGTGGCCTACGACTTCGGCAAGGTGCGGCGCGAGGACATCGAGGCCGGCCCCCGCTCGATCTGGCGCTACCGCGGCCTTCTGCCCGTTCCGTCCACTGTGGAGCAGCACCCGAACACCGACCCCGGCGGCACCCGCCTGGTCGAGGCCGACCGCCTCGCGAAGGCACTGGGCGTCCGCAAGGTCTGGGTGAAGGACGACACCGGCAACCCCACCCACTCCTTCAAGGACCGCGTGGTCGGCGTGGCACTGGCCGCCGCCCGCGAGCTTGGCTTCAAGGTCCTGGCCTGCCCTTCCACCGGCAACCTCGCCAACGCCGTCGCTGCGGCCGCCGCCCGCGCCGGCTGGGAGTCCGTCGTACTGGTCCCCTCCTCCCTGGAACGCGCCAAGATCCTCATGAGCGCCGTCTACGAGGGCGCCCTGATCGCCGTCGACGGCAACTACGACGACGTCAACCGCCTCGCCCAGGAGCTCGCCGCCGAACACGAGGACTGGGCGTTCGTGAACGTCAACGTCCGCCCGTACTACGCGGAGGGCTCCAAGACCCTCGGCTACGAGGTCGCCGAGCAGCTCGGCTGGCGCCTGCCCGACCAGATCGTCGTGCCGGTCGCCTCCGGCTCCCAGCTCACCAAGATCGACAAGGCCTTCCGCGAGCTCGGCCAGCTCGACCTCGTCGAGGCCTCCCCGTACCGCGTGTTCGGCGCCCAAGCCACCGGCTGCTCGCCCGTGTCCACCGCCTTCAAGGACGGCCACGACGTCATCCGCCCGGTCCGCCCCGACACCATCGCCCGCTCGCTGGCGATCGGTGCCCCCGCCGACGGCCCGTACGTGCTCGACACGGTCCGCCGCACCAACGGCGCCATCGAGGACGTGACCGACGAAGAGGTCGTCGAGGGCATCAAGCTCCTCGCCCGCACCGAGGGCATCTTCGCCGAGACCGCCGGCGGCGTGACCGTGGCGACGGCGAAGAAGCTGATCGAGACGGGCCAGCTCGACCCCGACGGCGAGACCGTCCTGCTGATCACCGGTGACGGCCTCAAGACCCTCGACGCCCTCGGCGACACGATCGGCCCGCGCGCCACTGTGCCGCCGTCGGCCGAGGCCGTGCTCAAGGCACTGGGCTAGGTCGTTCGTTCAGCAGATCACCTCCTCCCGGTCCGGGGACGTCCGCGTCCCCGGACCGCGTCGTTTCACGCGGTGAGCGTCAGAGGGTGATCGCGGCCGACTTCGTCCAGCCCGTGCGCGGGAAGCGGCGCAGCTCGTCGCGAACGTGCGGGCCGACCGGTTCCACCTCGGCGCGCCAGGCCACGATCCGTTGCGGCCACGGGGCTTCTGCTTTGAGGGCGTTGTAGTGGTACTCGTGCCAGACGTCCGGGGCGATGCGCATGCCGTCGTCGAACACGTGCTCGGCGACGAGGTCGTAGGCGGCGTCCGCGTCGGCGGCCTCCGTGGGTGGCAGCACGTGCGTGGCGCGGGCGCGGTAGGTGATGGCGCGGCTGCCGTCCTCCAGTGTTTCGCAGAGGTAGTAGGCGAAGTCGGGCTTCAGTTCGTCGTGCGGCCACTGGGTGGCGGGGTAACCGGGCTGCCACATCGCCCAGGCGAAACCGGGCGTGCCACCAGGGATCGGGTAGCGCGCGTTGTGGAGCCTGATCCAGACCTGGTCCATCTTCCTTCTCCTTTTCCTTCGTACGACTCGGCTTCCTGGCAACACCGCCAGGTCGCCGTCCTTGTCCGTGCGCAACACCAGGGCGCCACCCGCCCGCAGCGCGTCGATCACCTGCGGGCTCGGGTGCCCGTAGCGGTTGCCGGTGCCGACGCTCACCAGTGCGACCCGCGGTCGCACGCGTTCCAGGAACGCGGGCAACGAGGAGCGCGAGCCGTGGTGGGGCACCTTGAGCACCTCGGCCCCCAGGTCCCGCTCCCCCAGCAACGCGGCCTGGCCGGCCAGTTCGACGTCACCGGTGAGCAGCACCCGGCCCGCGGGTGTGGTGGCCCGCAGTACGAGCGAGTAGTCGTTCACGACCGTGTTCGTCTCAGCGACGACCGGTTGCCGCCGCGGGCCCAGCACCTCCAGTTCCAGTCCCGGCCAGGCGAACCGCTCACCCGCCTTCGGTTCCAGCACCCGCACGCCGTTCGCGCGCGCCTGCTCGTTGACCTCCTTCCACGCCCACGCCGGCTCCTTGAGCGGTCCCACCGCCACCGCGCCCACGGCACGCCCGGCGAGCACCGCCTGCAGACCGCCGATGTGGTCGGCGTGCAGGTGCGACAGCACGATCAGCGGGATCCGCGTGATCCCCAACGTCCTCAGGCACCGGTCGATCGCGCCGGGGTCGGGCCCGGTGTCGACCACAACCGCGCGGTCGGCCTCCGCGGTGGCCAGCACGAGCGCGTCGCCTTGGCCGACGTCGCAGCTCACGACCTTCCAGCCGGCCGGTGGCCACATCGGCGCGATGGTCCGCATCGGCACCAGCGCCACGAAGCCGCCGACGAGGAGCGCGACCGTCAGCACCCGCGTCTTCTTGTTGCGCAACAACAGGAAGACGATCGCCGTGACCACCGCCAGCGCAAGCCCGCCGACCCAGCCCTCCGGCCAGCTCAGCGACGCACCCGGCACCGTCGCCGCGTGCCGCCCGACCAGGACCAGCCACGTCACGGCCGGCCCGGCCACGTGCACCACCACCTCGGCGGCCGGTGGGAACAGCGGCGCGATGACCGCTGCCACCACACCCAGCACCGTCGCGGGCGCCACCACCGGTGCGACGGCCAGGTTCGCGAGCACCGACACGAGGCTGATCTGCCCCGACAACCCGACCACGAGCGGAGCCGTCGCGAGGCTGGCGACTGCGGGCACAGCAAGCGCTTCGGCGAACCCTTGCGGCACACCGCGTTCTTTCAGCCTGCGTGCCCATCTCGGTGCCACGAGCACCAACGCCGCCGTGGCCGTCACGGACAACGCGAACCCGGGATCGGCTCCCAGCGCCGGATCGACGAGCACCAGGACGAGCACCGTCGTTGCCAACGACGGCAGCGCTGACCGTTCGCGGCCGATGAACAGCGCCAGCAACGCGACGGCACCCATCACCGCGGCCCGCAGCACGCTCGGCTCGGGACCGGCCAGGGCCACGAACCCGAGGAGTGCCACCAACGCACCCACCGCCGCCTTGCGCGGACCGGTCTTCCGCAGCAGCAGGTAGACCGCACCGCAGACGATGGCCAGGTTCGCGCCGCTCACCGCGAGCAGGTGCGCCAGTCCCGCCGTTCGGAACTCGTCGACGATGCGCGGCACCATGTGCTCGGTGTCGCCCACCACCAGCGCGGGCAGCAGTCCCGCCTCCTCCTCGCCGAGGGTGGCGCTGGCCCTGCTCAGGCCGTCGCGGAGGTGGTCGGCCCAGCGCTGCCAGGCCGGTGGCGGCTGCACGTCCGCAGGCGGCCCGCGGACCCGGAGCAGGGCGGAGGTGAGGTCGCCCGGTCTCGGCGGCGCGAGCGAGCCCTTCACCGTGACCCGCTGACCGGGCAGCAGATCACGCCACTGCGCGGCCGGCGCGAGGATGACGACGGTGGCCCCGTTCGCCGTCGCGGTGACGACGACGTGGTCCACCCCGGCCTGGTGCCCGCCGAACCCCGCGGCCCGGATGCCACGCGGTCTTGTGCTCAGCTCCGCGGTCACCGTGGTCGTGCGGCCCTCGTCGGCGGCCAGGCGGAGCGGGTGGGTCTCGGCGCGCAGGACGTGGCTGCCGACCCAGGCACCGGCGATCGGGCCGGCGAGCACGAGGGCGATCGCGCCCGCCTTGGGCCACCACGCCCGGTGCCAGGCGATCAGGCCGACTGCGCCGGCGGACAGTCCGATGAGGACTGCGGCCTGCCAGCTCAGGTAGAGGCCGGACAGGGCCGTTGCCCACACCGCGGTGGCTGCGGGGACCAAGCGGTAGTCGTGGGTTACCGGGTGTCTGCGAGGCATGGTCGGGCCTTCGCTGTCGGGGCGCTTGGGGTGGGGTCGGTGAGGAGGGTGGCGAGTGCGCGGCGGTTGGAGCACCAAGCTCGGCGGCGCCAGGCTCGGCGTTGGGCGAGCAGGGCGGCTGTTCCTGTGGTCAGTCCGATGAGGACTGCCGTGTGGCGGGTCAGGAACAGGGCGGCCAGGGCGGTTGCCCATACAGCGGCGGTTGCGGGGATTAGGGGGTGGTCGTGGGCTGGGTGTCTGCGGGGCTCGGGTGTGGGAGGTCGCGCCGCGATGGTGGAGGACCGGGGCGCGGGGGCAGGAGATCGAGGTGCGGCCGTGGGAGACCGGGAGGCGGCTGTGGGAGGGCGGGGCGAGGCGGTGGGAGGCCGGGGCGTGGTGGCAGGGGCACGGCTGGTTGTTGTGCGGGTGCGGGCTCGGCGGTGTGGGAGGCCGTTCGGGGAGAACTCGCGGACGGTGACGAACGGGGTGCGCAGGAGGCCGGAGTACAGGCGGCCGGGGCGGGTGGACTGGTGCCAGATGAGGTCGGGTGCGGGCATGGCGACGATGCAAGGCATGGGAGTTCCTCTCGGCGAGTGCGAGGTGGGCTGTGGAACGCGCGGCGTCGGGCACGGGCGCGGGCGTGGGGTGGAGCGCGGGCGTGAGTGGGACGCGGGCGCGGGTGGGACGCGGGCGTGAGTGGGACGCGGGCGCGGGTGGGACGCGGGCGTGAGTGGGACGCGGGCGCGGTGGGCAGGGCGCGGTGGGCAGGGCGCGGTGGGCAGGGCGCGGTGGGCAGGGCGCGGTGGGCAGGGCGCGGTGGGGCGAGGTGTCGAGCGCCGGGCCTCGGGTGCGGGCCGTCAGCGGGGACGAGGTGCGGGCAGCCAGGGGCGGGCGAGGTCAGCGGGATGGCTGTGGGAGCACGGCGTCCGGGGTGAGCGGGCCAGCGAGTTGGGCCAGCGGGTGGAAGCGCTGGGGGTCAGGTGTGGACCAGGTCGGCGAGTTTCGCGAGCTTGGTGTCGCCGATGCCTTCCACGTCGCGGAGTTCGTCGACGGAGGCGAACGGGCCCTTGCGGGTGCGGTGGTCGACGATGCGCTGGGCGGTGACCGGGCCTACTCCGGGCAGGGAGTCGAGGTCGGTGGCCGAGGCGGTGTTCAGGTTCAGCTTGGCCGGGTGCACGGCCTCGGGTGGGGGTGGGATGCCGACCGCGATCTGTTCGCCGTCGGTCAGTTTGCGGGCCAGGTTGAGGCCGTGGAGGTCGGTGCCGGGGTGGATGCCGCCGGCCAGGCGCAGGGCGTCGGCGACGCGGGCGCCGGAGGTGGCGGTGACGAGGCCGGGGGTGGCGACCTCGCCGATCACGTTCACGACCAGTTCGGGGGCCGGGGCGCTGGTGCTGACCAGGGCCAGGTCCGGTGCGGACTCGGCGGTGGGGCGTTGCAGCCAGGTGGACAGGCCGATGACCGTGCAGGCGACGGCGATGCCGAAGGCGAGCAGGCCGCGGCGGGGCAGGCGGGGCAGCCGGAAGCGGCGGGGGTGGCCGTGTTCAGTGGAGTCGGCGGAGTTCGCGTGGACGAGGGTCGGGTCGGCGCGGACCTTGGCGGCCAGTGCTTCCAGGCGGTCGGCCGGGGTGTCGTCCTGGTGGGGGCGGGGGAGCATGGGGTCGAAGTTACGGAGTGGGAGGGGTGGGGGGTGCGGGGGAAGTGCCGGGCTGTGGGTTACTCGCGGGTTGTGGACAGGTCGCGATCACTCGCTGCTCGGGGAACCGGGATTGTCGGGGGTGTGTGGGAGGATGTCCGGTCCTCCTGGCAGGACCACCACGCCGAGGACGCCGGGGCCCGTGTGCGCGCCGATCACCGCGCCGACCTCCGAGATCACGCACCCGGTCGAGCCGGGGAGGCGTTCGTCCAGGTGGGTGGCCAGTTCTGCGGCGCGTTCCGGGGCTGCGAGGTGGTGCACGGCCAGTCCCACCGGGCCGTCGCCGGCCGCCGCCGCGGCGAGGTCCACCAGTCGGGCCACCGCCCGGCTCATCGTGCGCACCTTCTCCAGCGGCACGATCCGGCCGTCGTCGACGTGCAGCAGCGGCTTCACGGCCAGCGCGGTGCCCACCAGGGCCGCGGCCGCACCGATCCGGCCGCCGCGACGCAGGTGGTCCAGGGTTTCGACGCAGAAGAACATCCGGGTCCCGGCGGCCGCGGTGGACGCGGCGTCCTCGACCTCGGCGTGCGAATGTCCGGCACCGACAGCGGCGCACGCGCGCAGGACGGCGAACCCGAGCCCCATGCCCGTCGACCGCGAGTCGACCACGCGGATGCGGGACGGGTCGATCTCATCCGCCGCGAGCCGTGCTGCCTCCCACGTCCCCGAGAGCTCGCGTGAGAGATGAACGGACACGATCGCGTCGGACGACGACAACACGTCCCGGTACACGTCGGCCATCTCGCCCGGTGTCGGACGCGACGTGGTCACCCGGCGGTGCTCCGCCAGCGCGGCGGCGAGCTCGGCCGGGCCGAAGTCGACGCCGTCGAGACGCCCGGCACCGTCCACCGCGACGTGCAACGGCACCACGGTGATCGAATGGCGCTGCGCGAACCCCTCGGGCAGATACGCCGTGGAGTCGGTGACGATGGAGATGCGCACGAGCGACGAGCCTACGGCCCTCACTCCTCCGTGTGATTGACCGCCACGGACGAGATGAGCGCGGCCATGGCCGCGCCCACCAGCTCGTGCCCCTCCCAGCCCCAGTGCATCCCATCGGGGTTGCCCGCACCCGAACGGACGTGCGGACCGATCACCGCGGGCAGGTCCAGCAGGGGCACCTCCGCACGTGCGGCCCACCCGCGCACGGCCCGCACCGCAGCCGCGTGCCCGGAGTGCACGAACCCGTACGACTCGGCCCGGTGCACTGACGGCACCATCCCGATCGCGGGCATCTTGTACTGGAGATTGCGCACCGACTGCAGCGAGTCGCGCAGATAACGAGCCGTCAGCGCCGGAGGCAGGGCAACGCGCGCATACGGCGCCAACAGTGGCTGCGCGGCGATGTAACGCGCGCGCACCCACCGTCGCAACCAGTCAGGCCGCACATAACGCAGCCCTTCGCGCAGATAGGTCGGCAGCGGCGACGGCAGCGTGTCCATGCTGCCGACCGCGAAGATCAGCACGTCCGTGGACGGCAGCAACGACCAGATCCGCGGATCACCCGTCAACGCCCACCAGGCGTCCCGCGCCGTCCACCCGAACCCCGCGGCCAGCTCCGCCGACCCGCCCAGGGCCGCGGCACAGAGGTTGTGCCACAGCCGCGGATGATCGGCGGGCAACGGCCCGGACGGTCCGAAGAACGACAGCGAGTCGCCCAGGACGAGCAGTCTCAACGCGTGGTGCCCGCGTTGTACGACGACAGCCGCCACCGGTCGTTGCGCCGGGTGAACACGGTCCAGTGGCAGTTCGAGATGCCGCCGAGCTGCGACCAGTTCTCCACCGGCAGTTCGAGCAGCCGCCCGGTCAACGCGCTGATCAGGCCGCCGTGCGCGCACAGCAGGACGGTCTCGGAGAACTCCGCGTCGACCTCCTGCACGACCTTGATGGCCCGCTCGGCGACCTCGACCCGCGACTCACCGTCCGGCGGCGTGTAGGTGGGGTCGGTGCGCCACACGGTGACCGCACCCGGCCACTCCTGGTCCACCTCGGCCGTGGTCAGCCCCTGCCACTTGCCCAGGTGCGTCTCGCGCAGCCGCGCGTCGATGCGCAACGGCACGTCCGCGGACGTGGTGAACACACGCGCCGTGTCGCGCGCACGTTGCAGATCGGAGGCGACCACGACCTCCGGTTCGAAGCCGGCGAGCACCGGAACGGCGAAGCGCGCCTGGTTGAGGCCGGTCTCGGTGAGCGCCGAGTCCAGGTGGCCCTGCAGGCGGCCGGTCGCGTTGTAGTCGGTCTCGCCGTGCCGCCACAGCACGAGCCGGCTCAGGGCCATCGGCTACCCCTGCTCGGCCGCGGTGTCGGCGGGGACGTCCGCTTCGAACTCGATGCGCGGGCAGTCCTTCCACAGCCGCTCCAGGCCGTAGAAGCTGCGCTCCTCGGTGTGCTGCACGTGCACGACGACGTCCACGAAGTCCAGCAGCACCCACCGGCCCTCGCGGGCCCCTTCGCGGCGCACCGGCTTCGTGCCGGCCTCCCGCAGCTTCTCCTCGATGTTGTCGACGATCGCTCCGACCTGCCGCTCGTTGGGAGCGGACGCGATCACGAACACATCGGTGATCACGAGCTGGTCGGAGACGTCGAGCACCGTCACGTCGTGCGCCTTCTTGTCGGCCGCTGCGTTCGCCGCGACCAGCGCCAGCCGTCGTGCCTCGTCGGTGGCTGCCACGTCACTCCTCTGACTTCCGGCGGACGTCGATACGCCCGCACGAGTTACTGAGGGTACCGGCGAGCGCCAAACGGGTACTTCACGCCCAGGCATGACGAAGGCCACCTCAGCGCCCTGAGGTGGCCTTCACCTGCGCCGAAGACTAGATCGGGCGGACCTGCTGGGCCTGCGGGCCCTTCTGGCCCTGACCGACCTCGAACTCGACCTTCTGGTTCTCCTCGAGCGAGCGGAACCCCTTGGACTGGATCTCCGAGTAGTGCACGAAGACGTCAGCCGAGCCGTCGTCGGGCGCGATGAACCCGAAGCCCTTTTCGGCGTTGAACCACTTCACGGTGCCTGTAGCCAAAGTCTTGCCTTCCACGAACCAGCAACAACCCGTCGATTGTTGCTCCCCGGGCCCTCGGATGCACGCAAAATCCACTCGAACGTGATTACGACTCGGAGTACAGGCCCGTCTTGGCGATGTACTGGACCACCCCGTCCGGTACGAGGTACCAGACCGGTTGGCCCGAGGCGGTGCGGTCGCGGCAGCCCGTGGAGGAGATCGCCATGGCCGGGACCTCGACCAACGAGACGGCGCCCGGCGGCAGGTGGTGGTCGTCCAACGTGTAGCCCGGACGGGTGACTCCGATGAAGTGGGCCAACGCGAACGCGTCCTCCGCGCGTTTCCAGGACAGGATCTGCTCGAGCGCGTCCGCGCCGGTGATGAAGAACAGCTCGGCGTCCGGGTACTGCGCCTTGAGGTCGGTCAGCGTGTCCACGGTGTAGGTGGGGCCCTCGCGGTCGATGTCCACGCGGCTGACCGAGAACCGGGGGTTGGACGCGGTGGCGATGACCGTCATCAGGTAGCGGTCCTCGGCCGGGGAGACCTCGCGCGACGCCTTCTGCCAGGGCTGACCGGTCGGCACGAAGATCACGCGATCCAGGTCGAACCTGGCCTGCACCTCGCTGGCGGCCACGAGGTGGCCGTGGTGGACGGGGTCGAACGTGCCGCCCATGACGCCGATGCGCATCGAAACAGCGTAGACGGGCGCCGGACCGCTCCCGAGCTCCGGCGCCCGTCGTGCTGATCACACCGCACGGCCCAGGGGGAGGACGGGCCGTGCGGGTCGCGGCCCACCCCGAAGCAGAGCCGCGCACCGGGGAAACGCACCCGCCGCTCCCCCATTACGCGACTTCGTGAAGATTTTTCTCACCAGCTCGCCACGAGCCGCAACGGGCCCCTGACCAGCGAACCCTTGCGGAACTCGACGGGTTCGGCCAGCCGCAGCCCCGGCATCCTGCGCAGCACCGCGGCCAGTGCGACGTGCAGCTCCATCCGCGCGAGCTGCGAACCGAGGCAGAAGTGGACGCCGTGGCCGAACTGCAGGTGCTGACCGGTCTCGCGGTCCAGGTCGAACTCGGCGCTGTCGCGGTACACGGACTCGTCGCGGTTGGCCGACGACACCACGACCAGCAGCGCGTCACCCTCCTCGACCCGCACGTCCCCGATCCGGACGGCCTCGGTCGCGATCCGCGGGAAGCCGGCGCCGCTGCCCAGCGGGACGAACCGCAGCAGCTCCTCGACCGCGCGGGGAACTTCCTGGGGGTCGTCGACCAGCCGCTGCCAGACGCCGGGGTGTTCCAGCAGCGTGAGGATGCTGTTGCCGAGCATGTTCGCGGTGGTCTCATGACCGGCGACGAGCAGCGTGATGCCGAACCGGACCAGCTCGTCCTCGCTGAGCCGGTCGTCGTTGTCACGGGCGGCGACCAGTGCGCTGTACAGGTCGTCCGTGGGCTGCGCACGGCGTTTCGCCACCAGTGCGGTGAAGTAGGCGTGGAGCTTCGCGACGCCCTCCGCCGCCTCCTGGGGCGTGTTGCCGCCGACCGTGCCCATGACCTGGTTCGACCACGTGCGGAACTCCGCGCGGTCCGCGAAGGGCACGCCGAGCAGCTCGCAGATGATCGTGACCGGGAACGGCGTCGTGAAGCCCTCGACCAGGTCGCCGGGGTTGTCGAGGCGGTCGAGCAGGTCCTCGGTGATCTCCTGGGCACGCGGCCGCAGCGCCTCGACCCGCCGCACGGTGAACGCCTTCGACACGAGGCGGCGCAGGCGGGCGTGGTCCTCGCCGTCGGAGGTCAGGATCGACCCGCCGGGCGCGATGAGGGGCTGCATCCGCGGCACGTCCCGCCCGACGGTGCGGGCGCGGCTGAACCGCGGGTCGCCCAGGACGAACTTCGTCTCTTCGTACGACGTGACGAGCCAGCCCTCGCCGCCGTAGGGGAACATCACGCGCGCAACGGGTTCTTCGCGCCGTAACCGTTCATACGCCGGGTCGAGGGCCAGGCCGTCGGGTTCGGAGAACGGGTAGGTGGGAGCCATGTCCCCGAAGGTAGGGCTACGCCTTCGGGCGCGTGTGCCCTTCGCCCCACGCGACCCACTTCGTGGACGTCAGCTCGGTCAGGCCCATCGGGCCGCGGGCGTGCAGCTTCTGCGTGGAGATGCCGATCTCCGCGCCCATGCCGAACTCGGCGCCGTCGGTGAAGGCCGTGGAGGCGTTGACGAACACCGCCGCCGCGTCCACACGGGCGGTGAACCTGCGTGCCGCCGCGACGTCGTTCGTCACGATGGCCTCGCTGTGCCCGGAGCCGTGCTGGGCGATGTGCTTGACCGCGTCGTCGAGGGAGTCGACCACCCTCGCGGCGATGTCGAGGCTCAGGTACTCGGTGCCCCAGTCGTCGTCGTTGGCCTGCACGACATCGGGCTGCTGCGCGAACTGGTCGTCACCGTGGACGGTGACGTCCTCCTGCTGCAGCGCCTTGGTGATGCGCGGGACGAACTCCGCGGCGACGTCCTTGTGCACCAGCAGGGACTCGGCCGCGTTGCACACGCTGGTGCGCCGGGTCTTGGCGTTGAGGACGATGGCCTCGGCCATGTCGAGGTCGGCGTGCGCGTCCACGTAGACGTGGCAGTTGCCGACGCCGGTCTCGATCGTGGGCACGGTCGCCTGCTCGACGACGGCGTTGATCAGGCCGGAGCCGCCGCGCGGGATCACCAGGTCGACCAGGCCGCGTGCGGTGATGAGGGCCGTGACGGACGCGCGGTCGTGGCACGGCAGCAGCTGTACGCAGTCAGCCGGCAGGTTCACGCTTTCGAGCGCGTCGCGCAGGACGGCGACGAGCGTCGTGTTCGAGTGCTCTGCGGTCGAGGAACCGCGCAGCAGAGCGGCGTTGCCCGACTTCAGCGCGAGACCGGCGGCGTCGACCGTGACGTTCGGGCGGCCCTCGTAGACCATGCCGACGACGCCCATCGGGACGCGGACCTGCTTGAGCTCCAGCCCGTTCGGCAGGATCGAGCCGCGCACGACCTCGCCGACCGGGTCGGCGAGTCCCGCGACGGTCTCCAGGCCCTTGGCCACGGCGTCGACGCGCGCCTCGGTCAGCGTGAGCCGGTCGAGGATGTTTTCCGGCAGACCGGCCGCCCTGCCCGCTTCGAGGTCCTTCCCGTTGGCCTCGATGATCTCCGGCGTGCGCGCGCGGAGGGCGGCGGCCATCTCGTGCAGCGCGGCGTCCTTGCGCTCACGGGTGGCGAGGACGAGGTCGTCGGCGGCGACGCGGGCGCGGCGGGCTGCGGCGTGCACCTGGTCGCGCAGGTCTTCAGTCACGCCGCACAGCTTACGACCTGCGGCAATCACAATTGTCAGACCTACCTGGCAAGCTTGCTCCCCATGGACGACATCGCGTTGCGGGAACTGGCGGAGGAGCGGCTCCGGGCACTGGCGGGCCCGGAGGCGGTGCTGCGCGAGGACCAGTGGACGGCGATCCACACCCTCGTGGCGCAGCGCCGCAGGGCGCTGGTCGTCCAGCGCACGGGGTGGGGCAAGTCGGCGGTGTACTTCATCGCCACGGCGTTGCTGCGGCAGCTCGGTGAGGGCCCGACGGTCATCGTCTCGCCGTTGCTCGCGTTGATGCGCAACCAGGTCGACGCGGCGGCGCGGGCCGGGGTGCACGCGGTGACGATCAACTCCGCCAACACCGACGAGTGGGACGCGGTGCAGGCGCAGGTCGCCGCCGGTGAGGTCGACGTGCTCCTGGTGAGCCCGGAACGGCTGAACAACCCGGACTTCCGCGACTCGGTGCTGCCCTCGCTGACGGCCTCGGCCGGTCTGCTCGTGGTCGACGAGGCGCACTGCATCTCCGACTGGGGCCACGACTTCCGGCCGGACTACCGCAGGCTGCGGACGCTGCTGGCGGAGCTGCCGCCGGGCGTGCCGGTGCTGGCGACGACGGCGACGGCCAACGACCGGGTGGTCCACGACGTCACCGAGCAGCTGGGGCTCGGTGCCGAGGAGGGCACGCTGGTGCTGCGCGGGCCGCTGGACCGCGACAGCCTGCGGCTGGGCGTGGCGCAGCTGCCGACCGCCGAGGCGCGCCTGGGCTGGCTCGCCGAGCGGCTGGAGCGGCTGCCGGGCTCGGGGATCATCTACACCCTCACGGTCGCGGCGGCGGACGACATCGCCGCGTTCCTGTCCGACCGGGGCTTCGCGGTGGCCGCGTACTCGGGCAAGACCGAGCCGGCCGAACGGCAGCGGGCCGAGGAGGACCTGCTCGCCAACAGGGTCAAGGCCCTCGTGGCCACCTCCGCGCTGGGCATGGGGTTCGACAAGCCGGACCTGGGGTTCGTCGTGCACGTCGGCGCGCCCTCCTCCCCCATCGCCTACTACCAGCAGATCGGCCGGGCGGGCCGCGGTGTCGAACGCGCCGAGGTGATCCTGTTGCCCGGCCACGAGGACCGGGACATCTGGGCGTACTTCGCGTCCCTGGCGTTCCCGGCCGAGGTGGTCGTGCGGCAGGTGCTGTCCGCGTTGTCCGGGGCGGGCAGGGCGCTGTCGACGGCCGCGCTGGAGCCGGTGGTCGAGCTGTCGCGCGGGCGGCTCGAGGTCGTGCTCAAGGTGCTGGACGTGGACGGCGCCGTCCGCAGGGTGCGCGGTGGCTGGGAGGCGACCGGGCGGCCGTGGGAGTACGACGGCGAGCGGTACGCGCGGATCGCCGAAGCCCGCCGCGCCGAGCAGCAGGTGATGATCGAGTACCAGCGGACGTCGGCGTGCCGGATGCGGTTCCTGCAGGACCAGCTCGACGACCCGACCGCGCACGACTGCGGCCGCTGCGACAACTGCACGGGCGAGCGGTTGTCGGTGGACGTGTCCGAGACCGCGGCCGGCGCTGCCCGCGAACGGCTGCTGCGGCCGGGCGTCGACGTGGCGCCGCGCAAGATGTGGCCGACCGGCATGAAGGCGATCGGCGTCGACCTGTCCGGCAAGATCCCCGCGTCCGAGGTGGCGGCCACGGGACGGGCGCTGGGCCGGCTCACCGACATCGGCTGGGGCAACCGGCTGCGCGACCTGCTCGCCGACGGCGCCGACCGGGAGATCCCCGACGACGTGTTCGCGGCCTGCGTGAAGGTGCTGTCGGCGTGGGGCTGGGACGAGCGCCCGGTCGGCGTGGTGGTGGTCGGCTCCCGCAACCGCCCGTCCCTGGTGGGCAGCTTCGGTCAGCGCATCTCGTCGATCGGCCGGCTGCCGTTGCTGGGCACGGTCTGGCTCGGCGAGTCGACGCACCGGGCCAACAGCGCCCAGCGGCTGGCCGGCCTGGTGCGGTCCGGCGAGGTCCCCGACCTGTCCGGTGTGGACGGTCCGGTGCTGCTGGTGGACGACCACGTCGACACCGGCTGGACGATGACCGTGGCCGCCCGGCTGCTCAGGAGGGAGGGGGTGCCCGCGGTGCTGCCGTTCGCGCTGGCGGTGACGAACTGACGGCGGGTCCAGGAACCGGCTAGCGGGCGGCCAGCCGCCGGAGCTGTCCGATCTCGGCCACGTTCTTCATCAGCTCGGCGTTGACCCAGGCGAGGGTGTGCGCGACGGACATCGTCCCGTCCGGCCACGGGAAGCCGGTGGTCGCCTCCAGGTCGGCGGTCGCCAGCACGTCCAGCCACTGCGCGCGCAATCCGCGCAACCACTCCACGGCCAGCTCCGGCCCCGGCCACACCACCTCTCGCGGCTCGTCCCCGCGCACGTGGTCGACCGCGGCCGTCCACCACCAGCCGATGTGCCACGTCAGCCAGGCTGCCGTGGCCACGCCGGTGGGTTCCTGCTCGGGCGTGGGCCAGTCGCGGTCCCACGCCGTGCCGTTGTGGCGCATGGTGAACACGGCAGGGGTCTGCGGTTCCCAGAGGAGGTCCGCGGGGTCCAGCAGCTCCAGGTGGTGCTCGAACAGCGACCAGGTCAGCTCGAACTGCCAGCGCAGCAGGTCGCGTTGGGAGACAGCCATGTCGTCAACCTAGAGGAGGTCGTCGTGCGCGTTGCCGCTGCCCAGGCCCGCTGTCCGTGGCTGGACCGCGAGGCAGGGGTGCGCAAGGTGGTCGACTTCGTGGGGCGGGCCGCGGCGGAGGGTGTGGAGCTCGTCGTGTTCTCGGAGACCTTCTTGCCGGGCTACCCGATCTGGCTCAGCGAGGCCGGTGGTGTGGAGTTCGCCGACGACCGGCAGGAGGCGGCCTGCGCGGCGTACCGGGAGCTCGCGGTCGAGCTGAGCGGACCCGAGGTGCGGGTGGTCGTCGAGTCCGTCCGGGACCACGGAGTGTTCACCTACCTCGGGATCGCCGAGCGCGGGCCGGGGCGCGGCACCGTGTACTGCACGCTGCTGGCCATCGACCCGGTGACCGGTGTGTGCGGAGTGCACCGCAAGCTGGTGCCCACGCCGGAGGAACGGGCGGTGTGGAGCAACGGGGACGGGCACGGCCTGCAGGTGCACGAGGTCGGCGGTGTGCGCGTCGGCGGCCTGTGCTGCTGGGAGAACTGGATGCCGTTGGCGCGGCACACCCTCTACGCGCAGGCACCGGACCTGCACGTGTCGGTGTGGCCGGGCTCCACCAGGCTGACCGGCGACATCACCCGGTTCGTCGCGCTGGAGGGCGGGGTGTACTCGCTCGCGGCCGGAGCGGTGGTCGACTACGCGGACGTGCCCGCCGGTTTCCCGCTGCGGGACGAGATTCTTGCGGCCCGGCACCGCTCGCCCTACGACGGCGGGTCGGCGATCGCGGGGCCGGACGGCCGGTGGCTGGTGGCACCCGTGCGGGGCGAGGAGCGGCTCGTGATCGCCGACATCGACCCCGCGGAGGTGCGCGGTGCGCGGCGGGAGCTCGACCCGGACGGGCTCAGGGCGAGACCGGACGTGTTCGGGGTGAGCGTGGACCGAAGACGGGGCTTTCCCGGCTGACGGACCGGAGCGGGCGCGAGCACTTCATGCTCACCGGGCGGCTGTTCGCCGCGCACCTCGGGGTGTCGTTCCCGCACGCCCTGTAGGACTCGATGAACAGCATCGCTGTGGTGTTCACGTTGGTGCTCACCGACCAGCCGTGGCGGGTCGACCGCTGCGGTAGGCCACCTGCCGAAGGGGCCTCTGTGGCAGTGTCCTCGGCATGACTGCGGGTGTCGTGCGGTTCCGGCGGGCCGAGCTCCTCCTCGCGGCACACCGGCGGTTCGGGCCGGTCGTGCGGCTGGGGCCGTACACCTACCTGCTCGGGCCGGAGGCGAACCGGTTCGTGTTCGCGAACTCCGGGCTGTTCGGGGTGGAGCGGGCGTTCCAGTCGCTGGTGCCGGTCGACGGGCCGACGTCGTTGATCGTCAGCGACGGCGAGGACCACGGGCGGCGGCGCCGGCTCGTGCAGCCGGCGTTGGCGCACCGGCGGATCGCCGGGTACGCACCGGTGATGGCGGCCAACGCCGAGGCGGCGCTCGACGCGTGGCGGCCCGGTGCGGTGGTCGACGTCTACCAGGAGTTCCGGCGGGCGATCCGGCGCAGCACGATCGAGGCGTTGTTCGGGGCGGAGCTCGCCGGGGACGCGGACTTCTTCGGGGCGCACCTGCAGGTGCTGATCAACCTGATCGACCGCAACCCGGCCGTGGTGACGGTGCTGCGCCGGCTGAACGCCCCTGCCTGGCGCAACGCGATGCGGGCGCGGCGGGCCGTCGACGCGCGGGTGTACCGGGCGATCGAGGAGGCGCGGGAGAAGGGGACGGCCGAGGACGACCACGTGCTCGCGGCGCTCGTGCACGGCGGGGGTGACGACGGGCTGAGCGACCTGGAGGTGCGCGACCAGGTGGTGACGCTGATCGCCGCCGGGTACGAGACGACGAGTGCCGCGATGGCGTGGTCGGTGTTCAACCTGTTGCGGCACAACGGGATCTGGGAGCGCGCGGCGGAGGACGACGAGTTCCTCGGCAACGTCGTGAACGAGACGCTGCGGCTCTACCCGCCCGCGGTGGTATCGGCGCGGACCGCGACGCGGGACTTCGAGTTCGCCGGGAAGCGGATCGAGCAGGGCACCTTCCTGCTGTACAGCCCGTACGTCACGCACCGGTTGCCCGAGGTGTGGCCGGATCCGCTGCGGTTCGACCCGGACCGCTGGGAGCACAAGCCCGCGCCGCACGAGTTCCTGCCGTTCGGCGGCGGGCCGCACCGGTGCATCGGTGCCGGTCTCGCGGTGACGGAGCTGACCGTGATGCTGAAGGCTTTGCTGCAGCGGCCGAAACCGGTGTTGCTCGCCCAGCGGGTCACACCGGTGAGCCTGGCGGCGATGCGACCGAAGCAAGGCATCAAAGTCCGAGTGGCAGGGTGACCGCCGAGGCGAGACCGGCGACGCCGCGCACGTGGTTCCACAACGTCCACCGGCGCAGGTACTCGGGCCAGTAGGCGTCGTCGGTCCGTTCGAGACGGTTGTTCATCGGCACGTTGACGACCATCGTCAGCACGAACACGCCGACGAGGTAAAGCAGGCCGCCGACATGGCGCCCCTGGACGACCTCGATCCCGCACACCACCGCGGTACCGAGGAAGACGAGCAGGAACACCGGGTTCTGGATGCGGGCGTTCAGGCGCCGCATGGCCGCGCGGCCGTGTTCGGGCGGAAGGTCCGCGAGACCGGGCATCACCGAGGTGGAGAACGCGAAGAAGACGCCGGCCATCAGACCGGTTGCGGCGGTTGCGATGAGCGTGGTGGTGTCCATGATGCCAACCCTGTCCCGATCAGCGTGGACTCTCAATGACAGTTCATCGCGCAGCTTTGCTCGATCGTCCAGGATGACGGGCATGACGGACGCGCTGGCCGAAGCCCTGCACCTGCTGCGCATGTCCGGCACCTTCTACTGCCGGAACGAGCTGACCGAGCCGTGGGGCCTCACGATGCCCGACATGGCGGACTGCCTGTGGTTCCACGTGCTCACGAGCGGTCGCTGCCAGGTCGAGGCCGACGGCGGGACCACCGTCCTCGCCCCCGGTGACGTCCTGCTGGTGCCCGGCGGCCAGGGCCACCGCCTGTTCAGCACCGCGGACGCCGCGTCGCCGGTGGTGACGACCTTGTCGCACGAGTTCGAGACCGACAACTACGCGATCCTGCGCCATGGCGGCGGTGGCGGCGTGACGCACCTGGTGTGCGGCACGGTGCGGTTCGACCACCCGGCCGCCCAGCACCTGGTCGAGGTGCTGCCGCAGGTCCTGCACGTCCGCCAGGCCGACGACATGCGCGCGATCATCGACCTGATGGCCGCCGAGGCGCGGACGCTGCGCCCCGGCGGGGAGGCGGTCATCACCCGCCTCGCCGACGTGCTGGTGACCCAGACCATCCGCTCCTGGCTCGCGAACGACCCGGCGGCGCGCACCGGGTGGCTGGGCGCGTTGCAGGACCGGCAGATCGGCCAGGCGCTCGCGTTGATCCACCGCGATCCCGCGCACCCGTGGACCGTCGACCGCCTCGCCCAGCGGACCGCGATGTCCCGTTCGGCGTTCGCGGCCCGCTTCACCGGCCTGGTCGGTGAGCCGGCGATGCGGTACGTGACGCGGTGGCGCATGCACGTGGCGATGAACCGCTTGCAGGACCGCGACTCCACGGTCAGCGAGATCGCACGCGGCCTGGGCTACGAGTCGGAGGCAGCGTTCAGCCGGGCGTTCAAACGCGTCGTCGGCGTCTCGCCCGGTCAGGCCCGCGCGGGCTGAAGCAGGTCCCAGCGGTTGCCGTAGAGGTCTTCGAACACGGCCACCTTGCCGTAGACCTCGTCGCGTGGCGTCTCCAGGAAGCGCACGCCGAACGCGGTCATGCGGGCGTGGTCGCGGTCGAAGTCGTCGGTGGTGAGGAAGAACCCGACCCGGCCACCGGTCTGGTCACCGACGCGTGCGGCCTGTTCCTCCGATGTGGCCTCCGCCAACAACAACGACGCACCGTCGCCCGCCGACACCACCACCCAGCGCTTGTCGCCCTGCGGCGTGTCCTCGACCAGTGTGAACCCGAGACCGTCCACGTAGAAGCGGATCGCCTCGTCGTAGTCGCGGACCACCAACGTCACCAAACCAATGGATCGCACGCCGACGAGTATCGCCCTCCCCGCCTGATGAGACGCACCCACAGGGGATTGCGCTGTGTGACAGGGTGATCGCATGGCGGTTACTTCGGAAACGCATCGACTGCCCGTGCGCAAGCTGGTCGCGGCCTCGGCCGGCAACGCGGTCGAGTGGTACGACTGGGGCATCTACACCGCGTTCAGCATCTACTTCGCCACGCAGATCTTCCCGAAGGGCAACGAGGCCGCTGCCCTGCTGAGCACGTTCGCGACGTTCGCGCTGGCCTTCTTCTTCCGCCCGCTCGGCGGGTACCTGCTCGGCCGGTTCGCGGACGTCCGCGGGCGGCGGACCGCGATGCTGCTGACGATCGTGCTCATGTCGGGCGGGTCGGTGGTGATCGGGTTGCTGCCGACGTTCGAGCAGGTCGGGTGGCTGTCCCCGGCGCTGCTGGTGCTGGCGCGGATCGCCCAGGGCATGGCGCTGGGCGGCGAGGTCTCCAACGCGTCGGCGTACCTAGGTGAGATCGCCAAGCCGAGCCACCGCGGGCGGTACTCGTCGTTCTTCTACATCTCGACCGGTGCCGCGGTGCTGGTGGCGTCGCTGCTCGGGTTCTTCCTCAGCCGCAGCCTCGACGCGGCGGCGATGGCGTCCTACGGGTGGCGGGTGCCGTTCCTGGTCGGCGGCGTGCTCGGGCTGATCGGGCTGTGGCTGCGGCGGGCGTTGCCGGAGACCGAGCAGTTCGAGGAGAACCGTGCGAAGGCGGAGAAGCTGAAGAACCCGTTGCTGACCACGCTGCGCGAACACCCCAAAGCGGTCGGGCAGCTGGTGGGCTTCACGCTGTTGTCGACGCTGTGCTTCTACACGTTCTTCTCGGCGCTGACGCCGTTCGCGGTGAAGACCCGCGGTGCGGACGACGTCGACGTGTTCCTGGCGTTGTCGATCGCCACCGGTGTGTTCATCGTCCTGCAGTACCCGATGGGCTGGCTGGCGGACCGGGTGGGGCGCAAGCCGCAGATCCTGGTGTGGTCGGCGGTGACGGCGGTGCTGATCGTACCGCTGTCCACGCTGGTGCAGCCGGGGCTGGGGAACCTGCTCGTGGTGTTCTGCGTGGGCCTGGGGCTCTACACGACGATCACGTCGATCGCACCGGCGTTGATGAGCGAGCTGTTCCCGACGGAGCTGCGCGGGCTCGGGATCGGCGCCTGGTACAACCTCACGGTTGCGCTGTTCGGTGGCACGGCGCCGCTGGTGATCCAGGCGCTGCCGGGCACCACGTTCTTCTGGTACGTGGCGGTGGCGGCGGTGATCACGTTCCTGGCGATCCTCACCCTTCCGGAGACAAGGGGTGTTCGGTTGAGCTGAGGCAGAACTCGTTGCCCTCGGGGTCGGCGAGCACGAACCACACGCCGTCCCGGCTGATCACCGCGGCGCCGAGGGCGACGAGCCGGGCCACCTCGGCCTCGACGTCGTCGCACCACAGGTCGACGTGCACGCGGTTCTTGCCGGTCTTGGGTTCCGGGACGCGGTTGAAGAAGAACCGGGGCGACCCGTCCAGCAACACCGACGGGTCGTCCTCGGGGTCGGTGATCCCCTTGCCGCGCAACCGTTCCAGCTCTTCATCGGTGTACGGCGCGAGCTCGTGGTCGTCCAGCACCGCCGCCCAGAACCGGGCGAGCGAGGCGGGGTGGGCGCAGTCGATGACGACGTCGTGCATCCGGGCCATGCGACCGAGGCTAGCGGTGCAGCGGCACCAGGTCGTCGGCGTGCACGACCTCGCGGCGTTGTTCCGCGGGCAGGTCGTGGGACTTGCGGCCGATCACCGACGGCAGCTCCGCCGAGTCGTAGCCCACGACACCGCGGGCCACCACGTCACCGGCGAGGCTGACCAGCTCGACGACGTCACCCGCCTCGAAGTCGCCGTCCACACCGGTGATGCCCGCGGCCAGCAGCGACCGGCGCCGGCCCACGACAGCGGCGACAGCGCCGTCGTCGAGGTGCAGGCGGCCGTTGGCGTCGGTGGCGTACCCGAGCCAGAAGCGGCGGGCGGTGAGCCGTGAACCCGTTGCGGCGAAAGCGGTGCCGACGTCGGCGGAGGTCAGCGCGCGGTGGGCCTCGGTGGCGCCGGTCAGCAGCACCGGGATGCCTGCGGAGGACGCCAGCCGTGCCGCGGCGAGCTTGGAGGCCATGCCACCGGTGCCCAGGCCGGACGCGCCGACGCTCCCGGCCCGCACACCGTCCACGTCCGCGGCGGACGCGACCTCGGAGATGCGCACCGCACCGGGCTGACGCGGGTCACCGGAGTACAGCGCGTCCACATCGGACAGCAGGAACAACGCGTCCGCGCCGACGAGGTGCGCCACCAGCGCGGCGAGGCGGTCGTTGTCGCCGAAGCGGATCTCCTCGGTGGCAACGGTGTCGTTCTCGTTCACGACCGGCACCGCACCGAGGGCGAGCAGGCGGTCGAACGTGCGCTGGGCGTTGCGGTAGTGGGCACGGCGCACCACGTCGTCCGCCGTCAGCAGCACCTGGCCGACGGTCAGCGCGTACCGGCCGAACGAGTTCGCGTACGCGTGCGCGAGCGTCAGCTGGCCGACGCTCGCCGCGGCCTGCTGGGTGGCGAGGTCGCGCGGGCGGCGGGAGATCTTCAACGGCGCCAGGCCAGCGGCGATCGCGCCGGAGGACACGAGCACGACCTGGCTGCCCGCCGCACACCGCGCGGCGAGGGCGTCGACCAGCGCGTCGAGACGCGCCGGGTCGAGCCCCCCTTCCGCTGTGGTCAGGGAGGAAGACCCGACCTTGACCACGATGCGGTTCGCCGAGGCGACCGCGGTGCGAGCTGGTGAGACCACGGGGGCCGTCACGGGTTCACTCCTCGTCGAAGTCGTCACCGTCGTCACCGGCGCCGGGCGCGCGGCGGGCCTTCTTCAGGGCCTTGCGCTCGTGGGCGCCGATGCGGTCGTTGCGCTCGAGACGGGCGTCCGTGCCACGTCCGGTCATCGTCATCGCGATGCCGGCCGGGGTGGTCGGCTCCCAGTCGAAGACCAGGTCTCCGATGGTGACCTGGCAGCCGGGAACGGCGCCCATCTTCACGAGCTTGTCCTCGACGCCCAGCCTGTTGAGGCGGTCCGCGAGGTAACCGACGGCTTCGTCGTTGGAGAAGTCGGTCTGGCGGATCCAGCGCTCGGGGCGTTCGCCCTTCACGATGAAGCCACCCTCGACCGAGGGGTCCTCGGTCACGGTGAAGCCCTGGTCGTCCACGGCGGTCGGCCGCAGCACGATTCGGGTCGACTCCTTCTTCGGCTGGGCCGCGCGGTACTCGCGCACGACCTCGGCCAGCTTGAACGTCAGCTCGCGCAGACCCTGGCGGGACACGGTCGACACCTCGAAGACCGGCAGGCCGCGGGCCTCGATCTCCGGGCGGACGATGTCGGCGAGGTCCTGCGCGTCCGGGATGTCGACCTTGTTGAGGATCACCACGCGCGGGCGGTCCTCGAAGTTGCCGCCCAGCGACGGCGTGTACTCCGAGAGCTCCTTCTCCAGCGCGTCGATGTCCGCGATCGGGTCGCGGCCCGGTTCGTACGTGGCGCAGTCGACGACGTGCGCGAGAACGGCGGTGCGCTCGATGTGGCGCAGGAAGTCCAGGCCGAGGCCCTTGCCCTGCGAGGCGCCGGGGATCAGGCCGGGGACGTCGGCCATCGTGAAGACGGTGTCGCCCGCGGTGATCACGCCGAGGTTCGGCACCAGCGTGGTGAACGGGTAGTCGGCGATCTTCGGCTTCGCGGCGGAGAGCACCGAGATCAGCGACGACTTGCCGGCCGACGGGAAGCCGAGCAGACCGACGTCCGCGACGGACTTGAGCTCCAGCACCAGGTCGCGGGTCTCACCGGGCTCGCCGAGCAGCGCGAAGCCGGGGGCCTTGCGCGCCTTGGACGCGAGCGACGCGTTGCCCAGGCCGCCCCGGCCACCGGCGGCGGCGATCAGCTGGGTGCCCTCGCCGACGAGGTCCGCGACGACCTCGCCGTCCTCGGTCAGCACGACCGTGCCGTCCGGGACGCGCAGGACCAGGTCCTCGCCGTTCGCGCCGTCGCGGTTCGCACCCGCGCCCGCCTTGCCGTTGGTGGCGGAGGCGTGCGGGCGGAAGTGGAAGTCCAGCAGGGTGTGCACCTGCGAGTCGACGACGAGGATGACGTTGCCGCCACTGCCCCCGTTGCCGCCGTCCGGGCCGCCGAGGGGCTTGAACTTCTCGCGGTGCACGGAAGCACAGCCGTTGCCCCCGTTGCCGGCGGCAGCGTGGATCACCACCCGGTCAACAAAACGAGCCACGGAACTACTTCCTCTCAAAGTTCTGGAACAAGCGACGAGGGGCGGTGCCGGATGACCGGTCCCGCCCCTCGCCGAGGTCTAGCTACGTTGCGGAAACGATCCTCAGACCGCGACCGGAACGATGTTGACGGTCTTGCGACCGCGCTTCGTGCCGAACTCCACCGCACCCGGCAGCAGGGCGAACAGCGTGTCGTCCTTGCCGATGCCCACACCGACGCCGGGGTGGAACTTGGTGCCGCGCTGGCGGATCAGGATCTCGCCGGCCTTGACGACCTGACCGCCGAACCGCTTCACACCCAGGTACTGGGGGTTGGAGTCACGGCCGTTGCGGGAACTGGATGCACCCTTTTTGTGTGCCATGAGAAGTCAGGTCCTCACTTACCGGTGATGCCGGTGACCTCGACGCGGGTCAACTTCTGACGGTGACCCTGCCGCTTGTGGTACCCGGTCTTGTTCTTGAACTTGTGGATGCGGATCTTCGGGCCCTTGGTGTGCTCGACGACCTTGCCGGTCACCGAGAACTTCTCCAGGGCCGCCGCGTCAGCGGTGACGTCAGTGCCGTCGACCACGAGCAGCGTCTGGAGGGAGATTTCGGTGCCCGGCTCGCCCTCGAGCTTCTCGACCTCGACGATGTCGCCGACAGCGACCTTGTACTGCTTGCCGCCGGTCTTGACGATCGCGTACATCAGGACGGAAGTCTCCTGCTACTCGATGGTGACGGGCCATGCGCCAAACCGTCTGCGAGAAACCAGCAGAGGAGGCACACGACAGGACCCGTCGGATGGCGGGCCGCAGACAAGGTTACGGGAGTGGGTGCACCCGGAGCAAACTGGGGTCCCCTGAACCTGTTTCCGCAGGCTGTGCGGTCCCTCACAGGTGCGGTCGCGCACCCCTGACAACGCAGAACCGGGGCCGCGTGAGCGACCCCGGTTCGACGGTTGCTGACCTCAGTCCTCCTGGACCGGCGGGCCCGCGGGCCGCGACACGGCACGGCGCCTGCGGGTGGTGGTGACCACCGGAGCGGGCAGCTGGACCTCGGGCTGCTTCGGGACCTCGGCGACCACCACGGGGGGCGCCTCGACGGCCGGCGGGGCACCGGCGGCGCGCTTGGCCGCACGACGCCGCGGACGGGCCGCGGGAGGCTGCACGGCGACCGGCGCGACGGGCTCGGGTGCCGAGACCGGCTGCGGGGCCGCGACGGCCTCCTGCTCGGGCTCGGCCACCGGCTTGGCCAGCTGGGAGCCGATGCGGCCGGTCACGACCGGCTTCACGGGTTCAGGGGCGACCGGCTCGACGAGCTCCGCCGCGGTCTCCTCGACCACCTCGGGCTCGACGGCCGCCTCAGGCTCGACGGCCGGGGCCGACTCGACGACCGGGGCAGGCTCGGCGACCGCTTCGGGCTCGACGACCGGGTCGATCTCGACCGGCTCGGGGTCCTCGGCGACCTCGTGCGGCACGTCGCCGTTGAGCGCCTGCTCCTCGACGACGACCGCGTCGACAACGGCCTGCGGCTCCTTGTCGCGGCCACGACGACGGCGGCGGCGACGGCCGTGGCCCTCGTGCTCCTGGTCGGCCGCGACGGCGTCCTCGGAGGTGTCCTCGGGCTCGGCCGGCTCCACGACCTGCGGCTCGACCGGCGCTTCGGGGGCCTCGACGGCCGCCTCCACCACCTCGGTGGTCTCCGCGGCCTGGTCGCCGCCCTTGTTGCGGCGCGACTTGCGGCCACCGCCCTGCGACTGCTGCTGCTGGCCACCGTTGCCGCCGCCACCGCCGTGCGAGTGCACCGGCTCGGTCGACACGACGACGCCACGGCCGCGGCAGTGCTCACAGGTCTGGCTGAACGCCTCCAGCAGGCCGGTGCCGACCCGCTTGCGGGTCATCTGCACCAGGCCCAGCGAGGTGACCTCGGCGACCTGGTGGCGGGTGCGGTCGCGGCCGAGGCACTCGGTCAGGCGGCGCAGCACCAGGTCGCGGTTCGACTCCAGGACCATGTCGATGAAGTCGATGACGATGATGCCGCCGATGTCGCGCAGCCGGAGCTGGCGGACGATCTCCTCCGCCGACTCCAGGTTGTTGCGGGTGACGGTCTCCTCGAGGTTGCCGCCCGACCCGGTGAACTTGCCGGTGTTGACGTCGATGACCGTCATCGCCTCGGTGCGGTCGATGATCAGGTAGCCGCCCGAGGGCAGCCAGACCTTGCGGTCCAGCGCCTTCATCAGCTGCTCGTCGATGCGGTACTCGACGAACGCGTCGTTGTTGCCGACGTGCTTCTTCAGGCGGTCCTGCAGGTCCGGCGCCACGTGGCGGACGTAGCCGTCGATGACGTCCCACGCCTCGTCGCCCTGGACGACGAGCTGCGCGAAGTCCTCGGTGAACAGGTCGCGGACGACCTTCACCAGCAGGTCCGGCTCCTCGTAGAGCAGCGTCGGCGCCTTGGTGGAAGTGCTGGCGGACTTCTCCTTGATGACCTTCCACTGCGCCTGCAGGCGGGTGACGTCGCGCGCCAGCTCCTCCTCGGAGATGCCCTCCGACGCGGTGCGGATGATCACGCCGGCGTCCTCGGGGACGACCCGCTTGAGGATGTCCTTGAGGCGCTTGCGCTCGTTGTCGGGCAGCTTGCGGCTGATGCCCGTGGCACCGCCGCCCGGCACGTACACCAGGAAGCGGCCGGGCAGGCTGATCTGGGTGGTCAGGCGGGCGCCCTTGTGGCCGACCGGGTCCTTCGTGACCTGGACGAGCACCGAGTCGCCGCTGGAGAGCGCCTGCTCGATCTTGCGGGACTTGCCCTCGAGACCGGCGGCGTCCCAGTCGACCTCACCGGCGTAGAGCACGGCGTTGCGGCCGCGGCCGATGTCGATGAACGCGGCCTCCATGCTCGGCAGCACGTTCTGCACACGGCCGAGGTACACGTTGCCGACGATCGAGCCGGAGCCCGACGACGTGACGAAGTGCTCGACCAGCACGCCGTCTTCCAGCACGCCGATCTGGGTGCGGTCGCCGTGCTCGCGGACGACCATCGTGCGGGCCACGGCCTCGCGGCGGGCCAGGAACTCGGCCTCGGTCAGCACCGGGGCGCGGCGGCGGCCGGCCTCGCGGCCGTCGCGGCGGCGCTGGCGCTTGGCCTCCAGGCGGGTCGAGCCGCGGATGCTGCGGACCTCGCTGCGCGCGGCCTCGCTCTGGGCGGCGTCGTCGGCCTTCTCGTCGCGCACCTCGCGCACGTGCACGACCGTGTTCGGCGGGTCGTCCTCGGACGACACGTCCTCGTCCGCGCCGGTCTTGCGGCGGCGGCGACGGCGGCGACGGCGGGTCGAGCCCTCGTCACCCTCGTCCTCGGCGGTGTCGTCGGCGTCGGCACCCTCCGCGGGCGCCTCGGCGTCCTCGGACTGGGTGTCGTCGCCGTCCTCACCGCCGTTCTCGGCATCCGCGCCCTTGCCACGGCCACGGCCACGACGACCGCGGCGGCGCCGGCGACGGCCCTCGCCCTCGTCGTCACCGTCGACGTCGATGTCGCCGTCGGTGTCCGCGTCGACGTCGGCGGCCTCGGCGGCGTCGAGCTCGTCGGCGGCGAGCTCGCCCACCGACTTCTCGTCCTCGACCGGCTCCTGCTCGACGACGAACGGCGAGGCGGACGCCTTGGGCCGCTCGATCGGCGTCGGCGGCAGGAAGACCGCGCTCGGCGCGGCGAAGACCGGCGCGAGCGCCGGGGCCTCGAACGCGGGGACCGCCGGGGCCTCGTAGTCCTCGGTGATCTCACCGGTGACGACGTCGTCCCAGTCCAGCAGGGTCTCTGCGACCTTCAGCGCGACGTCGCGGCTCACGCTCGACTGCGCACTGCGCGCGACCTCACCGAGGTCGGCCAGCGCCGTCATCACGTCCTTGCTGCTGACGTCCAGCAGTTTGGCCAAGGCGTGCACCCGCAGCTTGTCAGGCAGATCGGCCAGCTCAGGGCGTGCGGAAACCACGCCCTGCCCGCCGGTCGCACCGGCGGGCTTTTCCGTGTTCGACATGCAGCTCCTCCACCCCCGGGCGCGTCCCGTGAGGACGCGGCCGCGCAGGGGCCTCTCTTGTCTCTCTCCACCGCATGCTCGCGGCGGGAATCCTTGCCTCGTGCGCAGCGGCGTGACGCCTCAGCGGGCGCACGCTTGCGCAGGTCCCACGACGACGCCGCCTCCAGCGCCGCTCCTCCTGTTTGCGTCGCTGACCGGCGTTCCGGCGCTCGTCAGGACTCTCTGTCCTGCTGGAGCGGGTCCGCCAGCCTGCCTTCGTCGTCGAGCCGTCCCTGCGCCATCCGGATTGCTCTCGCAGGAACCGGTGGCACGAGATCGGCGACGACACGAAGCGCATTCAGCACGTCGTCGGGTCGGACGGTAGGCGTTACCTGCCGAACGACCGTCATGAGTATCCCACACGGTGGTGACATTGCGGCGTCATCGTGTCCGGCGTCGCTCGAACGTGGCCCAACCTGTGCCGACACGACCGCGGGCCGGACGTCGACCGTCTTCACGCCGTTCTTCGTGAGCCGCTCGACCTCCACCCGTTCGGCGGAGAGCAGGAGCTCGACCGCCTTCGCGAGCTCAGCGGGGTCGACGCCGTCGAGCTCGATCCGCCATTCGCTCGCGTCGATCCGCTCGGTGAGGTTGCCCCCGCGGGCCTGCACGACCTCGACCACGTCGATGCCGGGTGGCAGCGCCGCGTCGAGGGCGAGCTTCAGCGCCGCCGGGTCAACCTGCTCGACCACGGACACCTCGACGTACTCCGCCTCGCTGGCGACGCCGGTCGGCGCCGCGCCGACCCACGACACCTTCGGGTGAGGGCTGAAGCCCTGCGAGTACGCCATGGGTACGCCGGCCCTGCGCAGTGCTCGTTCGAACGTACGAGCGATGTCGCGGTGCGACGTGAAGCGCAGCCTCCCCCGCTTGGTGTAGCGGAGGCGCAGTTTCTGCACGGCTGCTGCCGACGGGTTGTTGGGCTGGTGGCGGCTCAGTGGTGCTCCCCACGGGTGGGCCTGACGGGTGAGCGGTCCCATCGGCGCAGGCTGTTCGTCCAGTAGGACGGTACCGTGAACTTGATTCAGGACGTTCAGCTTGTCTAGATCGTTGCGCGTGGTTACGGTCCGGCTGACCGGACGCCCCGCCAACCTGGAGGTCCCTGGTGCCTCTGCTCCACCGCGCACGGGCGGCTGCGGTGACCACCGCGCTGCTCGCCGCAGGACTGGTGGCGTCCACGCCCGCCGGCGCCGAGCCGGTGCTCACCAGCTGCACCCAGCCGGGTCCGCTGCTGCGCTACCTCGTGGTGTTCCCGCAGCTCACGGCCCCTGCTACGGCGCAGTCGGAAATTGCTGGGGCGTGTGGCACCACCACCGTGTACTACCCGGAGATCGCGGTCGCCGTGGCCACGTCACCGGACCCGTCGTTCCTCCGGCTGATCGGCCCGCAGCGCGCCTACAGCGCCCAGGCCGAGGGTGCCTCCAAGCGCACGGTGAAGCGCAAGAAGGACGACACCGAGCTGCTGAAGCCCGCCGGCGCCCGGTCGAGCGAGCAGTGGGACATGGATCTCATCAACGCCCCGGCGGCGCACTCGATCACGACCGGTTCGCGGTCCGTGGTGGTCGGGGTGCTCGACTCGGGCGTCGCCCGGCACCCCGACCTGGCCGCGGCGCTGGCACCGGAGCTGTCCGCGGGCTGCCTGACCGGCAAGCCCGACCCCTCCCCCGCGGCTTGGGCACCGACCACGTCGGCACACGGCACGCACGTCGCCGGCACGATCGCGGCGGCCAACGACGGCCGCGGCATCACGGGCGTGGCGCCCGGCGTGCGCATCGCGTCCGTGAAGGTCGTCGACGACGACGGGTTCATCTACCCCGAGTACGCGGTGTGCGGCTTCATGTGGGCCGCCGCGCAGGGCATGACCATCACGAACAACAGCTACTTCATCGACCCGTACCTGTTCACGTGCCAGAACGCGCCGGGTCAGCGGGTCGTCTACGAGGCCGTGCGGCGTGCCGTGGACCACGCGACCTCGCGCAACGTGCTGACCGTCGCCGCCGCGGGCAACAACGCCGCCGACCTGTCGCGGCCGGGCCGTGACTCGGTGTCGCCGACGAACGGCGAGGCGCAGACCCGGCCCGTGGACCCGTCGTGCGTGGTGCTGCCGGTGCAGCTGAAGAACGTCGTCGGCGTGTCGGCGGTGGACGCGACCAAGACCAAGTCCTCGTACAGCTCGTACGGCCTGGGGGCGATCGACGTGACGGCGCCCGGTGGCGACTCGCGGTCCCCCGGCGGGTGCGTGCTGTCGACGGTGCCGTCCGGCTACGACTACTCGTGCGGCACGTCGATGGCGGCGCCGCACGCGGCCGGGGTGGCGGCGCTGATCGCCTCGGCCCACCCGGAGGCCGACGCGCTGCAGCTGGGCCGGATGCTGAACGTGCAGGCCACGACGCTGGCGTGCCCTGCGGACTACGACCTGTACGGGACCGGGGTGCAGGACGCGTTCTGCACCGGCTACTCGGAGTACAACTCGTTCTACGGACACGGTCTGGTGGACGCGCTGGCCGCCGTCACGAGGTGACGTCGCAGGCCACGGACGCTCCCGATTCCGCACTGAACGACGCCCCCGCTACTTCGAGCAGCAGGGGCGTCGTTCAGGACACGGGGTCGTTCACTTCGAGGTGAGCGCCGGGTTCTTCACCGGCGAGCCGACGCCGACCGGGGAGATCGGCAGCAGCTTGCGGCCCGTCGGGCCGACCTCGATGTCGGTGCCCATCGCGGGGCACACGCCGCAGTCGAAGCACGGGGTCCAGCGGCAGTCGTCCTGCTCGCGCTCGTCGAGCGCGTCCTGCCAGTCGGCCCAGAGCCACTCCTTGTCGAGGCCCGAGTCGAGGTGGTCCCAGGGCAGGACCTCCAGCTCCTCGCGCTCACGGGTGGTGAACCAGGCGAGGTCGACGCCGAGCGGCTCCAGCTCGCGCGCGGCCATCGTGGTCCAGCGCTCGTAGGAGAAGTGCTCGCTCCAGCCGTCGAACCGGCCGCCGTCGCGCCACACCGCCTCGATGACCTTGCCGATGCGGCGGTCACCGCGGCTGAGCAGGCCTTCGATGAGGCTGGGCTTGCCGTCGTGGTAGCGCATGCCGATGTTGCGGCCGAGGCTGCGGTCGGCGTTGACGGCCTCGCGGAGCTTGCGCAGCCGGTCGTCCACGACGTCCGGGTCGCACTGCGGGGCCCACTGGAACGGCGTGTGCGGCTTGGGCACGAACCCGCCGATCGAGATGGTGCAGCGGACGTCGTTGCGGCCACTGGCCTGGCGGCCGGCGCGGATGACGTTCTTGGCCATCTCGGCGATCTGCAGGACGTCCTCGTCCTCCTCGGTGGGCAGCCCGCACATGAAGTACAGCTTCACCTGCCGCCAGCCGTTGGAGAACGCCGCGGACACCGTCCTGATGAGGTCCTCTTCGGACACCATCTTGTTGATGACGCGCCGCATCCGCTCGCTGCCGCCCTCGGGCGCGAAGGTGAGGCCCGAGCGCCGTCCGTTGCGGGACAGCTCGTTCGCGAGGTCGATGTTGAACGCGTCGACGCGGGTGCTCGGCAGGCTCAGGCCCGTGTTGGTGCCCTCGTAGCGGTCGGCGAGGCCCTTGGTGATCTCGGCGATCTCGCTGTGGTCCGCACTGGACAGCGACAGCAGGCCGACCTCTTCGAAACCGGTCGCCTCCAGGCCCTTCTGGACCATGGCGCCGATGCCCTCGATGGACCGCTCGCGCACCGGGCGGGTGATCATGCCGGCCTGGCAGAAGCGGCAGCCGCGGGTGCAGCCGCGGAAGATCTCGACGCTCATCCGCTCGTGGACGCTCTCGGCGAGCGGCACCAGCGGCTGCTTCGGGTACGGCCACGCGTCGAGGTCCATCGTGGTCCGCTTGAAGACGCGGTACGGCACCCGGTCGCGGTTGGGCACCACGCGCTGGATGCGGCCGTCCGGCAGGTACTCCACGTCGTAGAACCGCGGGATGTAGACGCCGCCGGTCTCGGCCAGGCGGGTCAGCACCTCGTCGCGGCCACCGGGGCGGCCCTCGGCCTTCCAGTTCTTGACGATCTCGGTGATCTCGAGGACGGCTTCCTCACCGTCGCCCAGCACCGCCGCGTCGACGAAGTCCGCGATCGGTTCCGGGTTGAACGCCGCGTGCCCACCGGCGACCACGATCGGGTCGTCCTCGGTGCGGTCGGCGGCGTGCAGCGGGACGCCCGCGAGGTCCAGCGCCGTGAGCATGTTCGTGTAGCCCAGCTCCGTGGCGAAGCTGATGCCCATCAGGTCGAACGCCTTCAGCGGCCGGTGCCCGTCGACCGTGAACTGCGGCACCCCGTGCTCGCGCATCAGCGCTTCGAGGTCCGGCCACACGGCGTACGTGCGCTCGGCGAGCACGTCCGGGAGCTCGTTGAGGATCTCGTAGAGGATCATGACGCCCTGGTTGGGCAGCCCGACCTCGTACGCGTCCGGGTACATCAACGCCCAGCGCACGGACGCCTCGTCCCAGTCCTTGACGGTCGCGTTGAGCTCCCCGCCGACGTACTGCACCGGCTTGGAGATCCGCGGCAGCAGGGGCTCCAACCTGGGGAAAACAGACTCGGCACTCACGCGACCAGAGTAACCGCCCCCACGTTGACGGCCGAATCGCGTGCCGCACCGCTCAGTCCAGCAGCAGTTTGCCGAGCCGCCGCGCCGCCACCACCGTGCCCACCGCGGCCATCACCGCGAAGTACGCGAGGTGGCCGAGCATCCCCCAGCCCACGACGCCCAGCGTGAGGCCGCGCATCAGCTCGATCGCGTGGTAGAGCGGGGTCCACGAGACCACGACCTGCACCCAGCCGGGGTAGACCGACAGCGGGTAGAACGTGGTCGAGAACAGGAACAGCGGCAGCACGGCCAGCTGCACCAGGTCGAAGTCCTGCCACGAGCGCATGAACGTCGTCGCCGCCATGCCCACCGCCGCGAACGCGAACGCGACCAGCAACGCCACCGGCAGCGCGAGCAACGCCCACGGCGACGCGATCAGACCCATGCCGAGCATCACGGCGAGGAACCCGGCCGAGTACAGGCCGCCGCGCAGCAACGCCCAGGCGATCTCGCCGATCGCGATGTCCATCGGCCCCATCGGCGTGGCCAGCATCGCGTCGTAGAGCTTCAGGTACTTGAACTTGAAGAACACGTTGAACGTGGCGTCGTACACGGCCCCGTTCATCGCGCTGGCCGCCAGCAGCGCCGGCGCCACGAACGCCGCGTAGCCGACCGGCTGCCCGTCCGGCCCGGTGACGGCCGTGACCATCTGGCCGAACCCGAGCCCGAGCGACCACAGGAACAGCATCGGCTCGAAGGCACCGCCGACCAGCACGAACCACGCGCGCCGGTTGACGACGGCGGCCCGTTCGACGAGCACGCTCGCCTTCCCGCCGTAGAGCCCCGGCGGTATCACCCGCCACAGCAGCCCCACGCTGGCGGGCACGGCCCGTCGCCGGTCGAGGGTCCCGGTCATCTCACACCGCCAGCCTGCGTCGGAAGTACCTGACGCCGAGCGCGAGCCCGGCCGCCGCCAGCACCGCGAGGTACGCGACGTGCCCGAGCGCGGGCAGCACCCCGAGCGTGCCGAACGCCGCTCCCCTGGCCAGCTCGATGCCGTGCCACGCGGGCGTCAGCCACACCACCGGCAGCAGCCACTCCGGCAGTTGGGCGACAGGGAAGAACGCGCCGGTGAACAGGGTCATCGGCATCAGCACGAACCGGAAGACCGTCGTGAAGCTGTCCGGTTTGTCCAGCCGCGCGCTGTAGGCGATGAGCGGCGCGCTGAACGCGAGCCCCGCCAGCGCCCCGAACGGGACCGCCCACAGGATTCCCGGTCCGGCCGCCGCTCCGAGCGCCGCGGCGATGACGACGAACACCGCGGACCGCGCCACGAGCTGGGTGCCGATCCACATGACCTGCCCGTACAGCACCTGAGCGGGCGTGATCGGGGTGGCCACCATGCCGATGTACGTCTTCTGCCACAGGAACGCCGACATGATGGCGTACGTCGACTCGAACGTGGCGCCCTGCAACGCCGTGACGACGACCAGCGCGGGCGCGAGGTACTGCAGGTACGGCACGCCGCCGAGCAGCTCGGTCGACCGCACCTGCGACCCGAACCCGAACCCGAGCGCCAGCAGGAACAGCACGGGCGTGAGGAAGCTCGACACGACCGTGGCCCGCCAGTTGCGCCGGTACCACGTCCAGTGCTTCTCGAACCCGTACCAGGAGGCCCGCAACGTCCGCATCAGTCCACCAACGTCCGGCCGGTGAGCCGGAGGAACACGTCCTCCAGCGAACTGCGCCGCACCAGGCTGGACACCGGCTGCACCCCGTTGTCGTGCACGGCTTGCAGCGCCCGCTCACCGTCCTGCGCGTACAGCAGCAACCGGTCCGGCAGCACCTCGACCCGCTCCGCGAACCGCCCGAGGTCCGGTTTCTCCGCACCGGGCCGGAACCGCAGCTCCAGCACCTCCCGCGTGGAGTAGCGGCTGATCAGCTCCGCGGGCGACCCCTCGGCCGCGATCCGCCCGCCGTCCATGACCACGAGCCGGTCGCACAGCTGCTCGGCCTCGTCCATGTAGTGCGTGGTGATGATGAGCGTGACGCCTTCTTGCTTGAGCCGGAACAGCCTGTCCCACAACAGGTGCCGCGCCTGCGGGTCGAGCCCCGTGGTCGGTTCGTCGAGCAGCAGCAGCTCCGGGTCGTTGACCAACGACCGCGCGATCGTGAGCCTGCGCTTCATCCCACCCGACAACGGCTCCACCTCGTGGTCCGCGCGGTCGGCGAGCTGGGCGAACTCCAGCAGCTCGGTGGCCTTCTCCCGGCACCGCTGCCGCGACATCCCGAAGTACCTGCCGTAGACCTGCAGGTTCTGCCGGACCGTGAGCTCCGTGTCGAGGTTGTCGAGCTGCGGCACCACCCCGAGCCGCGCGCGGATCCTCGGCCCGTCCACGTCCGGGTCCAGGCCGAGCACCTTCAGGTCCCCACCGGTCCGCCCGGACACGCACGAGATCATCCGCATGGTCGACGACTTGCCCGCCCCGTTCGGCCCCAGGAACCCGAACGCCTCCCCCTTGCGCACCTCGACGTCGATGCCGCGCACGGCCTCGAACGCCCCGAAGTGCTTGGTGAGCGCCTTGGCCTCGACGAGGTTCTCCACCCGCCCGACGTTAGCCAAGGGGTCTGACAATTCTCGACGCATTTACGATCGCCCCATGCCGGAGATCGAACTGCGGTGGCCGCACGAGGCAAACCCCCGGCTGCGCGCCGAGATCCACACCGTCGTGCACGACGTGGTCGCTGCCGGCGGCGCCGTCGGCTACCACTCGCCGCCGGGTCCGGACCGGATCTCGGCGTGGCTGGACGGCGTTCTGGAACAGGTACGCGACGGCGACGCCGCGTTCGTGACCGCCGTGGTCGACGGCGTGGTGCGCGCCGTCGGGTTGTGGCGGCGCGGGGGCACCGCCGTGTTCCAGCACCGCTGCGAGGTTCAACAGGTCATGGCCCACCCAGCCGCGCGTGGGCTCGGGCTGGGGCGGCTGGTGGTGCAGGGCTTGGTGGACAGCGCGCGGGCGGCCGGGTTCGAGATCGCCATGCTCGGCGTGCGCGGCAACAACCACGGGGCGATCGAGCTG
Organism: Lentzea sp. NPDC037011; assembly: GCF_055607425.1. Taxonomy (NCBI): domain Bacteria; kingdom Bacillati; phylum Actinomycetota; class Actinomycetes; order Pseudonocardiales; family Pseudonocardiaceae; genus Lentzea; species Lentzea sp. NPDC037011. The sequence continues at coordinate 86,722 of NZ_JBVJRT010000016.1, read as the reverse complement.
TACGAGCAGCTCGGGTTCCGCGAATGCGGGCGGATGCCCAACGCGATCGCCGTCGGGGCGGACCGCTGGGACGACGTGTGGATGTACCTGCCGCTCGGTCATCCCGAGGGGACGCGGTTGAACGGCTCTTCGCCGGGTGGGCTGGGGTCAAGCCCTCGGCGGGGAGCTGGGTTTTGATCGAGCCGAAGGCGAGGCGTTTCGAGCTCTTCCTCGGGCTTTGGCGGTGGTGGCTTCCCCGTCGAGCGCTCCGATGGTCCTGCCGGGCCTGAGAGGGGATGTCGAGCGCAAGGACACGCTCCCGCAGGCGTCCCCTCAGAAACAGGACCCCCTGATCAACCCGACTGTACTCAGCGGGTCTGACAACCAGGGGGTCCGGCGAACTCAGACGGCTCGGACGCTCAAGCGCCCAAGCTCAACGCGCTCAGCTCACCGCTTCACGCAGAATCCTCACAACCTCAGAGGTTCGGGAACCAGATCTTGATCTCGCGCTCCGCCGACTCCGCCGAGTCCGAGCCGTGCACGAGGTTGTACTGCACCTCGGTGCCGAAGTCGCCGCGGATCGTGCCGGGCGTGGCCTTCTCGACGGGGTCGGTGCCGCCGGCGAGCTGGCGGAACGCCGGGATGGCGCGGACGCCCTCGACGACGAGCGCGACCAGCGGGCCGCCGGTGATGAAGTCGACGAGGTCGTTGTAGAACGGCTTGCCGTCGTGCTCCGCGTAGTGCTGCTCGGCGGTAGCACGGTCAGCCGTGCGGAGCTCCAGCGCGGCGAGCTTGAGGCCCTTGCGCTCGATGCGGGCGATCACCTCGCCGACCAGACCACGCTCGACGCCATCGGGCTTGACCAGAACCAGGGTGCGCTCGGACACGACGGTGTGACTCCTCGAAAACAGGTACGGGATGTCCGCACAGGGTAGCCGCGCCCGCGCGGTGCACGTCGGGAGGGCTGTGACCGGCGATACGCCATAGTTCTGCGGGTGGATGCAAAGCACACCGGGTCCGCGGTGACCGGCGCCGCCGTTCTGTTCGTCCTGCTCAGGCTGCTGGCCGTGTCGCACTATGATTGGCACACGGCGTTCGCGCTGCTGCACACGCTGGAACTGGATGACGCGCCAGGGTTGTTCCTCGGCACGTTCATGGCGGACGACCGGATCAGCACGGTGTTGCTGATGGTGGTCACGCCGGCGACCTTCTTCTTCTACCTCCGCACGCGCAAGGACCCCGAGCGGGCGAACACGACGGCGTTGCTCACGTTGATCGTGCTCGTGGCGTTGATGGTGTCGCACACGCTCACGTACCACCGGTGGTGGATGCCGCTCGGCGCGGTCGCGCTGGGGGTGGTGTTCGTGCTGGTCATCAGGAACGCGCGGTGGTTGCTGCACTGGTTCGCGTGGCTCCTGGCCGGGACGGCGCTCGCGGTGGCGGCGGTCGTCAGCACGCCGTGGGTGCCGAAGGAGCGGATCAACGACTCCGAGGACGTCTACGTGTTCGAGACGAGCCCCGGTTACCTCAAGGTGCTCAAGGCGCAGGACCGCGAGTTCGCGATCCTGCGCTCCGAGGACGTCACCAAGCGGGTGGAGCTGGCGGACCACTGACGCCGGGTGGCGTCAGCTCTGGTGGACCAGCCGCTCGGGGGCCGCACCGGTGCTGAGCACGCTCGCGCCAGCTTGCCGTCCTCGGCCTGCTTGTCCAGGTACACGAGCATCGGCAATGCGATCACCTCGCAAACGATCCGCGGTTCTGAAACGAAACGGGCGGTGAGTGGCACGCGCCGCCACCCACCGCCCGCTCCCCCTCAGTGCACGAGCACCGGCTGGGCGTCGCGGGACACCGCGACCTGCCGGAGCACGAACACCGCCAGTGCCAGCGCGACCGCCACCAGGCCGGCGCTGATCCAGAACGCCAGGTGGAAGCCCGACGTCAGCGCCTCCAGCCGGCCGACGCCGGACGCCAGCAGCGACGAGGTGTACGTGGTCGAGGTGGTGGCGAGGACGGCGAGGCCCAGTGCGCCGCCGACCTGGGCGGTGGTGTTCACCAGGCCGGAGGCGAGGCCCGCCTCGTCGTGGGCGGCGCCGGACATGGCCAGCGTCATCAGCGACGGGAACGCCAGGCCCATGCCGATGCCGACCGGTGCGACCGCGGGCAGGATGTCGGCCACGTACGAGCCGTCGACCGGCACCTGCGTGAAGACGACCATGCCCACCAGCATCAGGACCAGGCCGAGGATCAGCATGTTGCGCTCGCCGAACCGGGTGTTCAGGCGGGCCGAGAGCGACACCGAGAACACCGCGATGGCAACGGCGACGGGCATGAATGCCAGGCCGATCTGCAACGGCGTGTACGCCAGCACGAGCTGCATGTACAGGGTGCCGAGGAAGAACAGGCCGAACATGCCCGCGACCATCGAGATCTGCACGAGGTTCGCACCCGTTACGTTCCGCGAACGGAACACGCGCAGCGGCAGCAACGGCTTGGTGGCGTGTCGTTGGCGCAGGACGAACGCCACCAGCAACGCCACCGCCACGGCGCCGAGGGCCAGGGTGTGCACCGAGCCGAAGCCGTAGTGCTCGGCCTTGACGATCGTGTAGACGCCCAGCATCACCGCGGCGACGATCAGCAGCGCGCCCAGCACGTCCGCGCCCTCGCGCAGGCCCAGGCCGGGTGAGTCGGGCACCAGGCGCACGGCGGCAAGGGCGGCCACGATGCCGATCGGGATGTTCACGAAGAAGATCCAGTGCCACGACATGGCGTCCGTGAGCACGCCGCCGAGCAGCAGGCCGATGGACGCGCCCGCTGCTGCGACGAAGCTGAACACGCCGATGGCGCGCCTCTGCTCGTCGGGCTTCGGGAACATCGTCACGACCATGCCCAGCGTCACGGACGTGGCCAGCGCGCCGCCGGCGCCCTGCACGAACCGCGCCACGACGAGCATCTCGGAGCTGATCGACAGGCCGCACAGCAGCGAGGCGGCGGTGAACACGCCGAGGCCGATCAGGAACACCCTCTTGTGCCCGACCAGGTCGCCGAGGCGGCCGGCGAGCAGCAGCAGACCGCCGTAGGCGATCAGGTACGCGTTCACGACCCAGGCGAGGCCCGCCTGGCCGAACTTCAGGTCCTCGTCGATCGCGGGCAGCGCGACGTTCACGATCGTCTGGTCCAGCACGATCATCAACATCCCCGCGCACAGCACGATCAGCGCCGGCCAGCGCGAATCCGTCTTCGGTCCCCCTGTTGTCATAAGAGGGACCGTAGCAGATAGTTTTTTACGGGACTATCTGTTACCCGATCGCCTGGCGCAGCGCCCTCTTGCGCGGGGGCTTCTCACAGGGGACGACGGCACCGAGACGACCCTCGACCAGCCTGGTCAGGCCGTTGACGAGACCGGACCGCTCGTCTTCCGGCAACGACAGCAGGACGCTGTTCACGACGTCCGCGTACACGTCGTCGGCCTGCTCCGAGATGGACCGGCCCTGCTCGGTGACGACGACGACGCGGGCGCGGCGGTCCGTCGGCGACGGCCTGCGCTCGGCGAACCCCGCGGCCTCCAGGGCGTCCATCGTCACGACCATGGTCGTCTTGTCGATGCTGACGATGTCGGCGATCTCGGTCTGCGTGCGGTCCGCGTCGAGAGCGGTCGCCAGGACGCAGCGGGCTCGCGGAGTCAACCCGATCTCCGCGAGCCTCGCCGTCAGTTCGGTCTCCAGTGCGTGACCTGTGCGGTGCAACAGCATCATCAGGTCGGTACACCCCTTCGTGCCCATGAGCACTAAGGTACCAAACTATTTTGTTATAAACTGTTTTCCAGCGGTACTACCGCTCCAGCACCACGACCGACCGCGCGGCTCCCGCCTTCTTCTCGCTGGTCACCGGCTTCCAATCACCCGGCGGCAGCGCGATGGCCTGGTCTTCCGGGTACGGGTTGATGACCACGAGCACGCCGCGCCGGGCCGGGTCCACGTCGGGTCCGACGGTGTCGTCGACGTGCATGACGACCACACCGGACCGCGCCGCCGGGAACGACACCTTCTGCTGCACCAGGTCGGCCGACCCGAGCGAGAACAGCGGTGAGGACTGCCGGATCCGCAGCAGCTCCAGCGTCGCGTCCAGCGCGGCCTTCATGTCCGCGGACGCCGGCTTCGGCAGCGACAGCAACGGCTTCGCGTACGGCCACTTCGCCTCGTTGTCGGCTTTGGGCGGCAACCCACGGCCGAAACCGTTGTCGCGCAACGACGGGTCGTACCGGTTGAACCAGTCACCGGAGTCGTAGCTGTTGCGGTCCAACGACTTCGAGCGCAGGAACTCGGTGCCCGCGTGCACGAACGGCCGCCCCTGCCCCAGCAACACCGGTGCCAGCGCCACCGTCTGCATCTTCACCCGGTCCGCCATCGACGTCTCGGGCTTCAGCTTGTACGTCAACGCGTCGAACAACGCCTCGTTGTCGTGCGCGTCCACGTACGTGATGGCCTCCAACGGCTGCCCGGTGTACCCGGCGGCGGTGCCGTTGTACTGCACGTCCCGGCCGGTGACGACCGGCCCGGCGGTGGACTGGAAGCGGTACGACGCCATGTTGCCGGCCATGCCGAGCTTCACCAGGTCGCTGTAGTTCTCCAGCCGTGCCGCGACGTTCCCGTTGGCGGGCGAGGAGTTCACGTCACCGGCCAGACCGGAGCCGAGGCCCTGCACGCGCGGGTCGTCGTCGAACGGCCCGCCGCCGCGCACCGCGTCGCGCAGCCGGTCGCTGAACGTGCCGATGCCCGTCCCTGCCATGTTCGCCTGCGTGGCCTGCTCGAACCGGGCGTTGCCCGCGACCTCGCCGAAGTCCCAGCCCTCGCCGTAGACGCCGATCTTGCGCCCGTCCACGCCGTCGCGCTCCACCGTCAACGCGTCCAGAGCGGCGCGCACGGCGAGGATGTTCGCCTTCGGGTGGTGGCCCATCAGGTCGAACCGGAACCCGTCCACCTTGTACGTGCGGGCCCACCGCACCACCGAGTCGACGACGAGCTTGCCCATCATGGCGTTCTCGGTCGCCGTGTTCGCACAGCACGTGGAGTTCGCGACCGACCCGTCGAGGTTGAGCCGCTGGTAGTAGCCGGGCACGACCTTGTCGAGCACCGAGGTCGGTGCGTCGCCGAACGCCGCCGTGTGGTTGTAGACGACGTCCACGACCACGCGGTTGCCGTTGTCGTGCAACGACTTCACCATCTCGCGGTACTGCTTCGAGCGGGCCCAGCCGTTCTGCGCGTCCGCCGTGGCGTAAGAGCCCTCGGGAACGTCGTAGTGGAACGGGTCGTAGCCCCAGTTGAAGCCGTCACGGGCGGCCACCGCGCCCACGCAGGCCTGCTGCTGGTCCGAGTCCGCGGGCAGCGACGGCAGGTCGCACGCGGGCGTGGCCTGCTCGGAGCGCTTCTCGGGGATCGTCGCGATGTCGAACGTCGGCAGCAGGTGCACGGTGTCCATGCCCGCCGCGGCCAGCGTCCTGAGGTGCTTCATGCCGACCGAGTCACGGTGCGTGAACGCCTTGTACGTGCCGCGGTCGGCGGCCGGAACGGACTCGTCGCCGATCGAGAAGTCCCGCACGTGCAGCTCGGTGATCGCACCGACCATCCCGCGAGCGACGTCACGGGACCACCCGGCGGGCATGGTCCGGCTGTCCTCGAGGTCCGCGAACTGCGAGTGCGTCGAGTTCACCGACAGCGCCACGGAGTACGGGTCGGTGACCACGACCGTGCGCTGCCAGTTGGTGACCTCGAACTGGTAGTACCTGTTCTCCCAGTCGCCGGAACCGGTCCACGACCCCGAGGCGTCGTCGCGCTTGAGCTGCACGACCTTCCGCGGCTCACCGGAGGGCTGGTCGAACAGGCGCAGCTTCACGTTCTTCGCCGTCGGCGCCCACAGCCGGACCGATGCGCGGCCGTGGTCGAAGGTCGGCCCGAACGCCAGCTTCGTCGCGGCGGCGGCATAGCGGTCGTCCAGCACGCCCGCGATCTGCACGCCCGTCCGGTGCCGGATCGCACCGCCCGCGTCGACGTGGACGGCGGAGAGCTTGTCCCGCAACGCTTCGTCGACGAACCCGCGCACCGCGAACACCGGCTTGCCCTTGAGGTGCGGGAGCCGCGCCGGCACCGCCTCGGTCGTCGGCGAGAGCCTCAGCACGCGTGAGCCGTGCTCCAGCCGGTAGCCGTCGGACTGCACGACCGGCACGTCCCACACGACCCTGTCGCGCGAGATCCAGATCGCCTTCGCCTTGGTCAGGTCGTCATCGGCGGCCGGACCGGCGTTCGGCGGCAGCAGGTAGGTCTCGTTCCCCTGCAACTGCCACACCTCGTTCCCCTTCTGCCCCAGGTCGAGGAACTGGTCGGGCCCGGGGTCCTTGGCGTCGCCGCGGTGGACGAGGTAGCTCAGCCCCGCGGCGCCCGCGGCGAGCGGCACCGACCAGTACACGCCGAACCGGTCCCGCCCGTCCGGCACCCGCGACTGGTTCCAGCCCGGTGACGGCTCCGCGGAGCCCGTCCAGTGGTACATCGTCCAGTCGGTGTAGTCGCCGTCCGGCCGGTTGTAGTGGATCACCGCCCGGTTCTCGGCCGCGGCCGGGGAAGCGTGCACCTCGCCGTTCGCCACCCACGCGTGACCGCTCGTGAACTTGCCGGACGCCTCCACGGTCGTCCCGCGCACCACCGAGAAGTCGGTGGTCGGCGGCAGTTCCGCGATCCCGTTCGAGAACGGCACGTCGGCACGTCCGGCCACGCGCACCACGGCACCCGTGGAGTCACCGACGTGGTGCACGACCGCCTTGCCGGTGGCCGCCTGCTCGGACGGGTGCACGGCCGGGTCGCCCTGCTTCAGCCACACCTCGGGCGTCACGCTCGGGTCGACGACCCGGTCGGCGTTCGTGTCCTTCTCGTCGCCCTTGTGCGCGATGATCCCGACGGACTTCGCGCCCGGCTTCAGCTTCACCCACGCGAACCGCCCGTAGGTGTCCTCGCCGGCGAACGGCAGCGGCGTGCTCCACTCGGTCGGCGTCTCGACGTCGCCCCAGACGTGCAGGCCCCAGCCGTCGTAGTCGCCGCGCGCGTAGTGCACGACCAGCCAGTCCGGGTTCTTCGTGCCGGGGTCCGGCAGCGGCGGTGCGGCCACGAGCGACACGAACGCGCCGTCCGCGCCGATCTCGCCGGACTTCGCGACCACCCGCAGCTCGACGCGCTTGCCCACGGCCGCACCCGGCAGCGCCGACAGGTCCGCGAACACCCGGTACGGCGCCGCGTCGTCGGTGCCCAGCACGGTCCAGTCGGACTTGCCCTCGACGCGAGCGGCGAAGGTGGCGGCCGCGTTGGCCGTGCCGATGCCGTCGGCACGCAGCTCGACCCGTTCGTCCAGCACGGTTCCGGCGGCCGGGGCGACCAGCACGGGCGCCGGCTTCGACTTGGCGACGTCGCTGGTGCCCTTGAGCACCAACGCCGACAGCGCGGGCACGGTCACCGTGACACGGCCGTTCTGGACCTGGGCGTTCTCGAACCCCGCCGAGGACACCGGGACCGTCACCGTGGCAGGCGCGGTTCCGGCGTTCGCGACGACGAGGTGCTCACGACCGAGGATGCGGCTGAACGCGAACACGTCCCCGTCGGCGTACCGCAGCACCTGGTTGCCGTCCCGCCACACGGGGTCCTCGTCGACCTGCGCCGCGAGGGCCTTGAGCTGCTGGTACAGCGGGTGCGCGGTGTTGAAGTTGTCGACGGCGCCGGTGCGGTCGGAGCCGATCAGCTTCTCCGCCACGTACTCGGGCGTCTTCGAGGCGAACATGTCCTGGCGCGCCAGCTTGTCGCCACCCGTGCCCGCGAAGCCCTGCTCGTCGCCGTAGTAGACGACCGGGTTGCCGCGCCACAGGTACATCAGCCGGTTGCCGAGCTTGAGGCGCTCCAGCAGCTCGGCGTCGGTGATGCCGGGCCGGTCGTTGCGGATCATCCACGCGACCCGGCCCATGTCGTGGTTGCCCAGGAACGTCGGCAGCGACGAGGCGTTGGAGTCGGCGTCGGTGTAGCGGTCGTCGTCGAGCAGCACCTCGCCGAGGCGCTGGGCGCCCTTGCCTACCAGGAAGCTCACGGCGCTGCTCTGGAACGGGAAGTCCAGCGTGGCCTGCATCCGGCCCTCGGTCGTGTACTTCGAGGTGTTCTCCGGTGAGGAGTCGAAGACCTCGCCGAACACGAAGAAGTCCTTCTTGCCCTTGCGGTTCGCGTACTGCTTCACGTGCGGCGCGAGCGCCTGCCAGAACTCCAGGTTGACGTGCTTGACCGTGTCGACCCGGTAGCCGTCGATGTCGAGCGTGTCGATCCAGCTGGTGAAGATGTCCTTCATGCCGTTGACCACGCGCGGGTGCTCGGTCATCAGGTCGTCGAGCCCGGAGAAGTCGCCCTGCTCGCTCGACTCACCGGAGAACGTCGAGTCGCCGCGGTTGTGGTAGAGCGTGGAGTCGTTGAGCCACAACGGGAACTTCGTCGGGCCGTCCTTGACCGGCGTGTACGGGAACGACTTGGCCGCGTCCAGCTTCGGGAAGTCCTTCCGCCCCGCGTGGTCGGCGAGGTCGAACGGCTTGCCCGAAGCGTCCAGGTACGGCTGCGCGCCCGTGGACACGTACGCGTTCTTGCCCTCGGCGTACTTGATCACGTCGGCGGTGTGGTTCGCGACGATGTCGAAGAACACCTTGATGCCACGCCGGTGCGCGTCGCGGATCAGCTCGCGCATCTCCTGCGTGGTGCCGAAGTGCGGGTCGAGCTTGGTGAAGTCGATGGTCCAGTAGCCGTGGTAGGCGGCGCTGTCGCCCTGCACCCAGCGGTTGAGGAACATCGGCGTCATCCAGATCGCCGTGATGCCCATGCCGTCGAGGTAGTCGAGCTTCTGGTGCAGGCCCTTGAGGTCGCCACCGTGGTAGAAGCCCTTGTCGGCCGGGTTGAACCCGTTCTCGGCGCTGCTGCTGCGACCGCGGTCGTTGCGGGGGTCGCCGTTCGCGAACCGGTCCGGCATCACGAAGTAGAAGCGCTCACCCCGCAGGTCGTCCCGCTTGGGCGGCAAGGCGAGTTTCAAGTCACCGGCGCGCACACCGGGCGCGATATCCACCACCTCCCCCACGGCCAGGCGTTGCTCCGGTGGAGCGGCAACGGCCTGGACGGGTGTGAGAGGCAGTAGGACCAGTGCAGCGAGCGCGGCGACGACCCGACGCATCGCGACCTCCTTGTCGCAACTTCTTGCAGGGTTGCTGCACGAAACCACGAGAAACAGGGGGAAACAATACGTCGGGGCGTGCAAACATTTGCGGTCAGCGGGTCGGGCGGTGGTAGGTCGGCACCACGTGCAGCGGGTGGACGCCCCAGTCGGTGATCGCCTGCAACGCGAGCTGGCCCAGCCCGACCACGTTGTTCGCCGCCGCCGGGGCCTCCAGCGTGGGCAGGCCGTTGAACTGGGTGTTCGCCGACGGCGCGGGGGACGCGGAGGCGATCGCGACCGGGTCGCCGTCGAAGAGGCCCTGCACGGTCAGCAACACGTACGGGTCCTGCTTCAGCTCGTTCTCCAGCTGCTCGACGAAGATGTGCTCACCGCGTTTCGCCGCGGCGAACACGCACCGGCCGAGCCGTTCGAACGCCTCCCGGCACGCCTCCGGTGTCGCCGCCGCCAGCGCCTCCTCCTCGCTCACCCCGGTGAGCACGGTCTTGGTCCCGGTCGTGGCGTCGCCGTAGCGGTTCGGGATCAACAGCTCGCCGGTGTCCTGGTCGAGCAGCACGACGTCGCGGAACCGGTGGCCCGGCGAGTGGGCGCGGGTCAGCACCCCGGAACCGAGCCGGCTCGACAGCGCGTCGTCGGGCAACCGCCAGTACGTCCGCTGCTCCCCCTGCTGCAACGCCACGCAGCCGCCGACCGGGATGCCCGGCACCGCCGTGGCCAGCTGCCCGCTGAACTGCGCACGCACCTCGTCCGCGAGGCTCTCCGGCGTGCCCGGCGCCTCCGTCGTGCCCGCGTGGCGGTGGAAGGTGACCGCCATGTCCAACGGGTGCGGGCCCCATTCGAGCGCCGCGTGCAGGACGAGCTCACCGATGCCGCGCAGGTTCTCCGCCGTGACGGGCGCCCTGATCCCCGGGCTGCCCTGGAACGGCGTGTTCTCCGAGGGCGCCGGCGAGCACGAGACGAGCACGACGTCCTCGCCCTCGTGGTGCTGCATGCTCAGCACCGCGAACGGCTCCGACCGCCCGACCTGGTGCGTGATCGGTTCGATCGTGAGGTACTCGTTGCGGCCGTCGGCCATGTCGGCCAGCCGCCCGAGGCCGCGGTAGGCCTCCTTGAGCGCCTCGGGCGTGACCGCCGCGTACGCCTCGTCACGGGTGACCGGCTGGAGCCGGGTGTGGACGCCCAGGGAGGCGCCGTCGGTCATGAACCGGTCCATCATCAGGGCGGTTCCGGTGCGCTCGTCGACCACGAGCACCTCGCGGAACCGGGCCTCGCCGTGTGGGGAGCGACCCAGGGTGCCACGGCCGAGCCGGTGCGGCACGGCCTCGCCGACCAGCTTCCAGTAGGTGGTGCGTTCGCCGATCTGCAGCGCGATGTGGCCGTTGACCGGGAGGCCGCACTCGGCATTGACGAGCTGGGAGTTGAACACCGCGTCCACCTCCGGCGGGAGCTGCGGCGCCGGTGGTGCCACGAACGCCGGGTCGACCCGTGCGGTGCTCACGAGCTGGTGCATCAACCGGCGCACGCGCGACAGCGGGTGGTCGGGGAAGCGGCTGTCGAACCGCGGGTCGTCGCCCGCGTGGAACGGCAGCCGGCCCTGCACCTGCGGCGCGTACGGGTGCGGCAGGACCCAGCGCTGGAACCCGATCTCGGCGGCCAGCACACCCTCGCGCACGCCGGTCGTGCCACGTTCCTCCGCCACCAGCGACAGCACCGCGTGCGCGTTCACCCCCTGCACGGTCAGCGAGAGGCCGAACGCCTGGCCGGGCCGGTTCCCCAGCGGCACCTTGGCGATCTGCAGCAGCGCGGGCACGTCGCCGAGCTGGACGACCTGCGCCTCGACGAGACAGCCCGTCGGGGCGTAGCGGACCGCGAGCTCACGCCGCAGCCCCTGCAGGTCGTCCAGCCCCACCGGCAGGTCGGCCGGGCCGTCGTAGACGGTCAGCGCGAGCCGGTCACCGCCTCCGTGGAGCCAGGAGTTCTCTTCGTGCTGCTGGAAGCCGGTGGTGTCGAACGTGATGGGCACGCACCAACCCTATTGCGATCTTCAGCGCGCGTTGAGCGTTGTGGACCAGAGCGCTGCGCCGGATGCGTCACGCAGCCACACCGTGAGCTCGTTCCGGTCGGCCCTGACCTCGCCGAAGTGCTGGAAGGCGTCGAGCGGGCTGGTGTTCGCGGCGGGCGGTGCGTGCACGAACACGGCTTCGGGACCGAAGGTCGGGTCGAGCGTGTTGGGGCCGAACGCGCCGGAGTGCAGCGGGCCGGACACGAACTCCCAGAACGGGTCGAAGTCGCCGACGGCGGCCCGCTCCGGCGAGTAGTGGTGGGCGGCGGTGTAGTGGACGTCCGCCGTCAGCCACACCGTGTTGCGCACCCGGCGCCGCTTGAGCTCGCGCAGCACCCACGCGATCTCGTGCTCACGGCCGTTCGGTGCGCCGGGCAGGCCGTTCGCCACGCCCTCGATGTCGGTGCCGTCCGGCACGGTCAGCCCGATGGGCAGGTCGGCGGCGATGACCTTCCACGTGGCGGTGCTGCGCGCGAGGTTGTCGACGAGCCACTTCGCCTGCGCCGCACCGAGGATCACGCCCGGCTGGTCCTTCGGCGCGGTGTTGCGGTCCTTGTAGGTGCGCATGTCGAGCACGAACACCTCGACGTTGCGGCCGTAGGCGAACTTCCGGTAGACGCGGCCGTCCACGGCGCGGTGGCGGTCGATCGGCATCCACTCGTGGAACGCCTGGAACGCCCGTTGCGCCAGCACGTCCACGCGTTTCTCGGTGTAAAGAGGATTGTCGAGAAGCTCACCCGGATACCAGTTGTTCGTGACCTCGTGGTCGTCCCACTGCGCGAAGACGGGGACCTCGGCTGCGAACCGGCGCACGTTGTCGTCGAGCAGGTTGTAGGCGAACTGGCCGCGGTACTCGTCGAGCGTCTCGGCGACCTTGAGCTTCTCCTGCGTCACGACGTTGCGCCAGATCCGGCCGTCCGGCAGCGTCACCGACTCCTTCAGCGGGTTGTCGGAGTAGACGCTGTCCCCGCTGTGGATGAAGAAGTCCGGGCGGCGGTCGGCCATCGCGCGGAAGATCGGCATGCCGCCGATGTCGGGGTTGATGCCCCAGCCCTGGCCAGCGACGTCACCGGACCACACGAACCGCACCTCGTCACGGCCCAGCGGCGCGGTGGTGAAGCTGCCGGTGACCGGTGCGCTGCGGGTGCGGCCGTGCAGGTTCTCCGCCGTCACGCGGTAGTAGGCGCGGCGGCCGGGCAGCAGGCTCGACACCCGGACGTGGCCGGTGCCACCGGTCTCGGGCGTGAGCAACGGGCCGCGGATGCGCCGGGAGAAGCGGAACCCCGGGTCGTTCGACACCTCGACGAGCATCCGGGAGGGGCGGTCGGCGCGGGTCCAGACGATGCCACCGTCCCAGGTGACGTCACCGGACTGCACGCCGTGCGTGAGCAGCGGCCGGTCGGTCTTCGCGAGGCTGGGCCCGGTCGGCACCAGCGCAGCCGCCGTGCCCAGCGCGCCTGCCTTGAACAACGTGCGTCGGTCGAAGGTCATGGGCGGTTTCTAGTCGCCGGTTCTGACCACAGCCCCAACCGCGGGTGAACTTCGTTCCGGCCGGTGTGCTTGACCACCAGCCAGCGGCCGGGCCGGCAGCTGCCGCGGCGACTGCGTGGCCCGCGCAGACGGCGCTCGGCAGGTCATGACCCGCCGCCTTCACAGAAAAAGGACGAATTCGCGGGGGCCGCGAACTCGTCCTCTCACCGGTCCTTCGTCAGCCAGCCTGCTGCTGCTGGGACGGCAGCCGTCCCTCGGCCATCCGCTTGAGCAGGTCCTTGCGCAGCCACAGCAGGTACGCCCACACCAGCGCGAAGATCACGCCGATCACGCCGAGCGCGGGCAGCAGGACCCACGTCGCGATCAGCAGCACGTGCAGGCCGATCAGCACGCCGATGGCCCACGGGCGGCGGACGAACGCGCACAGCGCGATGAAGGCGACGATGAAGCCGAACGTCACCCAGCCCACGAGCGAGGTGACGCCGCCGTGCAGCTTCGCGATGACCGGCAACGCCAGCGCCACGACGATGACTTCGAGGATCAAGGTGCCCGCCATGATGCCGCGGAACGCCTTCATCGGGTCCTTCTTCGGTGCCGGCACCGGGTTCTCGCTCATGCCGGTTCCTTTCCGAACAACGCGCGGGCCTCACCGGCGGTGACGACGGAGCCGGTGACGATGACACCGCCGCCGGACAGCTCGTCCTCGGTGAGGTGGATGGCCTCGTCGATCGCGTCGACCAGGCGGGGGCGGACCTCGAAGCGGTCCTCGCCGAAGATCGGCACGGCGAGACCGGCCAGCACGTCCGGGTCCATGGCGCGCGGCGACGAGTTCGTGGTGATGACCAGTTCGGACACCACCGGTTCCAGCGCCGAGAGGATGCCCTCGGCGTCCTTGTCCGACATCACGGCGACGACGGCCACGAGCTTGCGGAACCCGAACTCCGACTCCAGCGCCTTGGCCAGTGCCGCGGCGCCGTGCGGGTTGTGCGCGGCGTCGACGAAGACGTTCGGCGCGGAGCGGACCCGTTCCAGCCGGCCCGGTGAGACGACCGTCGCGAAGCCCTCGCGGATCGCCTCGACGTCGAGCTGCCGGTCGGTGCCCGCGCCGAAGAACGCCTCGACCGCGGCCAGCGCCAGCGCCGCGTTCGCCGCCTGGTGCTCCCCGTGCAGCGGCAGGAAGATGTCCTCGTAGACCCCGCCGAGGCCCTGCAGCGTCACGAGCTGGCCGCCGACCGCGACCGAGCGGGAGACGACGCCGAACTCGCTGCCGAAGCGCGCGACCGTGGCGTCGACCTCGGCCACGCGTTCCAGGACGACCCGCATCGCCTCGGGCGTCTGCTCGCCGATGACGGCGACCGAGCCGGGCTTGATGATCCCGGCCTTCTCGGTCGCGATGTCCTCGATCCGGTTGCCCAGGTACTCGGTGTGGTCGATCGAGATCGGCGTGAGGATCGCGATCTTCGCGTCGGCGATCGAGGTCGCGTCCCACGTGCCGCCCATGCCGACCTCGACGACCGCGACGTCGACCGGTGCGTCGGCGAAGGCGGCGTAGGCCATGCCGGTGAGCACCTCGAACTTGCTCATCCGGATCTCGGACCGCGCGTCCACCATCGCTACGTACGGCTCGATGTCGCGGAAGACCTCGACGTAGCGCTCGGGGCTGATCGGCTGGTTGTCGAGGCTGATCCGCTCGGTGGCCAGCTGCAGGTGCGGGCTGGTGTAGCGGCCGGTGCGCAGGCCGATGCGCGTGAACAGCGCGTCGACCATGCGCGACGTCGACGTCTTGCCGTTCGTGCCCGTCAGCTGCACGACCGGGTAGCTCGTCTGGGGGTCGCCCAGCACGTGCGCCAGCGCCTTGATCCGGTCCAGCGACGGCTCGAGCTTGGTCTCGGGCCAGCGCTGGTTGAGCTCGTTCTCGACGTCGAGGAACTCGTCGAGGTTGGTGTCCATCGGTTACTTCTCCGGCAGCGCGGCCAGGCGCTCGTTGATGCGGGTGATGTCGGCCTCGGCGGTGGCCTTGCGCTCCTCGATCTTGGCGACGACGTCGGCCGGCGCCTTGGCGAGGAAGCCCGCGTTGCCGAGCTTGCCCGAGGTCTGGGCGAGCTCCTTCTGCGCTGCCGCGAGGTCCTTCTCGAGGCGCTTGCGCTCGGCCACGACGTCGATCGCGCCGGACAGGTCCAGCTCGACCTTCACCGCTCCCTTGGGCAGGCCGACCTCCAGCGTGGCGGAGACGGTGAAGTCCTCGCCCGGCTCGGTCAGGCGCGTCATCGAGCGGACCGACGGCACCTGGTCGGTCAGGCCGACGCAGCACGCGCCGCGGACCTTGCCCGCGACCTTCTGCCCCGGCTTGAGGCCCTGCTCCGAGCGGAACCGGCGGATCTCGGTGGCCAGCTTCTTCAGGCCCTCGACCTCGGCCTTGGCGTCCGCGTCGCGCTCGGCACCGGAGGCCTGCGGCCACGCGGCGACGACGAGCGACTCCTCGCCGGTGAGCGTGGTCCACAGCGTCTCGGTGATGAACGGGACCGCCGGGTGCAGCAGGCGCAGCAGCGTGTCGAGGACGTGGCCCAGGACCGACTGCGTGGCCTCGACCCGGCCGTCGGCGATCTGGACCTTCGCGATCTCCAGGTACCAGTCGCAGAACTCGTCCCAGGTGAAGCTGTACAGCGCCTCACAGGCGCGGGAGAACTGGAACGCCTCGAAGTTCGTGTCCACCGTGGACACGAGGGCGTCGAGCTCGTCGAGGATCCAGCGGTCAGCCGCCGTCAGCTCGTCGCGGGCGGGCAGCGGGCGGGCCACCGTCGCACCGTTGGAGAGGGCGAACCTGGTGGCGTTCCACAGCTTCGTGGTGAAGTTGCGGGAGCCGGCCGCCCACTCCTCGGCGACGGCCATGTCCGAACCGGGGTTCGTGCCGCGCAGCAACGTGAACCGGGTGGCGTCCGCGCCGTAGCGCTCCATCCAGTCCAGCGGGTCGATGCCGTTGCCCTTGGACTTCGACATCTTCTTGCCGTGCTGGTCCCGGATGAGACCGTGCAGGAAGACGTGGTCGAACGGCTGGACCTCGTCCATCGCGTACAGGCCGAACATCATCATCCGGACGACCCAGAAGAACAGGATGTCGTAGCCGGTCGACAGAACGCTGGTCGGGTAGAACTTCTTCAGGTCCTCGGTGGAGTCCGGCCAGCCCAGCGTCGAGAACGGCCACAGGCCCGAGGAGAACCAGGTGTCGAGGACGTCCTCGTCCTGGCGCCAGCCCTCACCGGTGGGCACCTCGTCGTCGGGTCCGACGCAGACGACCTCGCCGTTCGGGCCGTAGTAGACCGGGATGCGGTGGCCCCACCAGAGCTGGCGCGAGATGCACCAGTCGTGCAGGTTGTCGGTCCAGTCGAAGTAGCGCTTGTTCAGCTCGGCCGGGTGGATCTTGGTGCGGCCGTCGCGGACGGCGGCGGACGCCTTGGCCGCGATGCCCTCGACCTTGACCCACCACTGCAGCGACAGCCGCGGCTCGACGACGGTGTTGCAGCGCGAGCAGTGCCCGACGGAGTGGACGTACGGCCGCTTCTCCGCCACGATCCGGCCCTCGGCGCGCAGCGCGGCGACGATCGCCGGGCGCGCCTCGAAGCGGTCGAGCCCGAGGAACGGGCCGGGCACGGTGATGGTGGCGCGGCCGTCCATGACCGTGAGGTTCGGCAGGCCGTGGCGCTGGCCGATCTCGAAGTCGTTCGGGTCGTGCGCGGGCGTCACCTTGACCGCACCGGTGCCGAACTTCGGGTCGACGTGCGCGTCGGCGACGATCGGGATGCGGCGGCCGGTCAGCGGCAGCTCGACCTCGGTGCCGATCAGGTGCCGGTAGCGCTCGTCGTCGGGGTGGACGGCGACCGCGGTGTCACCCAGCATCGTCTCGGCGCGCGTGGTCGCGACGACGATCGACGCGTCCCCGTCGCCGTAGCGGATCGAGACGAGCTCGCCCTCGTCGTCGCTGTGGTCGACCTCGATGTCCGACAGCGCCGTCTGGCAGCGCGGGCACCAGTTGATGATCCGCTCGGCCTGGTAGATCAGACCGTCGTCGTACATCTTCTTGAAGATCGTCTGGACGGCGCGCGACAGCCCCTCGTCCATGGTGAAGCGCTCGCGCGACCAGTCGATGCCGTCGCCGAGCCGCTTCATCTGGTCGAGGATCTTGCCGCCGTACTCCTCCTTCCACTCCCAGACGCGCTCGACGAACTTCTCGCGCCCGAGGTCCTGCCGCGACAGGCCCTGCTTCGCGAGGTCGCGCTCGACGGCGTTCTGCGTCGCGATGCCGGCGTGGTCCATGCCCGGCAGCCACAGGACCTCGTAGCCCTGCATGCGGCGGCGGCGCGTCAGGGCGTCCATCACGCTGTGGTTCATCGCGTGGCCCATGTGGAGGCTGCCGGTGACGTTCGGCGGGGGCAGCACGATCGTGAACGGCGGCTTGTCGCTCTTGACGTCCGCCTCGAAGTACCGCCGGTCGACCCACCGCTGGTACAGCTCCGCCTCTACCTCCGCCGGAGTCCACGCGGCGGGGAGGTCAGGACGCTGGGTTGCGGTGTCGAGTTCAGTCACAGCTGACAAGTCTACGGAGGCGTGGCTATCGACTTACACCGAGATACCTGCTAACGGACGGGCGAGCCCCTAAGATCCGCGGGCTGTGAGCATTCCGGGGGGAATCGAAGACCATCCCGACCTGAAGGACGACGCCTGGCTCCGCGCGGCGAACAGACGCGCGAAGCAGGACATCCGCAGGCAGCGCAGACAGGCCCGCATGCGCAGGCACGGCGGCAAGGTCGTGTCCGCGGTCGCGCTCGTCGTCATCGTCGGCGTGGTCGTGGGGCTGTACAGGGCGGGCACGTTCGGCGAGCTGTCGATGCCGGACCTGCGGGGTTCCCACAAGGGCGTCGACACCGCGCAGCCGTACGCGCGGACACCGGCCGAGAAGTGGGCCGACGGGGAGGCCGGGATCGTCGCGCCGGACCAGGACCCGCGGTACGCGCCGATCTACGAGGCGGCACGCGGGGCGATCATCGCCGCGCACCTGGACCCGAGGATGGTGGTCGAGCGCGACCGGGCGCCGTTCCTCGCGCTGCTCGCACCCGAGGTCGCCGACCACTTCGAACCGGTGCAGGACACGGTCCTGTGGACGCGCACCAAGGCGGGCACGGCGTTGCTGCCGGTGCCGGTCAAGGTGGACGGGCGGATGTGGCCGGGCCAGGACGAGAACGGGCTGCCGGTCGTGCACACCAGCTACCGGTTCGCCTACGCGTTCGAGCCGGGCGAGATGCGGAACTCGCTGTTCGAGCAGACCGACCTGCTCGCGATGGTGCGGGCGGACGTGGACTTCCAGCTCGACGCCGAGGGGCTGTGGGTCACCAGGGTCGACGGCTACCACTACCTGATGGCCTGCCAGGCGTCGAAGGACGGCTACCTGGCGCCGATGTTCACCGAGAAGCGGCAGCGGGACGACGGGGGCAGCGGACGCGGGCCCGACGAGTGGTTCGCGTCCGACGCGCCGATCCCCACCGAGAGCGGATGCCACTGATCACTCGTTCAGAGGTGCCGATCGACCGTGACGGCGATCACAATTGACTGTCACGGACCGTTCAACCCCTTGGGGCCCGTGATGGCGACGCCGCCGCGTTCTTCGGGGGCGCTGGCGGCGCCGACGTCCATCGGCGTTGAATGAAGGACATGAGCAGCAAGCCTCCGCAGCACGACGTCGACGAGTCCGCGCTCGAAGTGTCCACGCCGAAGAGCTGGGCAGCGGGTGTTCCGGGTGTCCTCGTCTCGCTCGACCGCGCGGTCGAGCAGATGGGCGTGACCCGGACGGTCAAGACGTTGCGCCTGCTCAACCAGCGCGAGGGGTTCGACTGCCCCGGCTGTGCGTGGCCGGAGCCGCAGGGCCACCGCAAGATGGCGGAGTTCTGCGAGAACGGCGCGAAGGCCGTGGCCGAGGAGGCGACCAAGCGCCGCATCGGGCCGGAGTTCTTCGCCGCCCACTCCCTCGAGAGCCTGCGGACGAAGACCGACTACTGGCTCGGGCAGCAGGGCCGGATCACCGAGCCGATGGTCCTGCGCCCCGGCGCCACCCACTACACGCCCATCGACTGGGACGACGCGTTCACGCTCATCGCCGACGAGCTGACAGCGTTGTCAGCGCCGGACGAGGCGATCTTCTACACCTCCGGCCGCACCAGCAACGAGGCCGCGTTCCTCTACCAGCTGCTGGTCCGCTCGTTCGGCACGAACAACCTGCCGGACTGCTCGAACATGTGCCACGAGTCGTCCGGCTCCGCACTGAACGAGACAATCGGCATCGGCAAGGGCTCGGTGTCGATCAAGGACTTCGACCTCGCCGACCTGATCGTGGTCATCGGCCAGAACCCCGGCACGAACCACCCGCGCATGCTCAGCGCGCTGGAGGACGCCAAGAAGAACGGCGCGAAGATCATCGCGATCAACCCGCTGCCGGAGGCGGGCCTGATGCGGTTCAAGAACCCGCAGAACGTCGCCGGCGTCGTCGGCCGCGGCACCGCGCTGTCCGACGAGTTCGTGCAGATCAAGGTCGGCGGCGACCAGGCGCTGTTCCAGGCGGTCGGTCACCTGCTGCTGCAGTGGGACAAGCTCGACAAGGCGTTCATCGCCGCGAAGACGCACGGGTTCGAGGCCTACGCCGAGAGCCTGCGCGAGCTCGACTGGGACCGCGTGCTCACCGCGACCGGCCTGACCCGCGAGCAGATCACCAGGGTCGCCGGCATGTTCGTCGACTCGCAGCGCACGATCGCGTGCTGGGCCATGGGCCTCACGCAGCACAAGCACAGCGTGCCGACGATCCGCGAGATCACGAACGTGATGTTCGTGCGCGGCATGATCGGCAAGCCGGGTGCGGGCCTGTGCCCGGTGCGCGGCCACTCGAACGTGCAGGGCGACCGCACGATGGGCATCTACGAGAAGATGCCGGAGAAGTTCCTGCTGGCGCTGGAGAACGAGTTCGGCATCTCCGTCCCGCGCAAGCACGGCTTCGACACCGTCGACGCGATCAACGCCATGCGCCACGGCCGCGGCAAGGTGTTCATCGCGATGGGCGGCAACTTCGTCAGCGCCACCCCGGACACCCCGGTGACCGAGAAGGCGCTGGAGCAGTGCTCGCTGACCGTGCACGTCTCCACGAAGCTCAACCGCTCGCACGTCGTGCACGGCCGCACCGCGCTGATCCTGCCCGCGCTGGGCCGCACCGAGAGCGACGTGCAGCACTCCGGCGAGCAGTTCGTGACGGTCGAGGACTCGATGTCGGTCGTGCACCGCTCGCGGGGCCGCCTGGCGCCCGCCTCCGACCGGCTGCTGTCCGAGGTCTCGATCGTCTGCCGGCTGGCGCGCAAGGTGCTCGGCGCCGCGCACCCGGTCGCCTGGGAGGAGTTCGAGAAGGACTACGACGTCATCCGCGAGCACATCGCGCGCGTCGTGCCGGGCTGCACCGACTACAACACGCGCGTGCGCCAGCCGGACGGTTTCGTGCTGCCGCACCCGCCGCGCGACTCGCAGGAGTTCGCGACGGCCACCGGCAAGGCCAACTTCACGGCGAACGAGCTGACCGTGCTGGAGGTGCCGGAGGGCCGGCTGCTCATGCAGACCCTGCGCAGCCACGACCAGTACAACACCACGATCTACGGCCTGGACGACCGCTACCGGGGCGTCAAGGACGGCAGGCGCGTGGTGTTCGTCAACCCGGACGACCTCAAGGCGCTCGGGTTCTCCGATGGCCAGATGGTCGACATCGTCTCGGAGTGGAAGGACGACCCGACGGGCGTCGTCGAACGCCGCGCCGAGTCGTTCCGGATCGTGTCGTACCCGACCGCGCGCGGGTGCGCGGCGACGTACTTCCCTGAGGCGAACCCGTTGGTGCCGCTGGACTCCAAGGCCGACATCTCGGGTACGCCGACCTCCAAGTCGGTGGTCGTGCGGCTGGAGCCGGCGGCCTGATCAGGCGTGCCGGACCCGGACGGACAGCCGTAACCGGCGCCGCTCGGGTTCGGCCGCGGGTTCCTGCTCGGTCTTCCTGACGAGCCGGCGCGCGGCGGCGTCGGCCTCGAAGTCCTGCTGACGGGACTTCGCGATTGCGAACACGTGGTCGTGCGGGATCATGCGAGCTCTCCTTCGAGTCGGTTGGTTACTCGGGTGCGACCGTGTGGCTCAGGAAGAACCGGACCGCCCGCGCGCCCTCGGGGCGCAGCCCGGGGTTCAGCTTGCGCTCGCCGTACTTCTCGAAGACGGCCCGCAGCTCCTCGACGAGGGCGACGGCCTCCTCGGGGGTGACGAACTTGACCGTGCCCTCGGTGCCGATCGCCGGGCGCCACTCCGCGGGCATCCGGTCGAACTGGCGCAGGCTCGACCGGATGCGTTCGAACTCCTGGTCCAGGTAGGCCGTCGACGCCGCCTCGGCCGCGAGCGCCGCCTCACCCTCCAGGCCCTCGGTCGAGATGGACTGGCGCTTCGGGACGATCTTCCACGGCTTCTGCCTGCCCGGTCCCTCGACCTCTTCGACGAAGCCGTACTTGGCCAGCATGTTCAGGTGGTACGAGCAGCTCGCGACGCTCTCACCGAGCACCGCCGAGCACTGGGTCGCGGTCTGCGGCCCCTGCTCGGTGAGCAGCTGGAGCACCTTCCAGCGGAACGGGTGCGACAGCGCCCGGAGCGCCTTGGGGTCGGTGATGGGAGCGTCGGTCATGACACGACGGTACGCGTATCAAGGAACCCTTAGCAAGGTTTCTTGATATAGAAGTCTTGAGATAGCCGCGTCACCAGTCCGGCGAGTTCCGGGCCACCGCCGTGACCAGCGGCAACGACTCGATGACCGGCACCCGCAGCAGCTCGGCGGGCACGTCGGGGTCACGCACCGGCTCGACCAGCTCGCGCAGCAACGCCCCCACGACGTCGTCCGCCGTGGAGTCGATCTCGTGCGCCAGGTCGCGCAGCTGGGCGGCGGCCTCGTTGAGCACGCGCGGGCGCAGGGGTTCTTCGAGCATCAGTGCCGCCAGCCGCAGGACCCGCCGGCTCGTGCGCAACCGCAGGCTGCGCGACGCCGACTCCGGGCCGCCGGCGAGCCCCAGCCGGCCGCGGGTGCGATCGATCCACGGCTCGACCGTCTCCCGGCGCCAGATCGGGCCGGACGCGAGCTCCGCGTCCGGCTCCGGGATGCCGTGCGAACGGCGCTTGCGCCACACCGTGACGAGCTGGCGGCTCAGGCCCATGGCGTCGGCGATCTCCGCGATCCCGTAGAAGTCCCCCACGGGCACCACTGTAACCAGAGATGACGACTGACGTCATCGAGAATGTCTCAGCCGCGTTCCAGCACGGCCCGCGCCGCGTTGTGGCCGCCGATGCCGCTGACCCCGCCGCCGCGCCGGGAGCCCGCGCCGCAGACGAAGACGTTGTCCACGTCGGTCTCCACGCCCCAGCGGCCGACCTCGTCCTCGCTCTCGGCGAACGGCCACGCGAGCTCGCCGTGGAAGATGTTGCCGCCCGGCAGGCCCAGCTCCTCCTGCAGGTCGAGCGGTGTGCGCGCCTCGATGCACGGCCTGCCGTCGGCGTCCACCGCCAGGCAGTCCTGCACCGGCTCGACGAGGTGGGCGTTGAGCTGGTCGAGGTAGCGCTCGACGAGCCGGTCGCGCAGCTCCTCGTTGCGGCCCTCGAACAGCGCCGCCGGCAGGTGCAGGCCGAACAGCGTCAGCGTCTCGTGGCCCGCGAGCGACGGGCCGAGGATCGACGGGTCGGTCAGCGAGTGGCAGTACATCTCGCCCGGCAGCACCGACGGCACCCGTCCGGCGGCGCTCTCCCGGTAGGCGGTCTCCAGCTGGTCGTAGGACTCGTCGAGGTGGAACGTGCCGGCGAACGCGAGCCGCGCGTCCACACCGGACTTGAGCGCGGGCAGCCTGCGCAGCAGCATGTTGATCTTCAGCTGGCAGCCGGGCGAGTCGTGGACCTCCTTGCCCCGCAACCGTCCCAGCACGGACGGGGCCACGTTCGACAGCACGAACCTCGCGTCCACCGAGGTGCCGTTGTACGCCACGGAGGCCGTCTTCCCGTCGGCTTCGACGGAGGTCACCTCGGCGCCGGTGACGATCTTCGCGCCGGCCGCGCGCGCCGCCCGTTCCAGCTCGGCGGTGACCGCTCCCATGCCGCCGACCGGGACCTTCCACTCCCCCGTGCCGTTGCCGATCACGTGGTAGAGGAAGCACCTGTTGGCCTGCAACGAGTGCAGCGACGAGTGCGTGCCGATCAACGCGTCGGTCGCGACGACGCCGCGCACCAGGTCGTTCTCGAACAGCTCCCGCAGCGTCGCGCCGATCGGCCGTTCGAAGACCTGCTCCCACACCCGGCCGCGCGCCACCGCGTCGACGTGCACGCGCAGGTGCTCGCGGGAGACCAGCGGCTCCAGCAGCGTCGGCGCCAGCGCGCGGGCCATCAGGTCGAGGTCGGCGTACCAGCGCTGCCAGCGCTCCCAGTCGCCGAGGTCACCGCACACCTCCTGGAACGACCGGGTGGTCGCCTCGCCCGGTGACCGCTCGACGAGCAGCCCGGACCCGCCACCGGGCGTGTAGGAGGACGCGGCCCGCGACCGCAGCGCCAGCCTCAGCCCGAGGTCGGAGACGATCCGGTCCGGCAGCAGGCTCACCAGGTAGGAGAAGCGGGAGAGCCGGGCGTCGACACCGGCCCACGGCGACGCGCTCACAGCGGCGCCGCCGACGTGCGGGAGCTTCTCCAGCACGGTCACCGACCGGCCGGCCCCGGCCAGGTACGCGGCGGCCACGAGCCCGTTGTGGCCGCCTCCCACGATCACGACGTCGTCCATGCCCCGAGATCCCTCCCACGTAGCCTGGTCGTGGGGAACATAGCGGTCCGAAGGAGAGGTGCACATGGGCCGAGTGACGGTGCGCCGGGCGGTCGAGCGGGTGTCGCCGGGTGACCGGCGGCGGCGGGTCGACGCGCTGGCCGCCGAGGAGCCGATGGAGCTGCGGGTCAACGGGCGGGCGCTGGCCGTCACGATGCGCACGCCCGGCCAGGACGTCGAGCTCGCGCACGGCTTCCTGCTCAGCGAGGGCGTGATCGGGGCCGCTCAGGACGTGTCGGTCGCGCGGTTCTGCGAGGGCACCGGGCCGGACGGGATGAACACCTACAACGTGCTCGACGTCACATTGGCACCCGGTGTCCCGGAGCCGGACACCGGAGTGGAGCGGAACTTCTACACCACGTCGTCGTGCGGGGTGTGCGGCAAGGGCGCGCTGGACGCGGTGAAGCTCAAGACCCGCTTCTCGCCCGCCGCCGACCCGCTGCGGGTCACCCCGGAGGAGCTGACGGCGTTCCCGGACGCGTTGCGGGCCAGGCAGAAGGTCTTCTCCTCCACCGGCGGGCTGCACGCGGCCGGGTTGTTCCGCGACGGCGAGCCGCTGGTCGTGCGCGAGGACGTGGGCCGGCACAACGCCGTGGACAAGGTGCTGGGCTGGGCGGTGCTGCAGGACCTGGTGCCGCTGACCGGGTCGGTGCTGATGGTGTCCGGGCGGGCGTCGTTCGAGCTGGTGCAGAAGGCCGCGATGGCCGGGATCGCGCTGCTGGCCGCGGTGTCGGCGCCGTCGTCGCTCGCCGTCGAGCTGGCCGAGGAGCAGGGCATGACCCTCGTCGGGTTCCTGCGCGGCGACTCGATGAACGTCTACACCGGCGGGGAGCGCGTCGTTGAGGCCGCTTGACGGCGTCGTGGTGGTGAGCCTGGAGCAGGCCGTCGCCGTGCCGTACGCGACGCGGTTGCTGGCCGACCTGGGCGCCCGCGTCATCAAGGTCGAACGACCCGGCAGCGGTGACTTCGCGCGGCACTACGACTCGGCGTGCGGCGAGGTGTCGTCGTACTTCGCGTGGACGAACGTCGGCAAGGAGTCGGTGTCGCTCGACGTCTTCCACCCGGACGGCCGGGCGTGGCTCGACCGGCTCGTCGACCGCGCCGACGTGCTGCTGTGCAACCTGTCGCCGCGGGTGTGGGACCGGCTGGGGCTGGAGCTGCCCGAGACGCTCGTGGTGGCCGAGCTGTCCGGCTACGGCTGGGACGGCCCGTACGCGGACCGCAAGGCGTTCGACGCGCTGGTGCAGTCCGAGGCGGGCCTGGTGTCGCTGACCGGCGAGGGCGACGTGATGGCGCGCGCCGGCATCTCCGTGGCCGACATCGCGGCCGGGGTGCAGCTGCACGCGGCGGTGCTGGCGGCGTTGCTGCAGAAGGCGCGCACGGGACTGGGCACCCGGCTGCGGCTGTCGCTGTTCGACGCGCTCGCGGAGTGGATGCACCAGCCGATGCTCTACGCCGTCGGCACGGGAGCCGCCGCGCCGCGGTCGGGCGCGCACCACCCGAGCATCGCGCCCTACGGGCCGGTGGCCTGTGCGGACGGCGCGGTGCACCTGGCCGTGCAGAACGACGGCCAGTGGCAGCGTCTCAGCACGCTCATCGGCCTCGCCCCGCAGGAGAGGTTCGCCACAGTGAGCTCACGGGTGGAGCACCGCGGCGAGCTGCAGGCACTGCTCGAACGGGCGTTCGCGGACATGACCGCCGCACAGCTGCTGGCCGCGCTGGACGAGGCCGACGTGCCGGCCGCGCTGACCCGCTCGATCACCGAGCTGCCAGAACACCCGCAGCTCAGCGCGTGGACGGACGTCGCGGTGCCCGGTGGTTCGGTGCGGATGCTGCCGCCGCCGGTGCGCGGCTGGGAGTGGTCACCGGGTGCGGTGCCCGCCCTCGGCGAGCACAATGACCGCGTGCTCCGCTGGCTGGGATGCTCCGACGAGGAACTGACCTCGTTGCGCGCGCGTTCCGTCTTCTGGAAACGAGGACAGGAACCTGCGCGATGAGGTGAGCATGGGGGAACCGAACCACCGCCGTCGCCGCACACTGCTGGCGGCTGTCGGCGTCGTCGTCGCGATGGCCGTCGGCACCGCCGTGTACGTCTCCGCTCACCGCGCGGCGCAGCACCAGGTCGCCACCGCCAACCGCGTCGCCACCAAGTCCGGTGCGAAACCCGCCATCCGCTTCGAGCGGGTCTACTCGTCCGCGCGCCGCCGTGAGATCACGCTCGCGTTCTTCACCCCGACGAACAAGGCCCCACGCGGCCTGCCCATGTCGATCCTGCTGCACGGCCTGCACGGCAGCGCTCGCGACGCGGCGGTCGGCAGCCTCGCCGAGAACCTGGCCGATGCCGTCGCCAAGGGCTCGGTGCCCGCGTTCGGCTTCGTCGCGGTCGACGGCGGCGACAACTACTGGCACGAGAACGTCCCCGGCGACGACCCGATGAAGATGCTGCTCGACGAGGTCCCCACCTGGCTGCACGACCGCGGCTACGGCGACCCGTTCGCGATCACCGGGGTCTCCATGGGCGGTTTCGGCGCGCTGCTGTACGCCCGCCGCAGGGCCGAGCGCGGCGACCCGGTCACCGCGGCCGCCGCCATCTCCCCCGGCCTGCTCACGTCGTGGCCGGAGATGGCCAAGCGCAGGGCGTTCAAGAGCGAGGCCGAGTGGGCCGCGCTGGACCCGCTGCGGCACCCGCGCGCGACCGGTCCGACCGCGCTGGGCGTGTGGATCGGCGACCGCGACCGGTTCATCGTGGGCACGCGGCAGTTCATCCGCGACGAACGGCCCGAGGTGGGCACGGTCAAGCCCGGCGGGCACGACGACGGCTTCTACCGCAAGATCACGCCGGACGTGGTCCGGTTCCTCGCCAAGTACGCGAAGCAGGCCGTCTAGCGCCTAGCGGGGCGTCAGCGGCACCGTCTTCGACCGGACCCACTTGAGCACCGCCGGCCACTCGCCGTAGCCCGCGTCCACGTTGATGTGCCCCGCACCCGGCACCACGTCGACCTCGATCCGCAACGACTCCGCGAGCTGCTTCCCGGCCGCCACCGGCAGGTACGGGTCGCCCTCGCCGAGCACCAGCCGCGTGTCGGTGGCCGCGCGCCGCAGCCCGGCCGGGTCGAGCGGTGCCGGGAAGAACGTCTTGATGGCGGGCTCGGGGTAGTCCGGGGCGGGCGGGGCGACCAGCAGGACCCGGTCGACGTGCGCGATGCCCTCGCGGGCCGCGTGGTGCAGCCACAGGTAGCAGCCCAGCGAGTGGGCGATGACCACCCGTTCGCGGTCGGCCGGCGCGGCTTCGAGGTGGGTGTCGAGCTCCCGCAGCCACGTGGTCAGGTCAGGCTGGTCGGGGTCGCTGAAGTGCGGCATGTCGACCAGGCCGCCGTGTTCGGCGACCGCGTGGGCGAGCTTGCTCTGCCAGTGTTCGGGGCCCGAACCGGTCCAGCCGTGGATCAGGAGCACGTGGGGCAGCGACATGGCACCACCCTAGTGGCCGCCGGGTACGGAACGTGCCGGCTCTCCTGCTGGAAGCGGCGGTAGAAGCCGGTCATCAGCTCGGCGGTCGGCGCGTGGCGGACGAGGACGTCGGCGACCTGCCGCGGCACCCCCGCCGGACGCTCCCCGCGGGCGCACGCGCGCAGGAACGCGCTGTGCTCGGCGCCGCGGTGCCCGTACAGCTCGGCGGTCAGCCAGAGCACCAGGTGGGTGGCGGCGTAGTCGCGGTCGTAGCCCTGGTGCCCGGCGAAGAAGTCCGCCTCGTCCCGGGCCAGGTCGAAGTCCGCGGTCAGCGCGAGACCGAAGTCGGCGAAGTACAGCCGTTCGCCGTCGGTCAGGACGTTGCGGAAGTGGGCGTCGAGGTGCAGCAGGCCGCGGGCGTTCATGGCGGCGATCCCGGCCGCCAGCTCCCGCTCGACCATCGCGCAAGCGTTCGCGGTGGCCTCGGCGCCGGCGCGGACCTGCTGCCGCAACCAGTCGTGCAGGTCGTGCGGGAAGTGCTCCAGGAACAACGCGATGCTCGCCGTGGAGTCCCGCAGCGCCTCGATCCGGTGCCGCGCCGCCGGCGTGTCCTCCCAGTAGGCCACCGCCCCGTCGACGTCGGCCAGCTCGTCGGGCAGCGACTGCCCGAGGTGCGGCAGGACCCGCCAGTGGTGCAGCAGCGGGAAGCCCTCGTGGTCGCCCGCGAGCACCCAGTCCGTCGTCAGCTCGTGCACGGCGAGCTCGCGCCAGGCACCGAACCCCGGCGCGCCGACGAGCCCGACGCCGTAGTGGCAGAAGGCGGGCAGGCCGAAGAGGTTCGCCGTGGACCGGACGTGCTCCGGCCGCAGCTCCAGCTCGGTCAGCGGCACCCGTTTGACGAAGACCGGAACCCCGTCGACGTGCAGCAACGCCGACGTCCCGCCGATCCCCGCCCCCAGCGGCCTGGCCGCGGCCACGAGAGCGGCCAGCTCCTCGTCCCCGAGACCGGCCAGCGCCGTGGACACGGCCCCGTGAGCGGCCACCCGCGCGTCGAACGACATCCCGATCCCCCCGGAAACGCGAAAGGGCGCCGGTGAGCTCACCGGCGCCCTTCTCACGAGCGAGTACTACGCGGACTTCTCCCGACGCTCCCGGCGCGAGGGCTGCCGGGCCACGATGGTCGGGTTCACGTTCTCCTTCACCGTCTGCTCGGTGATCACGACCTTGGCGACGTCCGTGCGGCTCGGGATGTCGTACATCACCGGGAGCAGGACCTCTTCCATGATCGCGCGGAGCCCTCGGGCACCGGTCCCGCGCAGGATGGCCTGGTCGGCCACCGCCTCGAGCGCGGTCTTGGTGAACTCCAGCTCGACCCCGTCCATCTCGAAGAGCTTCTGGTACTGCTTGACCAGCGCGTTCTTCGGCTCGGTGAGGATCTGCACCAGCGACGGCTTGTCGAGGTTCGTGACGGAGGCGACCATCGGCAGACGCCCGATGAACTCGGGGATCAGACCGAACTTGATCAGGTCCTCCGGCATGGAGTCGGCGAAGTAATCCGCCGCGTCCGTCTCGGCCTTGGAGCGGACCTCGGCACCGAAGCCCAGGCCGCGCTTGCCGACCCGGTCCTGGATGATCTTCTCCAGGCCCGCGAAGGCACCGGCCACGATGAACAGCACGTTCGTCGTGTCGATCTGGATGAACTCCTGGTGCGGGTGCTTGCGGCCGCCCTGCGGTGGCACCGATGCGGTGGTGCCCTCCAGGATCTTCAACAGCGCCTGCTGCACGCCCTCGCCGGAGACGTCGCGCGTGATCGACGGGTTTTCACTCTTTCGAGCGATCTTGTCGACCTCGTCGATGTAGATGATGCCCGTCTCGGCCCGCTTGACGTCGTAGTCGGCGGCCTGGATGAGCTTCAACAGGATGTTCTCGACGTCCTCACCGACGTACCCGGCCTCCGTCAGCGCGGTCGCGTCGGCGATGGCGAACGGCACGTTCAGCATCTTCGCGAGCGTCTGCGCGAGGTAGGTCTTGCCACAGCCCGTCGGGCCGAGCATCAGGATGTTCGACTTGGCCAGCTCGACACCGTCGTCACGACCCTCGCGCCCGCGGTCGCCCGCCTGGATGCGCTTGTAGTGGTTGTAGACGGCGACGGAGAGGGTGCGCTTCGCATCGCTCTGGCCGATGACGTACTGGTCGAGGAACTCGTGGATCTCGGCGGGCTTCGGCAGCTCGTCGAGCTTCACGTCGCCGGCTTCCGCCAGCTCCTCCTCGATGATCTCGTTGCAGAGATCGATGCACTCATCGCAGATGTAGACGCCGGGGCCGGCGATGAGTTTCTTCACCTGCTTCTGGCTCTTTCCGCAGAAAGAGCACTTCAGCAAGTCGCCGCCGTCACCGATACGCGCCATGACCGCTGACCTATGTCCCCTCCGGCGCACACCTGCTGTAGTGCGCCTGCTGACTTGCTGTGGCAGTCCCACTGGCTGTGGGTGCTTCGCCCGTTCTCCTGACGGTACCCGGCCGACCCCGTTTCAGGGGAGGACCAGCGTCCCCCCGACGCCCCGATCAGGCCAGTTGCCCGGTCACATCGGCGTGTCGGCGGTTCCCGAGGGCCGGCTTCCCAGCCCTCGGGAGACGACGCTTCAGGACTTCGCGGAGAGCTTGCGGTAGGGCAGCACCGAGTCGACGATGCCGTAGTCCTTGGCCTCGTCGGCCGTGAGGATGCGGTCGCGCTCGATGCTCTCGCGAACCTCCTCCGCCGTGCGGTTGGTGTGCCGCGCGAGGGTGGACTCCATCAGGCGGCGCACGCGCTGGATCTCGTTCGACTGGATCTCCAGGTCGGACACCTGACCGTACGCGCCCTCCATGGAGGGCTGGTGGATCAGGATTCGCGCGTTCGGCAGCGCGTGGCGCTTGCCGGGGGTGCCGGCGGCCAGCAGCACCGCGGCGGCCGAGGCGGCCTGGCCGAGGCAGTACGTCTGGATGTCCGGGCGGACGAACTGCATGGTGTCGTAGATGGCCATCAGCGAGGTGAACGAGCCACCCGGCGAGTTGATGTACATCAGGATGTCGCGGTCCGGGTCCTCGGACTCGAGGACCAGCAGCTGCGCCATGACGTCGTTGGCCGAGGCGTCGTCAACCTGCACGCCGAGGAAGATGATGCGCTCCTCGAACAGCTTGTTGTACGGGTTCGACTCCTTCATGCCGTAGCTGGTGCGCTCGACGAACGACGGCAGCACGTACCGCGACTGAGGCATGTGGAACTGGCTCACTTGAGGTCTCCTAGCTGACGTCAGTTGTTCGAGTCGCCGACGGGCTGCGACCGGGTGACGACCTTGTCGACGAAGCCGTACTCCAGCGCTTCCTGCGCGGTGAACCAGCGGTCGCGGTCGGAGTCGGCGATGATGCGCTCGACCGGCTGGCCGGTGTGCTCGGCGATCAGCTCGGCCATCTCGCGCTTGGTGCGCGTCAGCATGTCCGCCTGGATCGCGATGTCCGCCGCCGTACCACCGACACCCGCCGACGGCTGGTGCATGAGGATGCGCGCGTGCGGGAGCGCCTGGCGCTTGCCGCGGGCACCCGCGGAGAGCAGGAACTGACCCATCGACGCCGCGAGACCCATGGCGACCGTGGCCACGTCCGGCTCGATCAGCTGCATCGTGTCGTAGATGGCCATGCCCGCCGTGACGGAACCACCCGGCGAGTTGATGTAGAGGGTGATGTCCTTCTCGGGGTCCTCAGCGGCCAGCAGCAGCAACTGAGCGGTGATCTGGTTGGCGATGCCCTCTTCGACCTGCGATCCCAGGACGATGATCCGCTCGCGGAGCAGCCGCTCGTACACCGAGTCGTTGAGGTTCATCCCGGCGGTGGCCGACCGCATCTCGGGGGTCGGGAAGGAGTGCTGCGTCACGTCTGCCTGCCTAACTCCAGGTGGAACGAATCTGGAAGCGAAAACTCTCTGCGATCGACCTTAACGAAGGCGGGCGGCGTCAGATGCCCGACACCGCCCGCGTTCGCTCAGGGCTGTATTTCCGGCGTTCGCCGCGTCACGCGGCGAGGGCGCCGAACTACTCCGCGTCCTCTTGGGACTTGGTCTCGCCGAAGAGCTCGTCGAGGTCCAGCTTCTCGCCGCTGGTGTCGCTGACCGTCGCCTGGCGCACGACGCTCGCGAGCGCCTTGCCGCGGCGGACGTCGGCGAAGATCGCGCCGAGCTGGCCGGACTGCTGCGCGCGCTTGACGTACTCGTCGGGGCTGATGCCGAAGCGCTGGGCCTGGTAGATGATCCGCTCGGTCAGCTCGCCGTCGGACACCGTGACCTGCTCGGCGTCGGCGATCGAGTCGAGCACCAGCTGCGTCTTGACGGCCTGCTCGGCGGCCTTGCGCAGCTCGGCGTCGAACTCCTCCTCCGACTGGCCCTGCTCCTCGAGCCACGCGGCGAACTTCGCGTCGTCGTGGTCGAAGGCGTGCACGGCGTCGTGCTTGCGGGCGTCGATCTCGCCCTGGACGATGCCCTCGGGCAGCGGGACCTCGGTGGTCTCCAGCAGCGCCTCGAGGACCTTGTCGCGCGCCTGCACGCCCTGCTGCATCTTCTTGACGCGGCCCAGGCGGGTCCGCAGGTCGGCCTTGAGCTCGTCGAGCGTGTCGAACTCGCTGGCGAGCTGCGCGAACTCGTCGTCGAGCTCGGGGAGCTGGCGCTCCTTCACCGTGTTCAGCACGACGGTGACCTCGGCCTCGCTGCCCTCGTGCTCACCGGCGACGAGCGTGGTGGTGAAGGTCTTGGTCTCGCCCTCGGACGCGCCGACGAGCGCCTCGTCGATGCCCTCGACGAGCTGGCCGGAACCGATCTCGTAGGACAGGCCGCTGGTGCGCGCCTCCTCGACCTCCTCGCCGCCGACGGTGGCGGACAGGTCGACGACGACGAAGTCGCCGGTCTGCGCGGGGCGGCTGACGCCGGTCAGCGTGCCGAAGCGGGCGCGGAGCTCGTCCAGCTGCGTGGTCACGTCCTCGTCGGCGACCTCCTGCTCGTCCACGGTCACCGCGAGCTCGCCGAACGCGGGCACGGTGATCTCGGGACGGACGTCGACCTCGGCCGTGAACTCGAGCGTCGCGCCGTCCTCGATCTTGGTGACCTCGAAGTCGGGGCGGCCCAGCGTGCGCACCTCACCGGCGTTGACCGCCTCCAGGTACTTGGCCGGGATGGCCTCCTGGATGACCTCGTCCAGGACCGGAGCGCGGCCGATGCGGCTCTCCAGCACCTTGGCGGGGGCCTTGCCGGGGCGGAAGCCGGGGATGCGGACCTGCTTCGCGAGCTTCCGGTACGCCTGGTCGAAGTTCGACTTGAGCTCGTCGAACGGCACCTCGACGTTGATCCGGACCCTCGTCGGGCTCAGGTGCTCGACGGTGCTCTTCAACGTGGACTCCTCGATACGAACAAGAACGTGCAGACAGCCGGTACCGCCACTCGTGGCGCCCGGATTCCCAGCGAGTCTAGGCGAGGCCCGCCGTGTGACCGCCGCCACCCCGGTTCCGCGCCCCGCGGGACCGGTCGGCAGCCATCGCTACCCTTCTCCGCACACGGCCGGTTCGTGCCGTTCTGGGGGCTTCACCCGATCATCGGGAGTTCGACGTGCACAGTGCTGTCAGCAGACTTCTCGCCATCACCGCCGCCGGCGCCGTCCTGGGAGCGGCCGCGGTCGCACCCGCGTCGGCGGGCACCCCGGTCTTCCCGCAGGTCGCCACGGCGTCCGCCTACGCGCTGACCGTCAACGGCCGGACCGAGGGCCTCAGCCGCACCTGGCTCCCCGGCGACGAGCCCGCCGGGTTCCGCGCGGACGAGGTCGTGGTCGGCCGCACCGCCCTGCACCCCGGCTGGGGCGTGCACCTGGCCGACGAGGACGTGGCGCCGCAGCTGCCCGAGTCCGCCGTGGTCCTCTATGCGGGCCCCGGTGACAGCACGAACCTCAAGGCCGAACGCCTCGCCTCGATCGCGCTCACGGACTCGCGGGGCCCGTTCCTGGCGTTCGCCGAGATCAACCGCACGGCGTGGTGCACCACCGACCCGGACAGCTACAACACGGTCAGCGAGATGTCGAACCTCGCCCTGCACCTCCGCGACGCGGCGGGCCGGATGGTCAAGGCGCCGGCCAACGGCATCGGCGTGCACACCCTGACGGGCGTCGACGCGGGCGACTCCGCGACCCCGGACGGCGCGCAGCGGACCACCACGGTCGAGCTCCGCGGCGCGCAGCGGGCGTCCATCCTCGAACCGTGGCGCAGCAAGTTCCCCCACACCTACGAGTGGGCGGACGGCATCCGCCTCACCGTGACGCAGCAGCTGGGCACCGAACCGCCGGTCGTCTACAGCTTCCTGCTCGGCGGCGGGGCCTGCGGCGCCTGATCCGCACCTCCGCCCACAACGCCGTCACCTCTGCGAGGTGGCGGCGTTGTTTGTTCGCCTGGCGAAAGGATCACTGAAAAGAGTCGGCCCGCTACGGCCTGTCGCAGACCACCTCTCTAAAATCACTCTTTCGGCGGAAACCCCCTTTCGCGACCGATCAAGATGACTCCATTAGCACCAATGTTGCGGCCAAGGGGGACAGGTAGCGTTACGACCCTCGCACCATCCGTAACAGGACCACGGGAACGAACGAGAAAAAGTCGTCGCACCGTTTTAATCCGAGGATCCGCCTGATGGAGACACGCCAGCTTCTCGCGTTCACGACCGTGGTTCAGACAGGGAGCTTCACCAAGGCCGCAGCCACGCTCAACTGCTCGCAGCCGACCATCACGACCCGCATCAAGGCCCTGGAGGAGGCACTCGGCGTCGTGCTATTCCGACGCCTGCCGCGGGGTATCCAGATGACCTCCGCAGGCGTGGAACTGCTCCCGTTCGCGCGAAACATCATCAACCTCACGGAAAAGGCCCGAAAAGCCATCACGATGAACGGCGAGCCGCACGGCAAACTCGTCATCGGTTCCGCACAGAGTTTGACCGACTACCGTCTGTTACCGCTCATCGAATACATGTGCTGGCGCTACCCGAGCGTCCAACTCTCGCTCCACTCGCGCAACGCCCTGAACAACCTGAACTCGGTGCGCGACGGCCAACTCGACTGCGCGTTCTTCATCGGCGCCATCGAGCCGCGCGAGGGCCTGGAGACGACGGTGCTGTGCCCGGAACCGCTCGTGGTGGTGGCCGGCCCGAACCACATGCTGACGCAGCGCCAGTCCCTCACGGAGGACGACCTCACCGGCAGCACGCTGATCCGCGCCGAGAACGGCGCCGCCTACCACGACCTGTTCGAGAGCTCCCTCGCCTTCGACGAGACGCGGGCCCCGGTCCTGGAGCTGGACTCGATCGACGCGGCGAAGCGCGCCGTCTCCTCCGGCCTCGGCATCGCGCTGATGCCGGAGGTCACCGTCGCCGCCGAGCTGGCCGACGGCAGGTTGGTCCGCTTGCCCTGGTCCCCGAACTTCCGCGTCTACACCCAGTTCGGCTGGCGCCAGGACAACTCGACGAACCCGGCGGTGACCGCACTCGTGTCGGCGGCGGCCCAGGTGGTCAGCGACCAGGTGGCCTCGCTGACCTGACCGTCCCGAGCGCAGGACCTCGCCCGGTGGCGGCCGCGCGCCGTCCACCGGGCGAGGCCGCCCTCAGGCACTGCCCGGTGCCACCCCGGAGCTCCCCCGCACCACCAGTTCCGGCAGCACGTCCTCCACGTCCGTCGGCACCGCGCCGCCCAGCACCGCCAGCAGTGCCCGAGCCGCCCGTGCCCCGAACGCGAACGTGTCCCGCGACAGGGCCGTCAGCCGCCCGTGCTGGCACAGGACCGAGTCGTCCCAGGCGACGATCGACAGCCGTTGCGGCACCGCCACCCCCAGCGCACCGGCGACCTCGGCCCCGGCCACCGCCATCACGTCGTTGTCGTACACGATCGCGGTGGGCGGTTCGGCCGCTCCCAGCAGCTCCCGCGTGGCCGAGGCCCCGGACTCGGCGGTGTAGTCCCCGTACACCACGACACCGTCCACGACGGACGAGGAGAACGCCGCGTCCCGCCGCACCGTGTGCAGCAGCGACGGCAACCCGGCCACGCGCGCGATCCGCCGGTGGCCCAACGACTTCAGGTGCGACACGACCGACGTCATCGCCGCGTAGTCGTCGGCCCACACCGAAGCCAGCGCTCCGTGGTGCCCCGCGCCGCCGACCACGACCGCCGGCATCCCGAGCGACGACATCAGCTCCACCCGCGGGTCCGACACCAGCAGGTCGACGAGGAACACCCCGTCGACCCGGTGTTCGGCGAACCACCGTTCGTAGAGCGCGATCTCCTCGGCGCGCGACGACACCACCTGAAGCAGCAGCGCGCACGACATCTCCGACTGCATGCCGGCGATCAGCTGGAAGAAGAACGCCTCGTCCCCCAACGCGCGCGGTGGGCGCACCAGGACCAACCCGACCGCGTCGGCGGAGGCGGAGGACAACGCGCGCGCGGTCGCGGAGGGGCGATAGCCCAGGGACGAGGCCACGGCCAGCACGCGGGCGCGGGTCGTCTCGGACACGCCGGAGCGGCCGTTCAGCGCCAGTGACGCGGCGCCCTTGGACACGCCGGCGGCCGCCGCGATGTCCTTGATCGTTGGCCTCTTCACCGCTGCGCACCCTGTCCGGAACGAGACAACAAGACGGTCGGAGGCTAGCCGCAGATAAACCGGTTTAGCTAGGGTCCGCCAGCAAGGAGGTGGCTGTTGATGAAGAGGCGCACGTTCCTCGCGGGCCTGGCGGCGGTGCCCGTGGCGGGATGCGGACTGTCCGGCACACCGAACACAGGCTCATCGGCGTCGGGCCAGGTCACGGGCGAGATCACGGTCCAGACCTGGTCCCTCAAGCCCAAGTACACCGACTACGTCAACGGTGTCGTCGACGCTTTCCAGAAGCGGCACCGGGGCACCACCGTGAAGTGGGTCGACCAGCCCGCGGACGGCTACCTGGCCAAGGTCATGGCGGACGCGAGCGCCGGGAGCCTGCCCGACGTCATCAACGTCCCGCCGGACCTCAGCTTCCCGCTCGCCAAGGCGGGGCAGCTCGTCAACCTCGACGAGAACCTCAAGGACGCCAGGCAGGAGTACCTGGCGAACGCCTGGCAGGCGTTCGAGATCCCCGGCAAGGGCGGCTGCTACGGGTTCCCCTGGTACCTCAACACCGGGCCGATCTTCTACAACAAGGCCCTGTTCCAGCAGGCCGGTCTCGACCCGAGCAAGCCGCCGACGAACTTCAAGGAGCTTGAAGTCACGGCCCTCAAGCTCGCCGAGAAGAAGATCGCGATCCTCGGCCAGACCCCGAGCATCGCCGACTTCGGGCTGTACGGCGTGAAGCTGTTCGAGAACGACAGGTTCACCTTCAACGAACCCAAGGGCGTCGAGTTCGTCGAGAGCTACAAGCGCATGTACGACGCGGGCGCGCTCATCCCCGAGGCGCTCACGCAGAACTACACCGGCGCCGGCGCGAAGTTCATGGCGCAGCAGACCGCGATGAACCCCGGCAGCGCCTACGACCTCGGCAAGTTCAAGACCGACGCGCCCAGCCTCCACGCGAACATCGGCATCACCACGCCCATCACGAACACGGGCAGCGCCAACATGTTCCTGCACGGCGTCAGCGTGCCGAAGAGCAGCAAGAACCAGGCGACGGCACTGGCTTTCGGCCGGTTCCTCACCAACGCCGAGAACCAGGTGGCGTTCGCGAAGCTCGCCTCGATCTTCCCCAGCACCAGCAGGGGCGGCGACGACCCGTACTTCACCACCGAGGACGGCACGGACGAGGCACGCGTGCGCGTCGCCGCGGCCAAGCAGCTCAAGACGGCGGTGAACTACACGCCGGTGCAGTTCAGCGACCAGATGCGCGAGGCGCTGCTGCAACAGCTCGCGGACGCCATGCTCGGCAAGAAGTCGCCGAAGCAGGCACTCGACGACGCCGTCACCGAGTGCAACCGGCTGCTGAGGTGACGCACCGCCCGTACACGCCGTGGCTGTTCCTGGCGCCAGGACTGGCCATCTGCTCGCTGTTCGTGATCTTCCCGTTCCTGAACATGATCGTGCTCGCGTTCACCGACGCGAGCGCACTGGGCGGCGGCACGTTCACCGGCGTGGACAACTTCGTTCGGATGGCCCAGGACCCCAGGTTCTGGGCCGCCGCGCGCAACAGCCTGCTGTACATGGCGGGCGTCGTGCCCCCGCTGGTGCTGCTGCCGCTGCTGGTCGCGGTGCTCGCGCAGAAGGTCGTGCCGGGCATCGGGGTCTTCCGGACGGCGTTCTTCACGCCGGTGATCGCGTCCACGGTCGTGGTCGGGCTCATCTGGACGTGGCTGCTCGACAGCCGCGGCCTGGTGAACAGCGTGGTCGAGGCGCTGGGCGGTGACCGGGTCCCGTTCCTGACCGACTCCGGCCTGCTCCTCGTCAGCTCGATGGTCGTCACGGTCTGGCGCGGCCTGGGCTACTACATGGTGATCTACCTGGCCGCGCTCGCGAACGTGCCGAAGGACCTGCACGAGGCCGCGATGGTCGACGGCGCGGGACCGGTCAGGAGGTTCTGGTCGGTCACCGTGCCGAGCCTGCGGCCGACGATGGTTCTGGTCGCGGCGCTGAGCGCGGTCAACGGGTTCCGCGTGTTCTCCGAGGTCCACCTGCTGTCCGGCGGCACCGGCGGGCCGGGCGGGGCGAGCACCACGCTGGTGATGCTCATCCAGTCCACCGGCCGCGGTCTCACCGGCGAGGTCGGGTACGCCTCCGCGCTCAGCGTGGTCCTGTTCGTCGTCCTGCTGGGGCTGCTGCTGGTCACGCTGAAGCTCAACCGCAGGGAGGACCAGCTGTGAAGCGCGCCCACGTCCTCCTCGGCCTGCGCTACCTCGGGTTGCTCGCCCTTCTCGCGATCAGCGTCGGACCGTTCCTGTGGCAGTTCGCGACGAGCATCAAGGGGCCCGGTGAGGACGTCTTCGTCCCCGACTTCATCCCGGACGACCCGACGTTCGCGAACTACGCGGCCGTCGCCGACGTGGTGCCGGTCTGGTCGTTCGCGCTCAACTCGCTGGGCGTGGCGAGCGTCAACGTCGTCACGAACTGCCTCGGCGCCGCCATGGCCGGCTACGCGCTGGCGCGGTTGCGGTTCCGCGGCCGCCGGTTCGCCGCGGTGGTGTTCGCGAGCAGCATCCTGGTGCCGTTCGAGGCGATCATGATCTCGCTGTTCCTGGTGATGCGCGGGTTCGGGCTCACGAACACGCTCACCGCGGTCGTGCTGCCCGGTGCGGTCGCCGCGCTCAACGTCCTGTTGCTGCGCAACGCCTTCCTCGCCCTGCCCGCCGAGGTGGAGGAGGCGGCGGTCATCGACGGCGCCAACGCGTGGCAGCGCTTCACCCGCCTCGCGCTGCCGTCGGTGAAGGGCACGCTGGTCGTGGTGGCGCTGTTCTCGTTCATGTTCAGCTGGGACGACTTCCTGTGGCCGCTCATCGTCCTGAGCGACCAGGAGAAGTACACGCTCACCATCGGCCTGGCGTACCTCCAGGGCACGTTCGTGCAGAACCAGCGGCTGGTGGCGGCGGGCACGATCATCGCCGTCGTCCCGCTGGTCCTGCTGTTCCTGTTGCTGCAGAAGCACTTCTTCCGCGGAGTCGGAGAAGGCGCGATCAAGGGCTAAACCCGAGGAGTTCAACCTTGCGTTTCGGCGTGAACTACACCCCGTCCACCGGTTGGTTCCACCACTGGCTCGACTTCTCGCTGGACGACGTGAAAGCGGACTTCGCGGCGATCGCCGGGCTGGGGCTCGACCACGTGCGGGTGTTCCCGCTGTGGCCGGTGTTCCAGCCCAACCGGGGCCTGGTCCGCCCGAAGGCGGTCGAGCAGCTCGGCCAGGTGCTCGACGCGGCCCGCGAACACGGCCTGGACGTGCAGGTCGACGTGCTGCAGGGCCACCTGTCGAGCTTCGACTTCTACCCGTCGTGGGTGCAGACCTGGCACCGCGCCAACATCTTCACCAACCCCGAGGTGATCAGCGGGCAGAGGCTCTACGTCCGCACGCTCGCCGAGGCGCTGCGCGACAAGCCGAACTTCCTCGGCTTCACCCTCGGCAACGAGGTCAACCTGCTCACCGAGTCCAACCCGTGCATGCCCGAGCAAGCCGGCGAGTGGATCGATGCGCTGCTCGCCGAGTGCGCCGCGGCCGCGCCGGACCACCCGCACGTGCACTCCGAGTACGACGCCGTCTGGTACGAGAGCGAGCATTCGTTCCTGCCGGAGCACGCGGCCAACAAGGGCGCGATGACGACCGTGCACTCGTGGGTCTTCAACGGTACCGCGCAGCTCTACGGCCCGATGTCGCCGGAGAGCGTCCACCACGCCGAGTACCTGGTCGAGCTCGCGAAGGCGCACGCGAGGGACCCGCGGCGGCCGGTGTGGTTGCAGGAGGTCGGCGCCGCCCAGCCCGAGATCAGCGCCGAGCAGGCGCCGGAGTTCGCCGAGCGAACGCTTGCGAACGTGCTGACGTGCGCGGACCTGTGGGGCGTCACGTGGTGGTGCTCGTTCGACGTCGACCGCGCGCTGGTGGACTTCCCCGAACGCGAGTACGAGTTGGGGCTGATGACCACCGGACGCGAGGTCAAGCCGCTCGGCGAGGTGATCGCCCGGATCGCAGGGGAGACGCCGCCCGCGCCGGCCGAGCGCACGCCGATCACGTTGCACGGCGACCGGCCCTCGTGGGGTCCCGGTGGCGCCTTCTTCGAAGAGTGGATGGCCCTCGCGCGCACGGGTGTGCGGGCCTCGATCGAGTTGGGGAACTGACATGCACGACGAACGCGCGCTGCTGGAAGAACGCCTCAACCGCACGCTGAAGGAACGCATCCGCCCGGCGGTCTACGGCGAGACCGCGCCACTGGAGCTGGCCGTGTGGACCGTGCCGGACGAGCCGGTGCCGGTCGCCGAAGCCCTCACCGCGCACTACGAACCCGCGCGGGTCGGTGACGACTGGGGTGCGCCGTGGAGCACCAGCTGGTTCCGGCTCACCGGCACCGTCCCGGAGGCGTGGCGGGACGAGCAGGTCGAGGTGGTGCTCGACCTCGGCTTCACCCACCCCGGCCCCGG
The DNA here is from genome assembly GCF_055607425.1 of Lentzea sp. NPDC037011. Classification (NCBI taxonomy): domain Bacteria; kingdom Bacillati; phylum Actinomycetota; class Actinomycetes; order Pseudonocardiales; family Pseudonocardiaceae; genus Lentzea; species Lentzea sp. NPDC037011. The sequence goes on along the minus strand of NZ_JBVJRT010000016.1, from coordinate 46,490 downwards.
TTTCCAGTCGGAAGGCCTCGCCTACACCGCCGACGGCGTGCCGATCAAGGGCATCGAGCCGCGCAACACCCACCTGCCGGTCGAGGGCAGCGAGGTCCGCTACTACCTCGAAGCCGCGGGCAACCCGACGATCCTCGACTTCCACCCGTTCCTGCCGACCGCTTTGGGCGACAAGGACACCGCGGGCACCGAGCCGTTGTACAAGATCCGCAGGGCCGAGCTCGCGGTGTTCCAGCCGCAGGTCTGGCACCTCATGCTCGACATCGAGGTGTTGCAGGGCCTGATGGAGGAGCTGCCCGAGCACGACCCGCGCCGGCACAAGGTGCTGCACGCGCTGGACCGGGCGATGGACGCGCTCGACCTCAACGCGGTCGCGGAGACCGCCGCCGACGCCCGTGACCAGCTCGCCGGCGTGCTGTCGATGCCCGCCACGGCCTCCGCGCACAAGGTCTCCGCGATCGGCCACGCGCACATCGACTCCGCGTGGCTGTGGCCGCTGCGGGAGACGGTCCGCAAGTGCGCCAGGACGTTCTCCAACGTCACGAGGCTGATGGACGAGTATCCGGACTTCTACTTCGCGTGCTCGCAGGCCCAGCAGTACGCGTGGATGAAGGAGCACCACCCGCACGTGTGGGACCGCGTGCGCGAGAAGGTCCGCAGTGGGCAGTTCGTGCCGGTCGGCGGCATGTGGGTCGAGTCGGACACGAACATGCCCGGCGGTGAGGCGATGGCCCGGCAGCTGGTGCACGGCAAGCGGTTCTTCCTCGACAACTTCGGCGTGGAGACCGAGGAGGTGTGGCTGCCGGACTCGTTCGGCTACAGCGCCGCGCTCCCCCAGCTGATCAAGCTGTCCGGCTCGCGCTGGTTCCTCACGCAGAAGCTGTCGTGGAACCAGGTCAACCGGTTCCCGCACCACACGTTCTGGTGGGAGGGCATCGACGGCACCCGGATCTTCACGCACTTCCCGCCGGTCGACACCTACAACTCCTCGTTGAGCGGCGAGGAGCTCGCACGGGCGTCACGCCAGTTCGCCGAGCACGCCAAGGCCTCCCGGTCGCTGGTCCCGTTCGGCTACGGCGACGGTGGTGGCGGCCCCACCCGCGAGATGATGGAGACCGCGCACCGGGTCGCGGACCTCGAAGGCTCCCCGACCGTGACGGTCGAGCCGCCGCGCGACTTCTTCCAGGCCGCGCAGGACGAGTACCCGGACGCGCCGGTGTGGGCGGGCGAGCTGTACCTGGAGAAGCACCGCGCCACCTACACCACGCAGGCCAAGACCAAGCAGGGCAACCGGCGTTGCGAGCACCTGCTGCGCGAGGCAGAGCACTGGTCGACCGCGGCGGCGCTCCACGGCGCCGAGTACCCGTACGACGACCTCGACCGGTTGTGGAAGACCGTGCTGCTGCACCAGTTCCACGACATCCTGCCGGGCAGCTCGATCGCCTGGGTGCACCGCGAGGCCGAGGCGACCTACGCGCGGGTGGCGGCGGAGCTGGAGCAGCTCACGACCCGTGCGATCGACGCGGTCAAGGGCGACGGCTCCGCCGAGGTCGTCTTCGACGTGTTCGGCGGCGACGCGCCCAGGCCGTTCGTCGCGCCCGTGGACGGCGTGCTCGACAACGGCCGCCTCCGCGTGACGGTCGGCGGCGACGGCGTGATCACCTCCGTCCTCGACCTGGAGGAGCAGCGCGAGGTCCTGCCGCCGCGCGGGTGCGCGGGCCTGCCGCAGCTGCACAAGGACAACCCGAACCAGTGGGACGCCTGGGACATCGACCCGTTCTACCGCAACTGGCGGTCCGACCTGGCCCCGACCGAACGCGTCGACGCCGCCGACGCCGTGGTCGTGCGCACCGAGTTCGGCGACTCCGCGCTCACCCAGACGATCCGGCTGCGTGAAGGTGCCAAGCAGGTCGACTTCGAGACCGAGGTCGACTGGCAGGAACGCGAGAAGCTGCTCAAGATCGCGTTCCCGCTCGACCTGCGCGCCGAGGTCTCCACCGCCGAGACCCAGTTCGGCCACCTGCACCGGCCCGTCCACACCAACACCTCGTGGGAGGCGGCGAGGTTCGAGATCTGCGCCCACCGCTTCCTGCACGTCGGCGAACCCGGCTACGGCGTCGCGGTGGTCAACGACTCGACCTACGGCCACGAGGTCACCCGCACCACCCGCGAGGACGGCGGGACCACCACGACCGTGCGCCTGTCCCTGCTGCGCGCGCCCCGGTTCCCCGACCCCGAGACCGACCAGGGCCACCACCGCTTCCGCTACGCCCTCGTGCTCGGCGGCCTGCCGGAGGCCGTGGACGCGGGCTACCGGATCAACCTGCCGCCGCGGACCGTCCAGGGCTCGGCCGCACCGCAACCGCTGGTGCGCACCGGCAACCCGGCGGTCAGGGTCGAGGCCGTGAAGCTGGCCGACGACCGGTCGGGCGACGTCGTCGTCCGACTTTACGAGGCGCACGGCGGTCGTGCCCGCGCCTCGATCAGCACCTCCTTCGCCCATCGGGACGTCCAGGAGACCGACCTGCTCGAACGGCCACTGGGTGCCGCGGCCGCGGAGGTGGTGCTGCGCCCGTTCCAGGTGATCACCCTGCGGTTCACGAGGTAACGCGCGCGCTGCGCCGGATGGGGCAATTCGGCCGGAACGTGCAACGAACACCCCATCCGTCGCGATCTAGGGTCGGGGTACCCCTGCCATCAAGGCCGGGGTCTGGGGACTTGGGGGAACTTTCGCATGCCTTCCTGGAGATCAGCGGCGGTCGCGGCCGTCGCCCTGGTCGGGGTGCTGGTGCCCGGTGTGGCACACGCGGCACCACCGACCAACGACGACTTCGACACGCCCACCGTGATCAACGCCCTGCCGTACGTGACCGAACAGGACACGACGTCCGCCACCAAGGCGCTCGACGACCCGTACGACTGCACCGGTTACGTCGCAAGCGGTTCGGTGTGGTTCAGCTACACCGCGACCGAGGACGGCCTGCTGCGGCTCAAGACCGAGGGCAGCGGCCGAGACCTGGTGGTCACGACGCTCACCGGGCCGCGGCACGAGCTGCGCCACGTCGACTGGTACTCCGACGGCTGCAGCCGCAGCCGGACCGACCCGGTCACGTTCCGCGCGACCGCGGGCGAGACCTACCACTTCATGGTGACCGGGCAGAACGTGACCGGTGGCGCGCTGAAGCTCGCGCTCGACCGGATCTCCCCGCTGGCCAACGACGACTTCGCGAACGCGCAGCCGGTGACGTTGCCGTTCTCCACACCCGGTCCGGACTTCTCGCTGGCCTCCGCCCAGGACGCCGAGCCGTACGCGGCGGCCTGTCACAGCTCCGAGGGCCGGCCGTCGGTCTGGTACTCCTACACGCCCGCCCAGGACCAGTCAGTGGTCGTGCAGGTCAAGTCGAGCGGCGGCAGCAGCCCGGTGATCAGCGTCTTCGACGGCGCCGCACTGGGCGGGCTGGAACTGCGCAAGTGCACCGGGACGTCCGCCTACAACGGCAAGGCAGTCGGCCTCACGGGCGGCAAGACCTACTTCTTCCAGCTCGTCAGCAGCGCCGGCGACGACTCCCGGTTCACGCTGGAGCTGAAGGAAGCACCCGCGTTCACGACGAACCTCAGCTACTCCACCACGTCGGGTGGTCCGTCGGTCAACGACACCATCCCGTTCCGGGTCTACACCGGCAACGACTTCGACGACCCGGTGCTGACCGAGTGGGACTTCGGTGACGGCACCACGCTGCCCGCGAGCGAGGAGACCGACCGGAACCACCGGTACACCAAGGACGGCGTGTACACGGCGGCGATCCGCTCGACCACGTCCGACGGCCGCGTCTCCACCGACACCGTCGAGGTCACGGTCAAGACGCACGACGTCGGCATCACCAAGTTCACCGTGCCCACCTCGGCACGGGCCGGGCAGCAGAAGCAGATCACCGTGCAGGTGGGCAACACCCGGTACCTGGAGCAGGCCACGGTGAGGCTCTACAAGCACGACGGCGAGTGGTGGCGTGAGGTCGGCGTGCTGAAGCTCGACGTGCCCGCGCACCCGACGCGCAAGGTGAGCTTCCCGTTCTCCTACACCTTCACGCCGGAGGACGCGGTGACCGGCAAGGTGACGTTCAAGGCCGAGGTGAAGCTGGAGTACCCGGTGTACGACGCGAACACCGGCGACAACGAGGTGATCGCGATCGCGACCACCGTGCGTCCCGCACTCGCCGCCGCCGCCGTCCTGAACTGATCTGGGGGGATCATGAGACTGTCCATCAGAACGCGTGCGCTGGCCTTCGGTGCCGCGGCCCTGCTCGCCCTGTCCGTACCGGGTGTCGCGCACGCCGCACCGGGCAACGACGACTTCGACGCCGCTCTTGACGTCACCGCACTGCCGTTCACGGCCACCGTCGACACCACCGGTGCCACCAAGGCCGCCGACGACCCGAACGCCTGCAACTACTGGGGTGCGGGTTCGGTGTGGCTGCGCTACACCGCACCCGCCGACGGCTTCGTCCGGCTGGCCACGCACAGCGAGCGGTACGGGCCGTTCTACGGCGTCTTCACCGGCGAGCGCGGCGCGCTGACGCCGGTCGAGGGCGCCTGCACCGCGAACGGTCCGAGGGACGACACGTTCGCGGTCAAAGCGGGCACGACCTACCACGTGATGGTGGTCGAGTACTACTCCGGCGGCGGCCCGGTCCTGATCGACTTCCGCGGCGTTCCCGGCCTGTCGAACGACAACCGCGCGAACGCCGCGGCGGTCGCGGTGCCGAGCAGGCACGACGTCGACCTGCGGCGCACGACGGCGGAGCCGGGCGAGCTGTCCGCGAGCTGCGACCCGGCGGCGACGCAGTCCGTCTGGTACCGCTACGCCCCGACCAGCAGCAGGTTCGTCCAGGTCCTCGCCAGCGAGGGCGCCGTCAGCGTGTACCGCGCCGCCGACCTGTCCGAAGTGGACTGCGTGTCCACGGACGACAACGAGCGCAACGGCATGCGGTCGGTCTTCTCGGCCGAGGCCGGCGAGTCCTACCTGGTCCGGGTGGCGGAGACGCCCGCGGACGCGGAGCCGGCGTTCGTGGAGTTCAGCACCGCTGCGCCGCTGCGGCCGTGGCTGTCGCCGTACCCCAACAACCCGACCATCTACACCGACGTCGAGTTCGTGCCGTCCGCGGGTGAGCAGCGGCCGTTGGTCAGCGGCACCGTCTACTTCGGCGACGGCGGGTCGGCGCCGATCGTGCCCGGTGAGCGGATCAGGCACCGGTACGCGAAGGACGGTGACTACTCGGTCTCCGTGACCGCGACGACGTCCGACGGCCGCACCGGCAGCAGCGTGCCGGAGAAGCTGACGGTCGAGACGCACGACCTGGCGATCACCGCCCTGTCCGTGCCGGAGACGGCACGGGCCGGCCAGACCAAGACGATCAAGGCGTACGTGGCGAACCCCCACCACGACGGGAACGTCAAGGTCACGCTCTACAAGGTCAGCGCGAACGGCGCCCAAGGCCAGGAGATCGGCTACACCCTGCAGCGCGTGGCCGCTTCACCGACCGCCCGCACCGAGTTCGTGTTCGCGTACACCTACTCCGCCGCCGACGCCGCGGCGGGCCAGGTGACGTTCCGGGCGGTGGCCTCGTCCCCCGACTGGTACCAGGACGCGAGGCCCGCGGACAACCAGGCGCAGGCCACGACCACGACCGTGCGTCCCGGTACGACCGCGCGCGTGAGCTAGCACGCCTCAGGCGCCCGGGTGGAACCCTTCCACCCGGGCGCTTTCGGCTGAGTAAGGGGTCTCGCGGCGCAGCCTTGGGTGATCGTTCGATGTGAGGGGCCACCCCTCAGGGGCAACCTCGGTCTCGTCAACGAAGCGAACTGAGGAGCTGGTTCAGGTGGAGTGGACGCCCGAGGCGATCAAGGCCGAGATGGACTACCGGCAGGCGGCGCTGCGCGAGGACGCCCGCCGCGTCCAGGAGTACTACCGCAGCGGTGGCCGGCCGCGGTCGTGGTGGCACCGCATGACGCACCGCCACGAGCCTGAGGTGCCCAACGGGCACCAGGCCGCCTGATGCGTGAAACGGGTCGTGGGTGGTTCCTCTCGTCCAGGAACCACCCACGACCCGTGTCGGTCGTCAGGCCTTCGGCAGCCGGGCCTTGACCTTGTCGCCGTTGGCCTCGCCCCGCGTCCACCACTTCTCGTCAGGCCCGGAGATGTCCTCGACGCTGAGCCTGCGCACGGAGTTCGCCCGCCGCAGTCGCGCGGTGAGCTGGTCCTTGCGCTGGGCGAGGCGGCGGTAGACCTCCGGCGCGGGCGTCTCGTCCCGGCCCTGCCGGCGTTCCCGCGTGCGCCAGTTGCCGAGGAACTCGAGCGCCAGGTCGGCGAGCGCCTGCCCGGCGTGCGCGGTCAGCACGTCACCGGGCGTGGCGAACGTGCCGGCGTGGAAGGCGAGGTTCCGCGTGGCGTAAAGCCATTCCAGCAGTGCCGCGGCCGTGTCCTCCTGCTCCTGCAACCAGTCCGCGAGGGCGTTCGAGTCCGCGAGCCGCGACCGCCACAGCTCCACGAGGTCTGGCACCAGCCCGCCCTCGCTCTCCGCGAGCGCGGTGACGGCGTCCTGCGCGGCCTTCAGCCGCTCGTTCGGCCGGGGGTGCCGGACGAGCACCTCCAGCCACGCGTCGACGGACCTCAGGTGGTGCTTCACCCCGGTCGTCGGCACGTGCGCGTCGAGCGGTGCCCTCAGCTCGCGGTCGTGGTGGGTGACGACGACGTGCAGGCTGACCAGGTGCTGCCGCAACACCTGCAGCGCGCACGCCTTGGCCAGCCAGCCGATCCGGCTCGGGTCCAGCCCGGTCGCCTCCAGCGCGCTCCACGCGAGCCCCGCGGCCGCCATCGGCGCGTCGACCTGCCGTGCCAGGTTCGCGACCCGCATCGCCGACCGCAGCTCACCCGGCCAGTACGGGGTGAGCGGGTAGGCGTTGCCGACCGTGCGCTGGTGCTCCCCGCCGCGGGTCACCCGCCCGGTCGGCCCGCTGACCTGCCACACCGGCGCGATGTCGAGCTCCGTCAGCCGCTCCCCCGCCGCGTACTGGTCGAGCGCCTCGCTCAGCACCCGCCTGCCGAGCACCGCCGCGGTGTGCGCGTCCGCGGCCGTGACCGGCAGCCGGACCAGCGCCGACGAGCCGGTGACCACGTCCTTGAGGAAGTCGTCCTTCGGCAACCTGCTGCGGTGCAACGGTTCCTGCCGCGCCCCCGGCAGCAGCTCGTCGAGGTGCCGCAGCACCCTGGCCCCGCGCACGACCAGCGCCACCACGTGCCTGCGCGGCAGCGGCCACAGCACCTGCGCCAGGTCGTCCGGTTTCTTGAGGAACCGCAACAGGTCGGTGCGCAGGTGCCGCCCGTCCCGCCCGTGGTCGGCCGTGACGACCGCGACCTCGGCGATCATCCTGGCCCGCAACGGCAGCTCGACACCGTTCCACAGTGGAGCGAGCCACCGCTCGACCGCGGCCCTGAGCGCCTCGGGGTCGAGCTTCGCGGCAGCCGCGGCCGTGACGGCGGGGGCGAGCTTCTGCCCGTCGGCGGCGATGGCGGCGTCCACGTCGAGCAACGTCCGCCGTGCCTCGGCAAGCTCCTCCGCACCGCCGTGCGCGTACGCGGGCGCGGCGGCGTCCACCACCGTGACGGAGGTGCTGATGATGCGGCGCAGCAGGTTCCACCGCGGGTGGTCCTCGGCGGCGTGGCTGGCAAGGGCGGTCTGCGCGCGTTGGACGGCCAGGAACGCACTGCCCAGCCCGGCGACGTGCTCGCCAAGGTGCGCATCGGGGTCGAGCGCGCGCAGCACGCCCTGCAGCAACGCCCGCTGGCACCGGCTGAGCCCGGCGTCGTCGAAGGCCTGCCGCAGCCGGGCGTCGAGGTACTGGTAGCGCACGGACCGCACAGTAGTGACGTGGAGAAACGCTTTTCGCGGTCGTCGACCATCGGCGCCTCCGCCGACACCGCCCACGTGGAACACCTGCTGACCAACCGGGCGGACGCGACGTACGTGGCGCGGGTGCTGGCGACGTGGGCCAGCCGCTACCTGCGGGGGTGAAGAAGGCGAAACCCGCCGCAGCAGCACCTTCTCACCAGGCCACTAGCCGACAGCCTCGGCAAGGGCCGTCTCGTACTCCTTCGCCTGGGACGGCGTCAGCTGCTTCGACACCCGGACCAGCACACCGCCGGCGACGTAGTCGTACTCGGCGAGCATCGGCGTCTCCTTGCCGAAGGACTGGATGTAGTTCATGCGGGCCTTGGCAGCAGCCTCGTCGGCGAACACCTCGACTCCGCCGCCACGCAAGGTGTCGTTCTCCTTCGTGAAGGACACTTCCTCTGCTGCGATGCGGGTGTCGGTGAACGCGGTCTTGGACGTGTAGCCGTTCGGGCGCCCCAGCAGCTTGTTCGGGTCGTCCTCGGCGGTGAAGACCTTGGCCGGCTTCAGGCTGGGAATCTTCTCCGCCAGAGCGTCGGTGATCTCCTCGGCGGTCTTCGGCGCCTTCGTCTTGTTCTCGGCCTGGACCACCGGAGTTCCGATTGGTGTGGCCGGGCTGCTGTTCAACGGCGCACCGCACGCGGTGAGCAAGGCGGTGGCGAGGAAAGCAGCGGCGATGCGGTACATGCGCAGTCCTTCGCCGCTCGGAGGTCGGCTGTTACGCACAGCGTCCACGGACGAGCCGTTGCGCCACGAAGCGAAGCGGGGTGTCACCGAGCCCTGTGCTCACTCAAGGGAAAGGCCCCGACCCGCGTTTCCGCTGGTCAGGGCCGTCAATCGGGGCGACAGGATTTGAACCTGCGACCCCCCGCTCCCAAAGCGGGTGCGCTACCAAACTGCGCCACGCCCCGGTTGCACCAAGCTTACCGCCACCCGCTAAAGTATCGATCGCAGCCCCGACAACGGGCGGCAAGCGGGCGTAGCTCAATGGTAGAGCCCTAGTCTTCCAAACTAGCTACGCGGGTTCGATTCCCGTCGCCCGCTCGACACGAAGGGCCGAGTGCACCCGCACTCGGCCCTTTTTCGTGATGCGGCTCACATCGAGACGATCCCGACCTGCGTGCACCGCGCTCACCGCCACGCCCCCGTCCGGCCTGGCCGCAGGCCCCGAAAACAACGATCTTCGCCATGGCCGCGGAGGTAGGCTGCGCGACTGGGCACGAGAGGACCTGGTGGAGACGTGAGGCTGGAACAGATCGTCATCGACAGCAACGACCCGGCGACGCTCGTGCGGTTCTGGGCGGAGCTGCTCGGCGGTGAGCCCGTCGAGCGGGCGCTCGGGTGGGCGCACGTGGAGCCGCCGGGCGGGGTGCGGATGTCGTTCCAGCCGGTGCCCGAGCGCAAGGACGTGAAGAACCGGCTGCACCTCGACTTCCAGGTCGACGACATCGAGGCCGCCGTCGTGCGGGCGGTCAACCTGGGTGGCACGCGCGAGGGCGTGGTGCACACCGACGAGCAGGGCAGCTTCCAGGTGATGCGCGACCCCGAGGGCAACGAGTTCTGCTTCGTGCGCGACTAGCGCAGGTTCGTCCAAAGGCGATCACGAGTGGAAGGCCCGCCAGAGCGCCTCACCGAAGCGGACGGCGAGCACGACGAGCAGCACGCCGATCGCGAAGCTGATGAGGCACCGCACCACGAGCAGGAGCTTGGCGCCCTTCACCCCGACATGATTGACCGTCGCGCGCCAGGAACAACAGGGTCCAACGGGACCAATACCATCGCGGGGTGACCGACTGCCTGTTCTGCCGCATCGTCGCGGGTGAGATCCCGGCGACCGTCGTGGCCGAGACCGACACCACGCTCGCGTTCCGCGACATCGACCCCAAGGCCCCGACGCACGTCCTGGTGATCCCCAAGGAGCACCACCGGGCCGTCGGCGACCTCGACCCGCTGCTCGCCGGGCAGGTCCTCGCGACCGCGCACCAGGTGGCGAAGGCCGAGGGCGTCGACGGGTCCGGCTACCGGCTCGTGTTCAACACCGGGCGCGACGGCGGCCAGACCGTGTTCCACGTGCACTGCCACGTGCTCGGCGGGCGCGGCCTCAGCTGGCCGCCGGGATAGCCATCGCGCGCACGAACGCCGCGTCGACCGGGTTGCCGTGGCCGGGCACGACGATGCGCGGGCCGAGCGCCAGCACCCGGTCGAGGACGTGCCGCCAGTTCGCCGGCGTCGCGTCCGGACCGGCCTGCGCGGGAGCGCCCTCCTCGACCAGGTCGCCCGCGAAGACCACGCCGGCGTCCGGCACGTGCACGACCACGTCGTGCGAGGTGTGCGCGGGACCGAAGTGGTGCAGGTCGACCCGGCGGCCCCCGACGTCGAGCGTGGTGCTGTCGCGGAACGTGTGCGTCGGCGCGACGAGCCTGCCCGTGAACGGCTCGTCGTAGTACCGGGCGCGGCTTTCCAGCAGGCTCTCGTCGACCACGCAGTCCTCGTGCGCCCACACCTCGCACGGCAGGAACGCCTCCGTCGCGAGCACGTGGTCGAAGTGGTTGTGCGTCAGCACGATCCGCGACGGGCTCAGCCGCTCGGCCAGGCCCTCGTCCATGCCGGAGTCCACCAGCAGCGAATCACCCGATCCAGTGATCAGGCCGAGGGTGAGGTCCAGCTCGGCGTGCCGGAGCACGAACACGCCGTCCGCGATCTCGATCACCGGAAGACCCCTTCCACCAGCTGCGGCACGACCCGGCTGACCCCGAGGGCGACCGCCAGCTCGACGTCGGCGGCGTGCCCGTTCCCGGTCAGCTCCCGCCCCGACCCGCACTCCCGCACGGCCCGCACGACGTCGGCGTGCGTGAACGCCGTGATCGCGAGCTCCGCCTCGGGCGAGGCCTGACCCGCGGGCAGCCGGCTCGCGAGCGCCGCCAGCACCGCGCCGGCGCCCAGGTGGTCCTCGACGCACGGCCGCAGCGGGCCGAACTCGCGCGGCCCGGTGCCCAGGACGTCGAGGCCCCAGCGCTCGCCACCGGGCACCACGCCGACGACCTCGCCCAGCTGCGCGGCGCGTTCCGCGACGGCCTCGGCGTTGCGCAGGCAGGCCGCCAGCACGTGCGCACCGGTCGCCGCCGCGAGCGAGCTGAGGTTCGACCCGTTCGGCGACGGCAGCTCCACCAGCCCGGTCGCCCCGGCGAGTGACGCCGGTCGCGGCGTCCGCCCGGACTCCGGTCCCCAGCGCGACGGCCGGACCTGTCCCCCGTTGCCGACGACCAGGTCCACCGACGTCGTGAACGACAGCACGTCGACCACCACGAGCACGTCGCAGCCCTTGAGCGCGTCGATCCCCTCGGGCCCCCACTCCAGCCGCAGCCGGTACCCCTCCTGGCTGAACATGGGTACCAGCGTGTCAGACTCCGTGACGTGCGCGTTTATCTGGCAGCAGACCACGCTGGCTTCGAGCTGAAGTCCCACCTGTCCACGGCTCTCAAGGAGCAGGGTTACGAGGTCGTCGACGTCGGCGCCCACGAGTACGACGCCCTGGACGACTACCCGTCGTTCTGCGTCGACGCCGCCGAGCGGGTCGTGAACGACCCCGGCAGCCTCGGCGTGGTGATCGGCGGCTCCGGCAACGGCGAGCAGATCGCCGCGAACAAGGTGAAGGGTGCCCGCGCCGCGCTGGCGTGGAACGTCGACACCGCGCAGCTGGCCCGCCAGCACAACGACGCCCTGCTGGTCGGCATCGGCGCCCGCCAGCACACCGCGGAGGAGGCGACCGCGATCGTCGTGGCGTTCCTCGAGACGCCGTTCTCCGGCGACGCCCGCCACCAGCGGCGCATCGACCAGGTCAGCGCCTACGAGAACTCCGGCAAGACCGGCTGACCGATGCCAGAGGGCCACACCCTGCACCGCCTCGCGCGGCTGCACCAGCGCCGGTACGCGGGTGCCCCGGTGGCCGTCTCCAGTCCACAGGGCCGCTTCTCGGCGTCCCTTGTGGACGGACGGACGCTCGTGCGCGCCGAGGCGCACGGCAAGCACCTGTTCCACGTGTACGGCCCGGACGCGGTGGTGCACGTGCACCTCGGCCTCTACGGCACGTTCACCGAGCACACCCCGCCCGTGCTGCTACCGGTCGGCCAGGTGCGGATGCGCATGGTCGGCGCGACCCACTGGACCGACCTGCGCGGCCCGACGGCGTGCGAGGTGCTGAACGCCGACGAGGTCAAGGCCATCCGGGCTCGTCTGGGCCCCGACCCGCTGCGCCGTGACGCGCGGCCGGACCTGGCCCACGAGCGGGTCAGCCGCTCCCGCCAGTCGCTGGCCGTGCTGCTGATGGACCAGAAGGTCATCGCGGGCGTCGGCAACGTCTACCGCGCCGAGGTGCTGTTCCGGCACAACGTCAACCCGATGACGCCGGGTACCGAGGTCAGCCGCGAGCTGTGGGACGACCTGTGGAACGACCTGGTCGTGCTGATGAAGGACGGCGTGAAGGTCGGGCGGATCGACACCGTGCGCCGCGAGCACATGCCGCGGGCGATGAAGCGCCCGCCGCGCGTGGACCGGCACGGCGGTGAGGTGTACGTGTACCGGCGGGCCGGTGAGCCGTGCCTGGTGTGCGGCACCGAGGTGCTGACGAAGGAGCTGGCGGCGCGGAACCTGTTCTGGTGCCCCGTCTGCCAGGCCTGACACCCGACAACGACGGAGGCCGCCCCCGCGCGTGTGCGGGGGCGGCCTCGTGTCGTTCACGGCCCGGCTAGAAGTCGAACCCGCCGCCCATGTCGCCGAAGTCGAAGCCGCCGGAGTCGCCCATGTCGCCGCCACCGAAGTCGCCGCCCATGTCGTTCATGCCCGCGTCGGCGCCCATGCCCAGGTCGGCAGCGCCGTAGTCGCCGATGCCGTGCATGCCGGAGAACATGGCGTCCATCAGCAGGAACGTGCCGACGCCCCAGGCACCCGCCACGAGCGCGGGCTTCCACCACGGCTCGGAGTACCAGCCGCGGGGCACCGGGCGGCCGGCGACCATGCCGCCGGGGTAGTAGTACGGCGTGCCCGCGCCCGACTGCGGCGAGGCGGCGTAGTCGCGGCCCTCGACGGTGACCCGGCGGTCCTCGCTGACGGCACCGGCCTGCTTCTGGCCCGCGATCTCGGGCAGCGCGGGACCGGGGTCCATGCCCATGGCCTCACGCGCGGCGCGGACGTAGTGCAGGCCCTCCATCGCGGTCTGGGTGACCAGGCGGGCCTGCGGGATCGTGCGGGCCTGCTCCATCTGGGAACCGGCGGCGGTGAAGCGCTCGGAGGCGTCGGCCAGCGCCTGGGTGGAGGCGGTGTTGCTGCCGGTGAGGCTCATCACCTGACCACCCAGCCGCTCAACCCAGCGACGTGCCTCGGCCTTGGCGTCGTCGAGCTCCCGCGCCTTGCGCGCGTTGCTCTGGCTGACCAGGTAGAACACGCCGGCGACCAGCAGCACCAGCACAACGACCCACACGATCGTGCCCACGGTTTACCTCCCACGGCAGACAAACCGTCAACGAGCAAAAGCGGGCCAGAGTTCCGTTAGAACACCTCGGGGCAGTGCGGTTCGTGTGTGTTGAGGAACGCCAACGTCAGCGCGTCGACATGCCCTGGCGTGTGCTCGACCACGCGATGTGCTCGTGCGAGCACGGAAAGCCGCACGCCGCCGAGGTAGGCGCTGCCGAGCGCGGCGATGTCGAGCGACACGTCCGCGGGGTCCTCGGTGCGGGTGACGACCGCCTCACCGCCCTTCACCGTGAGGCGCCAGCGGCCCGAGTTCCACGGGCACAACGCGTCCTCGACGGCCAGCACGCTGTCCACATCGGACAGGTAGCGGCGCAGCGGCAGAGCGCGGTCCACGTCGACGATCCGCAGCCACAGCGCGTCCCCGAGCTCTTGGCGCACCTTCCGCGGGTCAGCGACCATGTGCAAGATCGGTTCATCGGTGGCGGTGTAGAAGGAGATCCGGGCCGCCAGGTCGACGTCCAGCAGGAACCGGTAGAGGTCCGCGTACGCCTGCTCGGTCTCGCACGCGAGCTCGCGCACGTGCAGCTCGTTGCGCGGCCCGCTGTTGTCCCACTCGTGCTTCACGCGGAACACCACGTACCCCTGCGGGTGCAGGCAGTAGCGGTAGGACGAGAGGCCGTTGCGGTCGGACTCGTCGTCGGACAGGTGCACGTCCCACGACCTCTCGACCCGGCTCAGCCAGCCGGTCCTGGTGCGGCGCACGCGGTCGTGGACCTCGCGCATGAACGGCAGCGCCTCGTCGCGCGTGACCTGCCGGATGCGCGCGTCGCCGACCCGCACGCCGGGGTGGAACGGCATGCGCGTCGGCATCGTCATCATCGACCGGCTCGACGCGTGCTCGCCGTAGCCGAACCGCCGGTAGATCCCGCCCTCCGACGCCCAGAGGATCGCGATCGAGTCGCCCGCTTCGTGCATCTGGTGCAGCTGGGTCTTCATCAGCAGCGATGCCACGCCACGGCGCCTGTGGCCGGGTTTGACGCCCACGACGGTCACGGCGCCGACCGGTGCGAGCGCGCCGCCGGGGACCGTGAGCTCGCGGCTGAGAATCCCGCCGGTGCCGATCATCTCGTCACCGTCGAACACCGCGTGGGTGCGGTCGAGCTCCAGCACCTTGGTCCAGCGGTGCTCGCTGTCGCGCGGTTCGTCGAGGAACGCCCAGGCGAACACCCGCCGGAAGTCGTCGAGGTCAGAGCGGTCGATGGTCCTGATGCTCAGCGTCGAGTCGGCCATGGCGGCAGTGATACGCCGCCACGGCCGGTTCCGCAGCTCATTTACCGCTGGATCGACTTGATCTCGCAGAACTCGTCGAGGCCGAACCTGCCGAACTCGCGCCCGTTGCCCGACTGCCGGTACCCGCCGAAGGGCGCGCTCGTGTTGAACGCACCGCCGTTGATGTCGACCTGCCCGGTGCGCAACCGCTTGGCCACGGCGAGCGCGCGGTCGGTGTCCGCGGAGAACACGGCACCCCCGAGCCCGTAGATGGTGGAGTTCGCGATGCGCACCGCGTCGTCCTCGTCCGCGTACGGCATGACCGACAGCACCGGCCCGAAGATCTCCTCCTGGGCGATGGTCATCTCCGGCGTGACCCCGCCGAACACCGTCGGCGCCACGTAGAACCCCTTCGGCAACGGCGCGTCCGGCCCACCGGCCGCCAGCTGCGCGCCCTCCTCGACACCCTTGCGGATGTAGCCGACCACCCGGTCCCGCTGGGCGGCGGACACGGCAGGCCCGATCCGCGTCGCCGGCTCCGCCGGGTCACCCGGCACGTACTTGGCCGCCGCGGCGACCGCCAACTGCACCGCCTCGTCGTGCCGGTCGGCGGGCACCAGCAACCGCGTCCACGCGCTGCACGCCTGGCCGTTGTTCATGAACGAGTTCCCGACGGCGATCTTCACGGCCCGCCCGAGGTCGGCGTCGTCGAGCACCACGCAGGCCGACTTGCCGCCCAGCTCCAGCGCGACCCGCTTGACCGTCTCGGCGGCCACCGCCGACACCCGCCGTCCCGCCCGCGTGGACCCGGTGAACGACACCATGTCGACGTCCGGGTGCGCCGCGAGCGCCTCCCCGGCCACCGGCCCGGTGCCGTGCACGAGGCCGAAGACCCCGCTGGGCGTGGCGCTCGTGACGATCTCCGCCAGCAGGTCTGCGGTCCGCGGTGCCAGCTCGCTCGGCTTGAGCACCACGGTGTTGCCCGCGGCCAGCGCCGGCACGACCTTCGCCACCATCTGCTGCAACGGGAAGTTCCACGGCGTGATGGCCGCGACCACCCCGACCGGCTCGCGCAGCACCAGCGAGTTGCCGATCTCCTCCGGCTCGAAGTACCCGCCCTCCAGCACGTCCGCGACACCCTCCGCGATCCCGATCGGGTTCGCGACCTGCACCTTCTGACTGAACGCCAGCGGCGTGCCCATCTCCCGGGTCATGGTGGCCGCGAGCTCGTCGGCCCGCTCCCGCAGCCCGTCGACGATCGCCCGCACCACCTTCACCCGCTCGGGCACCGCCGTCAGCGACCACGCCGGAAAGGCGGCGACGGCAGCGGCCACGGCCGCGTCGACGTCGGCCGGCGTGCCTTCGGCGAGCGTGCCGACGACTTCCTCGGTGGCGGGGTTGACGACCTCGATCACGAGAGCCCTCCAGACGGATGTGACAGGTTTGGCGCGGACGACGTCCAGACTGTCACATCGGGTGGGCGGTGGTCATCGGCCATGCGCACGCCCGCTCCGGTGAAACGGCGGTGGCGCCGCACCGGGTCGTGAAAGACCTCGGCGCGGCGCCACGTCCGCCGGCACCCCGGCAGAAAAGTCGCCCCGAAAATTCGCCGCGCGTCGACAAAGCCGCGGCACGGACCTCAGCTGAAGTCCAAGTCACCCGTTCGAGTGCGCTTCAGCTCGAAGAAGTGCGGGTAGCCGGCGAGCAGCCGGGCGCCGTCGAAGATCCGGCCGGCCTCCTCGCCGCGCGGGATCTTCGTGAGCACCGGGCCGAAGAAGGCGACGCCGTCGATGTGGATGGTCGGCGTGCCGACGTCCATCCCGACGGGGTCCATGCCGCGGTGGTGCGAGGCCCGCAGCTCCTCGTCGTACTCGGTCGAGTGCGCGGCCTCTGCCAGCTCCGCGGGCAGCTCGGCGTCGGCGAGTGCCAGCTTGATGACGTCGTCGAAGTCCTGGTTGCCCTCGTTGTGGATGCGGGTGCCCATGGCGGCGTAGAGCCGGGGCAGCACCTCGTTGCCGAACTTCTGCTCGGCCGCGATGGCCACGCGGACGGGACCCCAGCCCTTGGTCATGAGCTCCCTGTACTGCTCGGGCAGGTCGCGGCCCTCGTTCAGCACGGCCAGGCTCATCACGTGGAAGCTGAGGTCGATGTCGCGGACCTGCTCCACTTCGAGGATCCACCTGGAGGTGATCCACGCGAACGGACAAAGCGGGTCGAAGTAGAAATCGACCTTGGCCTTCTCAGCCATGGGTGCCCCTTCAGTCACGGTAGGTGGGGTTGTCCCCCCAACAGCCCAACCAGATCACCCCGTCATCTCTTCCCGCACGCCGGTTCCGTGATTGGATGCGGGAGTCATAACCATTCCCGACGACGTCAGCGCGTAACCACACGCGTGGCAGACGAGGTGAACAGTGGCCGCGCCCAACCTCACCCGCGACCAGGCCCAGGAACGTTCTGGGCTGCTGGAAGTGGAGTCCTACCGGATCGAGCTGGACCTGACCGACGGCGGCGGAAAGCCGGGTTCGGACACGTTCCGCTCCACCACCACCGTGGTGTTCCGCAGCCGGACTCCGGGTGCTTCCTCGTGGATCGACATCGTGGCGGCGACCGTGCACCGGGCCGTGCTGAACGGCGAGGAGATCGACGTCTCCGACTACCGCGAGGAGGACGGCGTCCGGCTGTCGGACCTCGCGGAGACGAACGAGCTGACGATCGAGGCCGACTGCCGGTACATGAACACCGGCGAGGGCCTGCACCGGTTCGTCGACCCGGTCGACGGCGGCGTGTACCTGTACTCGCAGTTCGAGACCGCCGACGCCAAGCGCATGTTCGCGTGCTTCGACCAGCCGGACCTGAAGTCGGTGTTCTCGCTGAAGGTCACCGCGCCGCACGACTGGAAGGTGATCTCCAACGGCGAGATCACCGGCACCGAGGACGGCGAGGGCGGCGCGGACGTGCACACGTTCGCCACGACCAAGCCGATGTCGACGTACATCGTCGCGCTCGTCGCCGGTCCGTACGCGGAATGGCGCGACGAGTTCGTGGACGGCGACTTCCGCATCCCGCTCGGCATCTACTGCCGCGCCTCGCTCGCCCCGCACATGGACCACGAGCGGCTGTTCACCGAGACCAAGCAGGGTTTCGGGTTCTTCCACCAGGCGTTCGGCGTGAAGTACCCGTTCGGCAAGTACGACCAGTGCTTCGTGCCGGAGTTCAACGCGGGCGCGATGGAGAACGCGGGCTGCGTCACGTTCCTGGAGGACTACGTCTTCCGCAGCCGGGTCACCCGCTACCTCTACGAGCGCCGGTCCGAGACCGTGCTGCACGAGATGGCGCACATGTGGTTCGGCGACCTGGTGACCATGCGCTGGTGGGACGACCTGTGGCTGAACGAGTCGTTCGCCACCTGGGCGTCGGTGCTCGCGCAGGCGGAGGCCACCGAGTACCGCCAGGCGTGGACGACGTTCGCGAAGATCGAGAAGTCGTGGGCGTACCGGCAAGACCAGCTGCCGAGCACGCACCCGGTCGCCGCGGACATCCCGGACGTGCAGGCGGTCGAGGTCAACTTCGACGGCATCACCTACGCCAAGGGCGCTTCCGTGCTGAAGCAGCTCGTCGCGTACGTCGGCCTGGAGAACTTCCTGGCGGGCCTGCGGGTCTACTTCGCCAAGCACGCCTGGGGCAACGCGACGCTCGCGGACCTGCTGGGCGCGCTGGAGGAGGCGTCCGGCCGCGACCTGTCGTGGTGGAGCGCGCAGTGGCTGGAGACCACCGGCCTGAACCTGTTGCGCCCCAAGTTCACCGTCGACGCGGACGGCAAGTTCACCGAGTTCGCCGTGCTGCAGGGCGGCGCACGTCCGGGTGCGGGCGAGTTCCGCACGCACCGCATCGCCATCGGCGTGTACGACGACGACGGCAGCGGCAAGCTGGTCCGCACGCACCGCCACGAGCTGGACGTCACCGGCGACCGCACCGAGGTCCCCGAGCTGGTCGGCGTGCACCGCGGCAAGATCGTGCTGGTCAACGACGACGACCTCACGTACTGCACGATGCGCCTGGACCCCGACTCGCTGGCCGGGCTGATCGACCACATCTCCGACATCGCGGAGCCGCTGCCCCGCACGCTGTGCTGGTCGGCCGCGTGGGAGATGACCCGCGAGGCCGAGCTGAAGGCCCGCGACTTCGTGAACCTGGTGCTCGGCGGTCTGCACGCCGAGTCGGAGGTCGGTGTCGTGCAGCGGCTCCTGCTGCAGGCCCAGACCTCGCTGTCGTCCTACGCGGACGACTCGTGGCGCGCGGAGGGCTGGCGCCGGTTCGTCACGAAGACCCTGGAACTGGCGCGGGCCGCGGAGCCGGGTTCGGACCACCAGCTGGCGTTCGTGAACGCGCTCGCCTCCTCGGTGCTGGACGAGTCCACTCTGGACGTGCTGCGCGGCTGGTACGACGGTTCCGCGGGCTTGGAAGGCCTTGAGGTCGACACCGACCTGCGCTGGCGCCTGCTGCAGGCCCTCGTCGCGCACGGCAGGGCGGACCTGCCGGAGATCGCCGCGGAGGAGGAGCGCGACCCCACCTCCACCGGTCACCGCCGCGCCCAGTCCACCCGCGCCCTGCGCCCGACGGCCGAGGCCAAGGACGAGGCGTGGGACCGGGCGGTCAACGACGACGACCTGCCCAACGCGGTCAGCGAGGCCATCATCGCCGGCATCTCGCACCCGTCGCAGAAGGAGCTGCTCGCGCCGTACGTCGAGCGCTACTTCGCCGACGTGAAGGGCGTGTGGGACCGCCGTTCCTCGGAACGCGCGCAGTCGATGGTGGTCGGCATGTTCCCGGCGTGGTCGATCGCGAAGTCCACTGTGGAGGCCGCTGACGCGTGGCTGGCCGACGAGCACCCGCCGGCCCTGCGCCGCCTGGTGTCCGAAGGCCGTGCGGGCATCGTGCGCGCCCTTGCGGCACAGGAGTTCGACCGCTCCTGACCGGTCCTGGAAGCCCCGCAACGCGTTCGCGCGGTGCGGGGCTTCCGCGTATCGTCGGCCGGCTGTTCACGGGCTGGGGGGATCATGTGGGAAGTGGTGCGGCGGTACGAGGTGGGCGACGACGAGCTGCACGAGGTGCTGACCGGGGCCGAGGACGTCGAGGGGCTGTTCGCGGAAGCCCTCCCGCTCGAACGCCGTGAGCTCGTCCTGCGCGGTGAGCTGGACGTGGCGGCGCTGTCCGGTGGCTTCACGATCGAGGTGCTCGACGGACGGCAGTGGCTGTGGTTCTGGGACGTGCTCGACCCGGTCGTGCGGGAGGAGGCCGGCCACGCCGTCGTCACCGCTTCCGTCGCGCTGCAGGAGGAAGACCGTCCGCAGGCGCTGCACCGGCCGGCACAGCCGCGGTACCGGGTCTTTCAGGGGCACCGGCTCGTGGGCCGGTGCGAGGTCGAGGGGCTGCCGGACAGGTGGGAGGGCTGGTCGTGGCCGCCGGTCACGGTGCTCGGCTGCGACACGCCGGATCTCCCGTGTGACCGCTACGACCTGTGGACCGGTGTGCGCGCGTTGGACGTCACCGGGCGCGTGATGGGCGAAGTCCGGCTCGACCTCGACGTCACGGAGGTGCGTCCCCGCGCGGACGGGCGGTTCGACGTGGTGCTCGACCAGTCGGGCTCGCACCCCGTGCCGAGGTGGCGGGAACGGCCGTCGCCCGCCGCGGCAGCGGTGTGGGACCTCTGGCGGCGGGGCCGGCCACGGCACCGCGGGCTGTGGGCGGAGCTGGGCACCGAGGAACGCCGGTCGTGGCTCGACCTCACGTTCGTCGACTGGGAGAGCACGGCGGAGCTGGGCGCGGGGACGTTCCACCTCGACGGCGGGCACGTCACCGACGAACCCGGGCTGTACCTGGCGCTGAGCGAGGCGTTCGCGGGGCCCGGCCAGTACTTCGGCCGGCACTTCGACTCCTTCCTGGCCTGTCTGGCAGACGCCCGCGCGGCCGGGTCGACGCTCGGGTGGCGCGACGCCCGCACTGCCCTGGAGTCGGTCGGTGAGCTGTTCTTCGAGGTCGTGGAGCTGTCGCGCGCCAACGGGGTGGTGGTCGAGCTGGACTGCGCCTCCACCGAGCTGGACCGCAGGTCCGCCTTGGACGAGCTGGCCGGCCGCCTGGCCGAGGCGGGCGAGCACGTGCTCACCGACAACCGCCGCTGGAAGCTCGACCTGGTGGCGGCCGACGCCGCCGTGTCGACGCGGGGTGAGCGGATCGCGGTGGTGACGCACTCGCCGGCCGAGGTCGCGAAGACCCTGCTGCGCAACGGGTTGGAGCTGCAGCCGCAGCGGACGGTCCTGCGGAGCGGGACCGGGCTGGTCGTGGCCGGGGACGACCACCGCGAGCACGGCTGGGAACGGGTCGCGGACCTCGTCGTCGCCAGGAACGACGCGGGGCGCGACGAGGCGGACCGGCGCAGCCGCCTCACCGATTCGGCGCAGAGCCGGCACGAAGCGATCACCGCAAGGGGGAACGTGAACCACATCGGCACGCTCGTCGAACGCTGGCACCGCGGCTGGACCGCCGCCGACGGGCTCACGTCCGAGGTTCGCGACGGGCACCTCGTCGTGCACGTCGACCGGCCGCACCGGAAGTACGAGTGGCTCGCCACCGACGAGGCCGAGGTCGCGGAGCTGGCCGCGCTCGTGGCCGCGACGCGGGAACCGAACTGGCTCAGCGTGCCCACCTCCGACCCGGCGCAGGTGGTCGGCGAGCTGGAACGGGCCGGGCTGGTCGTCGCGCGGCCGGACGAGACGTTCATGCGGCGTGCGCTCGCCGGTCACCCGCTGCCCGCGCCGCCGGCCGGGTACGCGGTGGAGGTGACGCGCGAGCCCGTGCTGCGGGTGCGGGTGCTCGCCGGCGGTGAGCTCGCGGCGAGCGGGTTGATGGCCGTGGTCGGCACGGACGCGGTGGCGCACCGGATCGAGACCGCGGCCGGGCACCGGCGGCGCGGGCTGGGCAGCGTCGTCATGGGCACGCTGGTGCACGAGGCGCTCGCGGACGGCGCGGACACCGGGTTGCTGTTCTCCTCGGCCGACGGCGTGCACCTCTACCGCCGGCTCGGCTGGGAGCGGATCTCCGACCTGGTGGTGGCGCAGAACCAGGTCGCCGCGCGGCTGAGCCCCTGACACGGCGACAGCCCCCGGCCGGAGGTGGCCGGGGGCTGTCGCGAGGTCGGGTCAGGAACGCGGTGCGTTGCCCGCCTGGTCGGTCAGCATGCGCAGACCGGACACCAGGCCGCCGGCGAGGTCGCCCTCCTTGAAGGACGCGACCATGCTCATCACCGCGAGCTTGGCGCCGCGGTCGGCGAGGCGGCGGTGCGACTCCTCGCCGGTCACGACCTCGACGACGCGCTCGCCCGGCGAGACGGCCACGAGGACGTGGTGCGAGGGGCGCTCGGTCGAGGCGTGCAGCTCCTCGGCGCGCTGGCGGGACGAGCTGCCCAGCTCGCCGAGGTACACGCTGAAGTCGAGCCCGGTCGCGCGGCTGGACAGCGTGAGGGCCTCGTCCAGCTGCGCGAGCTGGGTCGGCGAGAACGGCAGCTCGGGGGTGTGCGGCTCGTACATCTTGGCGGCGGAGACGCGACCGCTGTTCGTCACGACCGCACCGAGCGGCAGCGACGACGGGTCAACGGCCGCGATGGCCTTACCAGTTGCCACGAGCGCCTCCCTTGGCAGTCGAACCCGCCGCGGCGGACTCGGCGGAACCGCGGTGGTCCGCGCTCAGCCCGGCCGGGTTCGCGCTCCACCACACCGGGGCGTAGCCCCACTCCTGGCCGGGCCGGTACCGGGGGATCCGGGTGGCCTTTGGCCTCACCGTCAGCAGCGTGATCACGCCGTAGATAGCCAGCGGGATCAGCGCGAAGACGAGAACGGTCTCCACGATGGTCACGGGCGGTACCGTAGCCGAACTCAGTCGCGCACGAGTGGCCGGGCCACCGCGCGGCGAGCCGCGAGGGCTAGCAGAGCCGGGAGCACCGCGCACCGGACGAGCCCGTGAACCACCCGGTTCGCCCTTGAGGAAGACCTGGTTGGAGTAGAGCACTGCTGTTGTTGCGACGACAACCAGCAGTGACGACGTTGTCAGGTCCCAAACGAGTTGCACCCCTCGGCGAGCACTCCGGTCACCCCCACATCCCACGAACGCCTCACCGGACGACCGCGACCCGTCCTCTCGCGCGTCCACACGCGGGACGACCAGCGGTACGACCGCGCCGGCGCGATCACCGTCACCGGCGTGGTGACCGGATTCGGACCGTTCGGGCCCACTCAAAACCACCCGCGAGTGCTGTTCCTGTGACACAGCACCGGAAAACGTCCCGGTTTTTCCGCCTGAGCACTCCATTTGCACTATGACGCACATCACTTCAAGCCGAATTTCACGTCACGGAGCGTGTGCGTACCGACCAGTAGAGCCAATGAGCACTCTCGTGCGGCGCAGCGGTTACACCCGGTCAGTCCTCACCCGGTCGGCGGCGAACGGGTGCCGGTTTGGGGTCTTGTTCCCGGAACACCCACCTCCTAGCTTTTCACCTATACGGGTCTTGCGCACCCGCCCCGAGCGTCCTGGAGGACACGAAATGTCAACGATGACCCGCCCCCAGGCTCTGTCCGTCACTCTTCCGAGCTACAAGGACGATTCCGTGCGTATCACCGCAAGTGACTCCGTTCGCATCACGGCGAACGACTCCGTTCGGATCACCGCGGCCGATTCCGTGCGCATCACGGCCGGGGACTCGGTGCGCATCACGATGACCGACTCCGTGCGCATCACGGCGAGCGATTCGGTCAGGATCACGGCCACGGACGACTCGGTCCGGATCACGGCCACGGACGACTCGGTCCGCATCACCGCGTCCGACGACTCCGTCCGCATCACGGCGTGCGACGACGACTCGGTCCGCATCACGGCCCGTCGCAACGAGCTCACCTTCGCGGCCTGAACCACCAGGGGGCGGCAGCTCAGGCCGCGGGTTCACCCAGGTACTGCAACCACTGCGGGTCAGCCTCGGCGACACCCGCGAGCAATCTCCAGTGCGGACCACGGGGCGCGGCCGGCACGACGCGCAACCGCCAGCCCAGTTCGGACAGCAGCTTGTCCGCCTTGCGGTGGTTGCACTTCGCGCAGCACGCGACGCAGTTCGTCCAGGTGTGAGGTCCGCCACGCGAACGCGGCACGACGTGGTCGATCGTCTCCGCCCGACCGCCGCAGTAGGCGCAGCGGTAGCGGTCGCGGTGCATGAGCCCGGCACGGGTCATCGGCACGCGGCCGCGGTAGGGCACGCGAACGTAGGTGCTCAGCCGGATGACCGAGGGCACGAGCACCTCGGACTTCGACGAGTGCAGCACGAGCCCGGAGGCGTCACCGTGCACGACCTCGGCTTTCCCGCACACCACCAGGACCACCGCCCGGCGCAGCGACAGCGCCGTGAGCGGCTCGAACGTGGCGTTGAGCAGCAGGACCTTGCGTCTGCCCCAGGGGAACACCGCCGGCGTCGGACCGGAACCTCCCCCGTCGCGGCCCCCGTCGGGCACTGCCCGCAGCTCGGGCTGATTTCGGCATGGGGGGACCGTCGGCGCCGTCTCGCCTGGTGGCGAGGCGCCGATAGGGGTCGGTTGTCGGTCTGGCACGCGACCACCTCCACCGGTTCAGCCCTAGGAGACCACACTTACCAGGAAAAAATCACGTGTGATAAGTGACGCGTCACGGATGTGTGATCGAACCCAGGGTGAACCAGCGCCCTATCGGGGATCGTTTTCAACAGCCGCTACCCTTGCCAAGGTGACAGAAGCCCCTTCCACACCACTGCCTGCGACGATCACGTACCCGATCGCCGAGCGGCTGAACCTCGTCGAGCAGCTCCACGGGCGAGAGGTCGCCGACCCCTACCGCTGGCTCGAGGACACCGCGGACCCCCGCACCGAGGCGTGGTCGCAGGCGCAGGACGGGCTGGCCCGCTCCTGGCTGGACGCGATGCCCGGCCGCGACCGCCTGGGCGAGCGCCTGAGGGAGCTGATGCGCACGGGTTCGGTGTCCACGCCGACCTGGCGCGCCGGCCGCGCGTTCTTCACCCGCCGCGGCCCCGAGCAGGACCACCCGGTCGTCGTCGTGCGCGAGACCGACGGCACCGAGCGCGTGCTGTTGGACGTGAGCGTGCTCGACCCGTCCGGCAGGACCACCCTGGACCGCTGGTCCCCGAGCCTCGAAGGCACGCGCCTGGCCTACCAGGTGTCGGTCGGCGGCAACGAGCACTCGCTGCTGCACGTGCTCGACGTGGACACCGGTGAGCTGGTCGAGGGCCCGATCGACCGGTGCCGCTACTCCTCCGTCGGCTGGCTGCCCGGCGGCGAGGAGTTCTACTACGTCCGCCAGCTCGACCCGGCGCTGCTGCCGGAGGACGAGAAGCTCTTCCACCGCCGCGTGTGGCGCCACCGGGTCGGCACCGACCCGGAGACCGACCTCAACGTGCACGGCGACGGCCTGGAGCACACGTTCTACTACTCGCTCACCGTCTCGCAGGACGGCCGCTGGCTGGTCGTGAGCGGTGCGCCCAGCACGTTGAAGCACGACTCGGTGTGGATCGCCGACCTGCACGGCGACGCGGTGCTGAACCCGGTGCTCCTGTCCGACGCCGGCGCGCAGTGCTCGGCGTTCGTCGCCCGTGACGGACGGCTCTACCTGCACACCAACCTCGGCGCGCCCCGGCAGCGGCTGTGCGTGGCCGACCCGGCGAACCCGGCCGAGTGGACCGAGCTCATCAGCGAGGAGCCGGACTCGGTGCTCGACGGCGTGCGCTGGCTGAACGGCGACCTGGTCGTCCTGCGCACCCGGCACGCGGTGTCCGAGCTGCACCTGCACAACGCCGAGACCGGCGCGCACCTGCAGGTCGTCCCCATGCCCGGCACCGGCTCCGTGCACGGTCTGTCCGTCGTGGACGCCCTGACCGGCCACGACGAGGACGCGCTGTGGTTCGGGTGGACGGACTTCGTCACGCCCGCCTCGGTGTTCCGCTACTCCGCCGCCACCGGCCAGACGGTGCTGCACGAGGCCGCTCCCGGTCGCGTCGAGCTGCCCGCGGTGACGACGCAGCAGGTCGCGTACACGTCCAAGGACGGCACGACGGTGCGGATGTTCGTCGTCAGCGGCGAGCAGAAGCCCGACCTGCCCCGCCCGGCGCTGCTGACCGGCTACGGCGGCTTCGCGATCGGCCGCGGCCCCGGCTACAGCGCCACCACCCTCGCGTGGGTCGAGGCCGGCGGCGTGTGGGTGCACGTGTCGTTGCGCGGCGGCGACGAGGAGGGCGAGGAGTGGCACGTCGACGGCATGCGGCAGAACAAGCAGAACGTCTTCGACGACTTCCACGCCGCGGCCGAGCACCTCGTGCGCACCGGGTGGACCACCCCGCAGCAGCTGTCGGTCATGGGCGGCAGCAACGGCGGTCTGCTCGTGGGCGCCGCGCTGACCCAGCGGCCCGACCTGTACGCGGCCGTGGTGTGCTCAGCACCACTGCTCGACATGGTGCGCTACGAGAAGTTCCTGCTCGGGCGGCTGTGGGCGGACGAGTACGGCAGCGCGAGCGTGTCCGAGGAACTGGGCTGGCTGCTCTCCTACTCGCCTTATCACCAAGTGGTAACGGACGTTGAGTACCCTTCCGTCTTGTTCACGGTGTTCGAGTCGGATTCTCGTGTGGACCCCAACCACGCCAGGAAGATGTGCGCGGCACTGCAGCACGCTTCGTCCAGCGATCCGACCAAGCACCCGGTGCTGATCCGCCGCGAGACCGAGGTCGGTCACGCGGGCCGGTCGGTCAGCCGGACGGTGGCTCTCGCCGTGGACCAGCTGACGTTTCTCGCGAATGCCACGGGCATGGAGTTGTAGGAGGGCACGACCACGTGTTGGCGACGAATCCGGTGGATGACGCCGCGAACAAGACCGCGGAGGCGGTTGAGTTCTTCGACAGGTACGGGCCGGACATCATCGCGGGCGCGGTCAAGATCCTCGTGATCCTGATCGCCGCGTTCGTGATCAGGGCCCTGCTGCGCAAGGTCATCGACCGGATCACCACGCCGGGCAAGGAGGGCAAGAAGCCCGGCCTGCTCAAGCCGCTGCGCGAACGTGCTCCGCAGGCGCTCGGGAACCTGATCTCCGAGCGCCGCGAGCAGCGGGCGAAGACGATCGGCTCCGTGCTGAAGTCCGTCGTCACGATCCTGGTCTTCGGAATCGCGTTCCTCGAGATCATGATCGTGCTGACGCTCGACATCACGCCCGTGCTGACCTCGGCGGGCATCCTGGGCGTCGCGATCGGCTTCGGCGCCCAGAACCTCGTCAAGGACTTCCTGTCCGGCATGTTCATGCTGATGGAGGACCAGTACGGCGTCGGCGACGTCGTCGACCTCGGCCCGTCCATCACCGGCACCGTCGAGGCGGTCGCCCTGCGCACCACCACGATCCGCGACACCGGTGGCACCGTCTGGTACGTCCGCAACGGCGAGATCCTGCGCGTCGGCAACTCGTCGCAGGGCTTCGCGGTCGCGGTCGTCGACCTGCCGCTGAGCTACGGCGCCAACCTCGCCGAGGCGACCAAGGTGCTGGAGCGCCGAGCCGCCGACGCGGCCGACAAGGAGCCGTTGAAGAACGACATCACGGCCAAACCGGACGTGCTCGGCGTCGAGAAGTTCACGCCGGAGGGCATCACCCTGCGGGTCACCGTGAAGACGCGCCCCGGCCGCCAGTGGGCGGTCCAGCGCAACCTGCGCGCGCAGCTCATGCCCGCGCTGGAGGAAGCCGGCTTCACCGCGAAGTAGGCGGGCCCGGGTTCAAACCTGGATGCCGGGTGAGGTAGAACACGCATTCGAGACGGTGATCACCCGGTGTCGTACCAGTTCACAGGCCTATGACCGAGACAACAGGCGGGGCGCCCTGCACGCGCGCACGCGCGTGAGTCAGGATGGGTGTGTGGGCAACCCGGTCAGCTTCTTCGAACAGGTCGGCGGCGAGGAGACGTTCCGCCGCATCGTCGCGCGCTTCTACCACGAGGTGAAGTCCGACGACGTCCTGCTCCCCCTCTACCCGGAGGAGGACCTCGGACCTGCGGAGGAGCGCCTGCGGCTGTTCCTGATGCAGTACTGGGGCGGCCCGCACACGTACTCGGAGAACCGGGGACACCCCCGGCTGCGAATGCGGCACGTGCCGTTCACGATCGGACCGGTCGAGCGGGACGCGTGGCTGCGCTGCATGAGGGTCGCCGTCGACGAGGCCGGACTCGACGAGGCCCACCGCAAGCAGCTCTGGGACTACCTGGAGATGGCCGCGAACAGCCTGATGAACAGCTGGTCTTGATCGCCCATCACCCGATCGGGTCCTTACGCAGCGACACGAATGGCAGGATGACCCCCCGTGCGACGATCCTCCGACCTCAGCCCCGAGATCGCCGAAGAGTCCGGTTGGTGGCGTGACGCCGTCTTCTACCAGGTCTACGTGCGTTCCTTCGCCGACTCCAACGGCGACGGCGTCGGCGACCTCGACGGCATCCGGTCCCGCCTGGGCTACCTCGAACTGCTCGGTGTCGACGCCCTGTGGCTCACCCCGTTCTACCGCTCCCCCATGGCCGACCACGGCTACGACGTGGCCGACCCGCGCGACGTGGACCCGTTGTTCGGCGACCTGGCCGCGTTCGACCGGCTGGTGGCGGACGCGCACGAGCACAACATCCGGGTGACCGTCGACCTGGTGCCGAACCACACGAGCGACCTGCACGAGTGGTTCCAGGAGGCCCTGCAGGCCGGTCCCGGCAGCATGGAGCGCACCCGCTACATCTTCCGCGAGGGCCGCGGCTTCGACGGCTCGCAGCCGCCGAACAACTGGACGTCGGTCTTCGGTGGTCCCGCGTGGACCCGCGTGCCGGACGGCCAGTGGTACCTGCACCTGTTCGCGCCCGAGCAGCCCGACCTGAACTGGGAGCACCCGGAGGTCCGCGCCGACCTGGAGCAGACGCTGCGGTTCTGGCTCGACCGCGGTGTCGACGGCTTCCGCATCGACGTGGCGCACGGCATGGCCAAGCCGGAGGGCCTGCCGGACATGGACATCCGCCCGCAGGCGCCGGGCGTGCTGAGCGACGACGCGCACGACCCGCGGTTCGACAACGAGGGCGTGCACGAGATCCACCGCATGATCCGCAAGGTCATGGACGGCTACCCCGGCACCATGGCCGTCGGCGAGATCTGGGTGAAGGACGACGAGCGCTTCGCCGCCTACGTCCGCCCCGACGAGCTGCACCTGGGCTTCAACTTCCGCCTGGTCGAGGCCGGCTTCGACGCCGACGCCGTCCGTTCGGCGATCGAGCACACGCTGGCCGCGGTGGCCCTGAGCGGCACGCCCGCGGCGTGGACGCTGTCCAACCACGACGTGGTGCGGCACGTGACCCGCTACGGCGGCGGTGCGCTGGGCGAGCAGCGCGCGCGGGCGATGACGCTGGTCGAGCTGGCCCTGCCCGGCGTGATCTACCTGTACAACGGCGAAGAGCTGGGCCTGCCCAACGTCGAGCTGCCGGACTGGGCCCTGCAGGACCCGACCTGGGAGCGCTCCGGCCACACCGAACGCGGCCGCGACGGCTGCCGGGTGCCGATCCCGTGGGAGGGCACCGCCCCGCCGTTCGGCTTCTCGACCGCGGTCAACACCTGGCTGCCGCAGCCGAACGAGTGGGACCACCTCACCGCGGAGGCGCAGCTGGAGGACCCCGGCTCGATGCTCTCGCTGTACCGGGAGGCCCTGGAGCACCGCAAGACGTCGCCGGCGTTCGGTGGCAACGAGCTCGAGTGGTACGGCGCCCCGGCGGGCTGCTTCGCGTTCCGGCGCAAGGGCGGCGGGCTGATCTGCGCGCTGAACACCTCGGGCGCGTCCGTGCCGCTGCCCCCTGGCCGGGTGCTGCTGTCGTCCGGTCCGATGGACGGCGACCAGCTGCCGCCGGACACCGCCGTGTGGCTGGTCTGACACCGCAATTCGTTCGACCGCGGCGGCGGGGCCGGTGAGGATGGCGGGCGTGCGTTCCCGTGGAGTCCTCGCCGTCCTCGCCGCCGCCGTCCTGTTCGGCACGACCGGGACCGCGCAGGAGCTCGGTCCCGGTGGCCTCGACCCGCTCGCGGTGGGCGCTGCCCGCGTCGTGCTCGCCGGGGCGGTCCTGTTCGCCGTCGCCCAGGTGTCGGGCGCCTACCGCGGCACCCGCTTCTCGTGGCCCGTCGTGGTCGCGGGAGCGGTCGGGGTCGTCGCCTTCCAGATCGGGTTCTTCACCGGTGTGCGGCTGAGCGGGGTCGCGGTCGGCACGGTCGTGGCGCTGGGCTCCGGGCCCGTGTGGGCGGGCATCGTCGAGTGGCTGAGCACGCGCAGGACGCCATCGGCGCGCTGGCTGGCCGCCACGGCGCTGGCGGTCGCGGGCGTGGCGGTGCTGACCGGCGGCGGCACCGATGTGTCGTGGCTCGGGGTGGCGGCGTCGTTGCTGGCCGGGCTCGGGTACGGCGTCTACACGGTGGCCGGGTCGCGGTTGATCGCGCACGGCCAGCGTTCCCACGGCGCGATGGGGCTCATGTTCGGCGTGGGTGCGCTGGTGTTGGTGCCGATGCTCATCTGGCGGTGGCCGGGCGGCCTCGACTCCACCGGCGGCATCAGCATCGCCCTGTACCTGGCGCTGGTGCCCACGGTGGTGGCGTACCTGCTGTTCGGTGCCGGGCTCAAGGTGCTGCCCGCCGCGACCGTGGCCACGCTGACGCTCGCCGAGCCGGTCGTGGCGACCGCGCTGGGAGTGCTGGTGCTGGGTGAGGAGATCACCGCGGCCACGGTCGCCGGCGGGCTGCTGGTGCTCGGCGGGCTGTCGTTGCTGGCGTTGCCCGCCCGGCCGGAGGTCGCCCTCGACCGCCGGTAGCGGGTCAGACGATCAGCGGCAGCATCGAGTGCCGGCGCCGCACCACGGCCCCGTAGCGCGCGTCGATCCGCAGCCACGAGTCCGTCGCGGTCACCCGCACCTCGCCGTCCTCGCCGAGGAAACCCATGCCGGACAACGCGAACAGGCACCGCAGCGGGATCTTCACGTCCAGCCCGGACCCGGTCACCGTCAGCACGACCTGGTCCAGCAGCGAGGCCGGTGGCGTGCCCTGCGGGCCGGTGTTCTCCCGCGCCACCTCGACGCCCTCGTCCGCGAGCTTCGCGACGACCTCGACCGGTAACCGGTCCACCAGCAGCCAGCCCTCCGCGGGCGGCAGGGCCGAGCGCCACATCAGGTCCTTGGCCGGTCCCGGGTCGATGCGCTCGTCGCGCATCACCGCGAGTCCGGTCAGCAGCTCCGACCCGGCCACCGTGACGTCCGCCGGGTTCGCCTGCCCCGCAACGGTCCGCGTGGCCAGCGTGTCGAACGGCGTCGCCACCCACGCGTCCAGCAGCTCCTCGTCGCGGTTGCGCAGACGCACCACCGTCTGCCCGTCCAGCCGCACCGCGCGCGCGGCGAACGCGCCGAGGTCGTCTCTCTCGGCCGCGTCGGCCAACACCAGCTCAGGCACCGTTACCTCCGGCACGCCAACCCGCGAGGAAGTCGCGTTCGGCCTCGGTCAGACGACGCGGGCGCGCAGTCGTCAAGTTGTAGGGAGCCATCAGCGTCTCCGCCTTGGCGACCACCGGGCTACCCGTTTCCCGGCCGCTCCGCACCACGTAGTCGAGGGTGAAGGACGCCGACCGCAGCTCGCGCACCGACATCTCCACGACGATCTCCTCGCCGGTGAACACGATCGGCGCGAGGTAGTCGACCACCAGCCGCGCCACGACCATGCCCTCGGCCATCTCCTTGACCCCGTGGCGGGCGGCCTCGGTGAACAGCAGCTCGATGCGGGCTTCTTCCAGCAGTGTCACCGTCTTCGCGTGGTTGATGTGACCGAACGCATCCATGTCCGACCACCGCGGCCGCACACCAGTGACGAAGACACCCATGCACGGACCCTACCGAGCAAACCCGGCCGCATCACGAGCGAGTCCCCTCGCGGAACGGGTGGAACGGCGAGGGCGCCGCGGAGAGAACTCCTCCGCGGCGCCCCTGTCGTCCGTGCCTGCTAGCGGACCATGCTCCGCACCTGCCGCGCGGCGACGGAGAGCGTGGCCAGGTCGAGCTGGTGGACCCGGTTGATCTCCTCCAGCGCGCCGCGGGAACGGGCCAGGCGCGAGGCGTTGGCCTGCTCCCACTTGGCGATCTTCTCGGCCGCCGTGTCGTCCTCGTCGCTCGCCCTCAGCACGTCGACCGAGATGGCCCGCAGCGACGTGTAGAAGTCGTCGCGCAGCGCGAGCCGGGCCAGCGCGTGCCAGCGGTTGCCGCGTTCCAGGCTCGTCACCGAGTCCAGCATGTGGTCGATGTCGAGGTGGTCGGACAGCGCGAAGTACAGCTCGGCCGTCTCCCGGTGGGTGCGCTCCGGGCCCGCTCCGCCGGTCGGGCCGAACTCGCGTTCGGCCAGCTCGGCGATCTCGGTGACGTCGAGCAGGCCGTACATGTAGAGCAGCGCGGCGACCTTGCGGGCCAGCTCCGCGGGAACGCCCTGTTCGACGTACCGCTCGGCCTTGCCCGCGACGACCGCCAGCTCCTTGCCCTGCAGCAGGTCGAAGGCCGACGGGCTCAGCTGCTCCACCACGCCGCGGAAGCGGCTGATCGTCGAGCCCACCGCGAGCGGCTGCGGGCGGTTCGACAGCAGCCAGCGCGACGCCCGGTCGAGCAGGCGGCGGGTCTCCAGGACCATGCTGTCCTGCACGTCCGTCGAGACCGCGGTGTCCAGCGCCTCGATCTCCCGCCAGATCGACGGCAGGTCGAAGACCTGGGTGACCACGGCGTACGCGCGCACCGCGTCCGTGGCCGAGGCGCTCGTCTCCTCGGCGAGGCGGAACGCGTAGGAGATGCCGCCACCGTCGACGACCTCGTTGACCACGACGGTGGTGATGATCTCCCTGGCCAGCGGGTGGTTCGGGATCGCGGCGCCGAAGCGTTCGCGCAGCAGGCTCGGGAAGTAGTCCGGCAGCTTGCGGGTGAACGTGTCGATCGTCGGGATGTCGCTGGCGAGCAGCTCCTCCTTCAGCGTGAGCTTCGTGAACGCGAGCAGCGTCGCGAGCTCCGGCGAGGTGAGGCCCTCGCCCGCCTTCTCCAGCGCCTTGAACTCCGCCGGGCTCGGCAGCGCCTCCAGCTGGCGGCTCAGCGCGCCGCGGGCCTCCAGGTCGGCCGTGAGCCGCGCGTGCACCGACAGCATCGGGGCGGCGTGCGCCCGGCTGACGCCCAGCACGTTGTTCTGCGAGTAGTTGTCCGCCAGCACGAGCCGGCCGACCTCGTCGGTCATCTCGGCGAGGACCTCGTTGCGCTGCTGCTGCTCCAGCGAGCCTTCCCGGACCAGGTGGTCCAGCAGGATCTTGATGTTGACCTCGTGGTCGGAGCAGTCGACGCCGGCGGAGTTGTCGAGCGCGTCGGTGTTGACCTTGCCGCCGGTGCGCGCGAACTCGATGCGGCCGCGCTGGGTCAGCCCCAGGTTGCCGCCCTCGCCGATGACCTTGACCCGCAGGTCGGCGCCGTTGACGCGGATCGAGTCGTTCGCCTTGTCGCCGACGTCGGCGTGCGACTCGATGGACGCCTTCACGTACGTGCCGATGCCGCCGTTCCACAGCAGGTCGACCGGCGCGAGCAGGATGGCCTTCTTCAGCTCCGGCGGGGACAGCTTCTGCACGCCCTCCGGCAGCCCCAGCGCGACGCGGGCCTGCTCGGAGATCGAGATCGACTTCGCCGTGAGCGGGAAGACGCCGCCGCCCTCGCTGATCAGCGAGCGGTCGTAGTCGTCCCACGACGAGCGCGGCACGGAGAACAGCCGCACCCGCTCGGCGAACGACGTGGCCGCCACCGGGTTCGGGTCGATGAAGATGTGCCGGTGGTCGAACGCGGCCACGAGCCGGATGTGCTCGGACAGCATCATGCCGTTGCCGAACACGTCACCGCTCATGTCGCCGATGCCGACGACCGTGAACTCCTCGGTCTGGGTGTCGAGGCCCAGCTCGCGGAACGAGCGCTTCACGCTCTCCCACGCACCCTTGGCCGTGATGCCCATGGCCTTGTGGTCGTAGCCGATGGAGCCACCGGAGGCGAACGCGTCACCGAGCCAGAAGCCGTAGCTCTGCGACACGCCGTTGGCGATGTCGGAGAACGTCGCGGTGCCCTTGTCCGCGGCGACGACCAGGTAGGTGTCGTCGGCGTCGTAGCGCACGACCTGCGGCGCGGGCACGACCTCGTTGTTGATCAGGTTGTCGGTGAGGTCGAGCAGGCCCGAGATGAACATCTTGTAGCAGGCGATGCCCTCGGACATGAAGTTCTCGCGGTCGATGCCGGGGTCGCCCGTCGGGGCGATCGGCTTCTTGACCACGAACCCGCCCTTCGCGCCGACCGGCACGATCACCGCGTTCTTCACGGCCTGCGCCTTGACCAGGCCGAGTACCTCCGTGCGGAAGTCCTCGCGGCGGTCGGACCAGCGCAGACCACCGCGGGCGACGCTGCCGAAGCGCAGGTGCACGCCCTCGACCCGCGGCGAGTACACGAAGATCTCGAACTTCGGCCGCGGTGCCGGCAGGTCCGGGATGGCCTGCGGGTCGAGCTTGACCGACAGGTACGGCCGGGCGTTGCCGTCGGCGTCGCGGAAGAAGTAGTTCGTCCGCAGCGTGGCGTTGATCAGCGTGAGCAGGCTGCGCAGGATCCGGTCCGCGTCGAGGCTCGTCACGTCGTCGATCAGCTTGCCGGTCTCGACGACCATGGTCTCGGTGCGGTCGGTGCGCGTGGCGTCGTCGAGCCGCGGGTCGAACCGCGCCTCGAACAACGCGACCAGCGCGATCGCCACGCTCGTGTGGCTGAGCACCGCGTCCTCGATGTAGTCCTGCGAGTACGGCGTGCCCGCCTGCCGCAGGTACTTCGCGTACGCGCGCAGCATCGCGGCCTGCTGCCAGGTCAGCCCGGCCTGCAGCACCAGCGAGTTGAACCGGTCGACCTCGGCCTCGCCGCGCCAGACGGCGGCGAACGCGTCCTGGAACCGCACCCGCACGTTGTCGAGGCCGGCCTCGGACAGCTGCGACAGCGCGGCCTTGTCGATGCGCAGGCCGAAGTCGTAGATCCAGCACTGCACGCCGTCCTCGCGCGCGATCTCGTACGGCCGCTCGTCGACCACGATCACGCCCATGCGCTGCAGCATCGGCAGCACGTCCGAGAGCGTGATGCCGTCGCCGGTCACGAACAGCTTGAAGCGCCGCTCCCCCGGCTCGGCGTTCTCGGGCACGTAGAACACCATGTCGAGGTCGCCCTGCACGAGCGCCTCGATGCGCCGGTAGTCCTCCAGGCCCGTGGAGGCGGGGAAGTCCTCCTTGTAGGCCTCCGGGAAGACCGCGGCGAACCGCTGGCCCTGCTCCGTGGCCGACTCGGCGCCCAGGTCGTCGCCGACGACGGCCTCGACCATGCGGTCGTCCCAGCTGCGGATGGCCCCGGCCAGCTTCAGCTGGATCGCGTGCGTGTCCGGCTCCAGCGTCCGGTGCGGGTCCGTGTGCACCATGAAGTGCACCCGCGCCAGCGCCGACTCGCCGATGCGCGCGCTGTACTCCAGGTTCAGCCCGCCCAGCTCCGCGAGCAGCACCTCCTGCATCGCCAGCCGGCTCGTCGTCGTGTAGCGGTCGCGCGGCAGGTAGACCAGGCAGGAGAAGAACCGGCCGTACGGGTCGCGCCGCAGGAACAGCCGCAGCCGGCGGCGTTCCGCGAGGGCGATGACCCCCGTCGTGGTCTGGTAGAGCCACTCCTCGTCCACCGAGAACAGCTCGGTGCGCGGGTAGTTCTGGATCACCTCCAGCATCCGCTGGCCCGAGTAGGACTGCAGCGGGAAGCCCGCGCGGTGGATCACGTCGCGCACGCGGCGCTCGATCACCGGGATGTCCAGCACGTCCTCGTGCAACGCCGTGGTGCTGAAGATGCCGAGGAACCGGTGCTCCCCGGTCACGTTGCCGGCGCCGTCGAACGTCTTCACGCCCACGTAGTACGGGTAGACGCTGCGGTGCACGCTGCTCTGCGCACTCGCCTGCGTCAGCACCAGCGGGTTCGGGCTCAGCGCCTGCGCGCCGTTGTCCGGCCCCTCGGTGAGGCTCCGCGCGGCGAGGCTGTCCTGCCGCAACACCCCGAGCCCGCTCGCGAGCACGGCCCGCAACGCCGGGTCGTCGTCCTCCTGCACGAGCTCGTACTGCCGGTAGCCCATGAACGTGAAGTGCCCGTCCGCGAGCCACCGCAGGAGCTTCGCGGCATCCGCGGACGCCTCGTCGGAGGCGCCCTTGTCCAGCTCGTCGGCCAGCTGCAACGCCGTCGACGCCATCCGGTCGGTGTCCTCGACGACCTCGCGGACGTCGGTCAGCACCGACAGCAGCCGGGACTCCAGCTCCCGCGCCCGGTCGGCGTCGGTGATGAGGTCGACCTCGATGTTCATCCACGACTCGGCGAGCGCGTCGGCCGGCGGATCGGCCGGGTCCGCGGTCGGCAGCACCTCCAGGCGCTCACCGGTCACCGGGTCGCGGCGCACCACGACGATCGGGTGCACCACCCGCTGCACCTGCAGACCGCCGCGGGTGAGTTCGGATGCGACCGAGTCGACGAGGTACGGCATGTCGTCGGTCACGACCTGCACCACGGTGACGGGGCACTGCCAGCCGTCCTGCGAGCGGGTCGGGTTCAAGATCCTGACCGCTGCCCTCCCGGGCACGCGGCTCTCGGCCAGCCGGTAGTTCGACCGCACCGCACCGACCAGGTCCACCGGGTCGTCGTCGTTGACTTCCTCGGCGGGCACGTGGCGGTAGAACAGGCGGATCAGATCAGCGAGTTCGGGGGCATTGGCGGCGGCCCGTTCGATCAGCTCGTCACGGACCTGCTCAGGACTGGCCGGTCGACTGCCGCCGTCCGCGGTGGTCACCGCGGAGACGTCGTCGGTTCGGGTCGGGGCTCCAGTCGAGGTCATCTTCAGGCGACTCCACGCTATCCGGCACCTCTGTGTGCCGGGTCCGCCCCCACCCTAGATGGGGTGGCGGCCGTCACCGGCAACGGGAGGGGCACTGTCGAACCACTGAATCGAGGGCTGAATCGAGTCACTTCACCAGTGATCCCAAGGCATTCCGCATGGTGGACGCAATCCCACGACGTGCACGAGCGACACTCGCCACACCTCCGTTCCTCCGTCTCATTCCGCACCTCTCACAACCGGGCCGGCGCACCACCGCCGACCTGTTCGGCGCGGCCTTCCACCGACCGCCGGGTCCTCCCGGCAGTCCTGAGTGGATCTGTTCTCGCCGGACCTAGGTACCCGGCAGGGTCCAGCCGCCAACACCGTCGGTCTGAACACGACGGATCGGGCCGGTGGTCTCTTCCTCCGACGCGGTGCCCACGGGGACGATCGGGCCCGTGGTCTCCTCGCGGCTGGCCTCGACCGACAGGCCGCCGGGCGGGGTCGTGGGCGGGTTCCCTGACGTGTCCGCGGCCGGGACGGGGTGTTCGGTCGAGGGCAGCGCGGGCAGACCGAACTGCGCGTTCGCCCCGAACTGCGGCGCGGGCGAGCCGAACGACGGCTCCGCGCCGAACTGCTGCCCGGAGCCCAGCAGGTGGCCGGGGACGAACGGCTGGTCGGCGAACGACGGTCGACCGGAGCCGAACGGCGCACCGTCGCCGGACGGGAGGGGCTGCTCCTGGACCGGAGAAGGTTCCGGTGCCGGGAGCTGGGGCAGCGCCAGGTCGGGCGGCAGCGGCTGGCCGGGGATGAACGGCAAGCCGGACTCACCCGGTGCCGGAGCACCGGTCGGCTGGTCCGGGATCAGCGGGTAGCCCTCTGCCAGCGGCTGGTCCGGGATCAGCGGAAACGCGGGCGGTGTCCGGTCCTGCGTGGACGGGAGGCCCGGCTGAGGCTCGTCCTGGCCGAGCGGCACTGCGGGCGTCGGCTGGTCACCGTCCACGGTCGACCAGTCCTCAGTGGCCAGGTCGGCGTCCTGGAACTGTTCCTCGTCCTCGCGGCGACCGGTCTCGTAGGCGACCAGGGCCTCGGCCAGCAGGTCGGCCAGGCTCAGGTCACTCGGCTTGCGGCGGCTGCTCGGGCGGCCGTTCGACGGCTTCGCGGGCGTGTCCTCCACCGGAGCGGGCGAACCGACGGCCTCGGTCGCCGCGGCGGGGTCGGCCTCGACGCCCGGTCCTGCCGTTTCGCCCGGGCCCTGCTCCGACGGTACGGCAACTGCGGACGAGAACCCGGCGGAGCGCGGGGTCCGGGCCGTGTGCGCGTCGGGATGGAGCTGGACGGGAGCCGTCGGCAGGTCGGCGAGGTCGTCGTCGACGTCGGCAGCGCTCAGGAACGTGTTCGTCAGCAAGTCCGGCTCGGAGGGCCGCGGGACCTCGTCCGGCACGGGGACGGACGGCACCGGGTCCGGGACGGGCGGCACCGGCTCCGGCTCGTGCTCCGGGGTGGGGCGGGGCTGGGAGGGGTCCGGCGGCTCGGCGGGCTCCGGGTGTGGGATCGAGGACGTCGACCAGTCGGGCTTGGCGGACTGCGAGCGCGCCGCGAGGTCACCGAGGTCGAGGGAGCTGAAGTCGAGTTCCGGCAGCGTGAGCTCGGGCAGCTTCAGGTCCGGCAGGCTCAAATCCGGCAGGTCCAGGTCCGGCTCAGCAGGTTCGGGAGCCGGGGGAGGTGTCGGCTCGGCCGCCGGGAAGCCTGATGCCGGGGTGAAGAGCGGATAGGCCGGGTCGTCGACGTGCGGGCCGAAGTCGGGAGCGGCCGGCGGGCGGGAGAAGGCCGCCGCCAGGCCGGGGCGGGCGGTGCGGTCCGGCTGGTCGGGGTCGCCGAAGAAGTTCGGGCCGGTGGTCTCCGGAGGGGCTGACGGCTCATCGGAGGCCGCCTGCGAGGGCGGACTCGTGGAGAGGTCCGCGAAGAAGGACTGGGACGTACCGGGGTCCGCGGCGTCCGCGGAGTAGCCGGGAACGCGCTCGTCGCGCAACCGGTCCGGGGGGTCGACGCGCCACGACGGGGCGTCCGCCTCGGACTCGGCCGGCGCCGAACGGGTGGCGTCGGGGGCACGGCGGCGACCACCGGCGCGCAAGCCCTGGGCCTTGAGCTTGTCGAGGACGCTCTCCTCCTGCGAGGAGGGCACGAACGGCGGCTGCGCGAACGGCGACCTGGTGCGCAGGGTGGCCTGGCGGTCGGGGTCCGCGACGCCGCCCCCGGAGGCCGCGCCGTCCGGAGATGCGGTGTCCGGATAAGCGGTGTCGCCACCGGCGGTGTCGCCACCGGCGGTGTCGCTGTCGGCGGCCGCGCGAGCAGCACCCTTGAGAGCGGCTTCCTGGCTCGCACTCTCCTGGTGCGAACCCTGGTGAAGGGCCGCTTCCCGGCGCGCTGCCTCCTGCCGCGGTATCTCCTGCCGCGCTGCCTCCTGCCGCGGTACCTCCTGCCGCGCAGCCTCGTGACGAGCGGACTCGTGCCGCACCGCCTCCTGCCGGGCCGCCTCCTGCCTTGCTGCCTCGTGGCGCGCAGCCTCCTGCCGTGCGGCCTCCTCGCGTTCCGCGGAGGCGCGGAGGGCTTCCTGACGCGCGGCTTCTTCGCGCACGGCCTCTTGACGCGCAGCCTCCTGGCGCGCTGCTTCCAGGCGGGCGGCCTCCTGCCGAGCCGCTTCCACGCGGGCGGCCTGGGCTCGGGCAGCTTCGACGCGGGCGGCCTCACGGGCGGCGACCTCGCGAGCGGCCTCCTGAAGCGCCGCCTCCTGGCGAGCCGCCTCCTGCCGGGCCGCCTCTTGCCGGGTCGCCTCTTGCCGGGCCGCCTCTTGCCGGGCCGCCTCTTGGCGAGCGGCTTCCTGCCGGGCGGCCTCCTGACGGGCCGCCTCCTGACGGGCGGCTTCCTCCCGAGCAGCTTGCTGGCGGGCCGCCTCTTGCCGCGCGGCTTCCCGGCGCTGAGCCTCCCGGCGAGCGGCCTCTTGGCGGGCAGCCTCCTGGCGGGCGGCCTCCTCGGCGGCCTGGCGGGCCTCTCGTTCGACCTTGGCGCGCTCCTCGGCGCGCGCCGCGCGTTCCGCCTCGATCTGGCGGCGGGCCTCGCGCTGCAACTCCATGAGCTGCTGCTCGACCTTGCGCTTGCGCTCCTGGTCGGCGCTCAACTGCGGCTCGGCCGGCGCGGGATTCGCCGACGGGGCATCCTCGGGCGACGCGGGGACGACGGGGATGACCTCGGTGGCGGCAGCAGGGGTGTCCTCGATCTCGCCGGCGGCAACGCGGGCGGCACGGCGGCGGCCGCTGACCATGGCGCCGGCCGAGGCGATGAGACCGGACGCGGGAACCGTGCGCTCGGAGACGGGCGGCGGCTCGACCGGGTCCGGGGTCTTGTCGCCGGGCTCGCCGAAGGGCTGGACCAAGCGCCAGCGATCGGCGGCGTGTGCTCGTGCCGCGGACAAACCCTCCACGGTCATGTCTTCGGCAGCCCGGCGTGCCCGCTTGACCTTCAGGCCGTCCGCCTTGCGGACCTGGACCGGGCGCCACTGCCGGAGCTGCTGCTTCAGGGCGGCGGGCAGGAGGCCGTCGGCGGGCCTGGTCATGCCCTCGATCGGGCGGAGCAGGTCCGCGAGCTGCCGGTGCAGGTCGGCGGGCTGGCGGTGGACGCCGGAGAACTCGGCGGCGAACCGGGCGCGCACGGCGTAGACGGCGCGGGCACGGCGGCGTTCCGCGGCGTGGGCGGAACGGAGGTTGGTGAGCGCGTCGGCGAGGTCACCGGCCACCTCGTGCACGTGCGCCAGCGCCAGCAGGCTCTCGGCGAGCACCGTGTCGAGCTGGTGGCGTTCGGCGCTGGTCGCGGCGTCGCGCAGCATGTCGCGGGCCACGGCGACCCGGCCGGCGGGCAGGTGCACCCGCGTGGCGAGGGCCAGGCGGAGCCAGCCCGCGGTGGAGGCACCCGGTGCGCGCACCGGGCGGTCGAGCAGTGGAGCGCCGACCTCGGTCGCGTCGAGCATGCGGTTCGCGTCCATCAACGCGAGCGCCAGCTCCAGCGTCAGCCGGCCGTGGGCCTGGCCGCTGTCCGCCGACTGGTCGGCGAGCCGGCCCAGCAGGTCGAGGCCTTCGCGTGCGGCACCGATGGCGGCGGCGATGTCTCCCCACCGGCGGTGCTGCGCTGCCTGCACCGCGCGGATGAGACCGCGCAGCACCAGCCGCATGTCCTCGTCGAGCTCGGTGTCGGCGACGTAGAGCTGGTCGGCCTCGGCGAGCGCGCGGGTCGGCTCGTCGCCGCGGCCGACGGTGACCAGGCACTCGCTGGCCTGCACGAGAGCGGACGCCCGCAGCTCCGCGGGCACGTCCGCCGCCTCCAGGACGGGCATGACGGCTGCGAACCCGGTCAGCGGCGCGCCCACGGCACGCGCGCACGCCGCCAGCTCGACCCGCAGCAGCCACGCCGTCTCGTGGTCCCCGGCGGCCTCGGCCGCCTTCAGCGCGTCGAGTGCACGGTCGGCGACCCGGACGCCGCGGCCCACGCGGTTGCCCGCGAAGACCACGAGCGCCTCGGCCCGCAACCGCTCGGCGTCGTCCTGACGAGCGGAGGTGAGCGCCAGTACGCGCTCACCCAGCACCAGAGCGAGCTCCGGTGCCCGCCAACGCAGCCGCCAGGCGGGCACGGCCAGCGTGCTCACCTCGACGTTCGCCTGCGTCTCGCCCCTCGCCGCCACGACGTCGCCGTTGCCCTCTCAGTCCCGTGTCAACTTGCGGTAGGTGACGCGGTGCGGCCTCGCGGCGTCGGCACCCAGGCGCTCGAGCTTGTTCTTCTCGTACCCCTCGAAGTTGCCCTCGAACCAGTACCACTTCGACGGGTCCTCGTCTGTGCCCTCCCACGCGAGGATGTGCGTGGCGACGCGGTCGAGGAACCACCGGTCGTGGGAGATGACCACGGCGCAGCCGGGGAACTGCTCAAGCGCGTTCTCCAGCGAGCCCAGGGTCTCGACGTCCAGGTCGTTCGTCGGCTCGTCCAGCAGGATCAGGTTGCCGCCGAGCTTGAGCGTGAGCGCGAGGTTCAGGCGGTTGCGCTCACCGCCGGACAGCACACCCGCGGGCTTCTGCTGGTCAGGACCCTTGAAGCCGAAGGCGCTGACGTACGCGCGGGACGGCATCTCGACGTTGCCGACGTGGATGTAGTCGAGCCCACCGGACACGACCTCCCACACGTTCTTCTTCGGGTCGATGCCGCCGCGGTTCTGGTCGACGTAGGACAGCAGGACCGTCTCGCCGACCTTCACGGTGCCGGCGTCCGGCTCCTCGAGACCGACGATGGTCTTGAACAGCGTCGTCTTGCCGACGCCGTTCGGACCGATGA
Source organism: Lentzea sp. NPDC037011 (assembly GCF_055607425.1). Taxonomy (NCBI): domain Bacteria; kingdom Bacillati; phylum Actinomycetota; class Actinomycetes; order Pseudonocardiales; family Pseudonocardiaceae; genus Lentzea; species Lentzea sp. NPDC037011. The sequence goes on along the minus strand of NZ_JBVJRT010000016.1, from coordinate 4,405 downwards.
CGCCGACGATGCCGTTGCGCGGCAACGTGAACGACAGGTCGTTGATCAGGACCCGGTCGCCGAAGCCCTTCTTCAGCTTGTCGACCTCGACCACGACGCTGCCCAGACGCGGGCCCGGCGGGATCTGGATCTCCTCGAAGTCGAGCTTGCGGGTCTTCTCCGCCTCGGCCGCCATCTCCTCGTAGCGGTCGAGACGCGCCTTGGACTTGGCCTGGCGGGCCTTGGCGCCGGAGCGCACCCACTCCAGCTCGTCCTTGAGGCGCTTCTGCAGCTTCTGGTCCTTCTTGCCCTGGACCGCGAGCCGCTCGGCCTTCTTCTCCAGGTAGGTGGAGTAGTTGCCCTCGTACGGGTGGGTCCGGCCGCGGTCGATCTCGAGGATCCACTCGGCCAGGTTGTCCAGGAAGTACCGGTCGTGGGTCACGGCGAGCACGGCGCCGGCGTACTGCGCGAGGTGCTGCTCCAGCCACAGGACGCTCTCCGCGTCCAGGTGGTTGGTGGGCTCGTCGAGCAGCAGCAGGTCGGGCTTGCTCAGCAGCAGCTTGCACAGCGCGACGCGGCGGCGCTCACCACCGGAGAGCTTGGTGACGTCGGCGTCCGGGGGCGGGCAGCGCAGGGCGTCCATCGCCTGCTCCAGCTGGGAGTCGAGGTCCCACGCGTCGGCGTGGTCGAGCTCCTCCTGGAGCTTGCCCATCTCCTCCATCAGCTCGTCGGAGTAGTCGGTCGCCATCAGCTCGGCGATCTCGTTGAAGCGGTCGAGCTTCACCTTGATCTCGCCCAGGCCCTCCTGGACGTTGCCGAGGACGGTCTTCTCCTCGTTGAGCGGCGGCTCCTGCTGGAGGATGCCCACGGTGTAGCCGGGCGACAGGTACGCCTCGCCGTTGTTGGGCGTGTCCAACCCCGCCATGATCTTGAGCACGCTCGACTTGCCGGCGCCGTTGGGACCGACCACACCGATCTTCGCGCCGGGGTAGAACATGATCGTGACGTCATCGAGGATGACCTTGTCACCGTGCGCCTTGCGCACCTTTTTCATGGTGTAGATGAACTCGGCCATGGCGGCGATCGTAGAGCGGTGCCCGGAGGCCGTTGACCTCGGTCGCCGACAAGCAGGTGTCCAGGTCCGGATCGAGCGGCACGCGAGACGGTGACCAGCTCATTCCATTCGAACGTGAACGACCCTCGGCGATCGGTCCTCGTCGGCCCGGTCTACGAGCTTCCCTCCTTCTCGGATCGCAGTGCGTACATCATCTCCGGCGGTGCCGCCGGATCGTGCGGGTTCCCGAACTCCGGTACGAGTTGCCCCGATCGGCGCAAGATCAGAACGGTGCGGTCGCCACGGCCGGGTTCCCCGCGAGATCTTCGCTCACTCGCGGTTCTACGACGGTGGCGGCGCCCAGGGACTGGACCCGGCTGAGGTCGAGCCCGATGGTGCTCGCGTCCACGTTCAGCACGGTCTTCTTCTGGTCGTCCTTCTCGTAGACACGTGTCCGGAGCCGGCCCTGGACCACCACGGGATCGCCCTTGCCGACCGCGGTGCGCACGGTGTCGGCGAGCTTGCGCCAGCACGTGACACCGAGCGTCAGGGTCTCGCCGTCCTCCCAGTCGCCGATCGCGGTGTTGTACCGGCGCTCGGTCGAGGCGATGCGGAAGAAGGCGTTGCTCCTGCCGTCCTCGCCGACGCGGTGGCTGATGTCGCCGACCACGGTGCCAACAACGGTGATCACGGTGGAATTCCAGGCCATGGGACTCGCCTCCAGGTCGAGAGGTTGCGGGTCCAGGTTGCTCCGGTGGCGGGGCGGGGTGGTGGCGTGGACGGGGATCTGTGGACTACTCGCGGGTTGTGGACAGGTCGGGATCTTGAACCGCCTCGGACCGGGGAACTGTCGGTCCCGTGTGCTAGTACGTCACTCGACCCGCGCGAGTGAGTGAGTGCCCACTCATTGACATGAGTGAGTACTCACTCATACAGTGGCAGACGTGCCAGAGGAACCACGCCGCCGCCGTGCCCCCGCGATGAGCCCGGAAGACCGCCGCGAAGCGATCGTCCAGGCGACGCTGCCGCTCGTCGTCAAGGCCGGCGCGAACGTCACCACCAGCCAGATCGCCGCCGCGGCCGGGATCGCGGAGGGCACGGTGTTCCGCGTCTTCAGGGACAAGGCGGAGCTGCTGGACGCGTGCGTCCAGCGCGCGTTGCACTCCGACGAGGAGGTCGCCCGGCTCGCGGCGATCCCGGCGGACGCACCGCTGGAGGAACGCCTGACCGCGGGGGTCGCCACGTTCAGCGGCTACCTGGACCGCATGTGGGGCCTCATCGGCACGTTGCGCGAGACGGGTTACCGACCGCACGACGAAGACCACAAGAAGCACAAGGGACCGCCCATCGGCATGCAGCAGCTGTCGGACGCGGTCGCGGAGCTCTTCGGCGACGCGGATCTGCGCGTCAGCCCCGACCTCGCCGGGCGGATGCTGCTCGGCGCCGTCTTCACCAACCGCATGGGCGCGGGCTTCGGCGAGACAGAAGCCGAACCCGCCGCCATCGTCGAGCTCTTCCTGCACGGCGCGCTCAAAGGGGGAACAGATGAGTGAGCTCATGATCGAGGCCCACGAGGTCAGCAAGAAGTTCGGTGACGTGACCGCGCTCGACGGCGTGAGCGTCACCGCCAGGAAGGGCACCGTGCTGGGCCTGCTCGGCCACAACGGCGCCGGCAAGACCACGCTGGTCAACATCCTCACGACCATGCTGCCGCCCACCGGTGGCGACGCGCGGGTCGCCGGCTTCGACGTCGTCAAGCAGGGCCACGAGGTGCGCAGCCGGATCGGCCTCACCGGCCAGTTCGCCGCCGTCGACGAACAGCTGAGCGGCCACGACAACCTCGTGCTGATCGCACGCCTGCTCGGTGCCAGCGGACGGCAGGCCCACCAGCGCGCGGACGAGCTGCTGGAGCAGTTCGACCTCACCGACGCAGCCAGGCGCAACGCCAAGACCTACTCCGGCGGCATGCGGCGCCGCCTCGACCTGGCCGCGTCGCTGGTCGGCCGCCCCGAGGTGCTGTTCCTGGACGAGCCGACCACCGGTCTCGACCCGGCCAGCCGCCTCGCGATGTGGGAGATCGTCGAGAAGCTCGTGGCGGACGGCACGACCGTGCTGCTCACGACGCAGTACCTGGACGAGGCCGACCGGCTCGCCCACTCGATCACCGTGCTGTCCCACGGCAAGGTCGTCGCGTCCGGCACGTCCGCGGAGCTCAAGGCCCAGGTCGGTCAGCGCACGGTGACCGTGACGCTCGACTCGGCGTCCGATGTGGACACCGCGGTGCGGGCGATCACCTCGGTCGGCCTCCACCCGGTCGCAGAAGGCCTCACGCTCACCACTCCCGTCAGCGCCTCACGCGACCTTGCGACGGTCGTGCGCGCGTTGGACGACAACGGCTTGGAGGCACACGAGATCGGCCTCAAAGAGCCCACTTTGGACGACGTCTACCTCACGCTCGCCGCGAACTAGGGGGAAATCATGGCGACATTGACCTGGCACGGCAGCAGCTACCCGACACAGGTTCTCGTGCTGACCGGCCGTTCGCTGCGCGCACTGCTGCGCACGCCCGCGCTGGTGTTCTTCAGCATCCTGCAGCCGTTGATCATGCTGACGCTGTTCAGCCAGATCTTCAGCAGCATCACCTCAACGGCGAACTTCCCGCCGGGCATGAGCTACATCAACTTCCTGCTGCCCGCGATCCTCGTGAACACCGCGATGCAGTCCTCTCTCGCGTCCGGCATCGGGCTCGTGCAGGACATGTCGAACGGTGTGCTCGCACGGTTCCGTTCGCTGCCCATCAGGCCCAGCACGGTTCTGTTGGCACGCAACCTCTCCGACGCCGTGCGGACCGCGTTCCAGCTCGTGCTGATGATCGCGTTCGGCGTGCTGGTGTTCGGGTTCCGGCCCGACGGCGGTGTGCTCGGCACGCTCGCGGCGCTGGGACTCGCGCTGGTCGTGGGGTGGGCGCTGAGCTGGGTGTTCATCGCGATCGCGGCGTGGGTGCGCAAGGCCGAGCTGATGCAGACCGTCGGCTTCCTCGCGATGTTCCCGCTGATGTTCGCGTCCAGCGCGTTCGTGCCGATCAACGGCCTGCCGGGCTGGTTGCAGGCGGTCGCCAAGGTCAACCCGCTGACCTACGCGGTCGACGCCGCCCGCAGCCTCGCACTCGCCCACCCCGTCACGGGCGTGGCCGGAGCACTGGTAACGAGCGGCGTGATCGCCGCCATCGGAGCGTTCTTCGCGGTCCGCGGCTTCCGCAGGCCGTTGTCGCTCTAGTTGTAGTGACTAATCAGGTTGTTGACGGCGTGTCGGGTTGAACATGGGAGGACCTCCGGGCGGAGTGGATGTGTCTGACGCATCCCATCGGCACAC